>CACHDH010000058.1 GCA_902578515.1 uncultured marine group I thaumarchaeote | reverse complement strand
AATGAATAATCAATGATGTGAGAGTTCATCCAAACAAACCAGCACAGTCACACATTCCAGCCTCGCATGGGGGCAAATATGGTACCAAGAACCCGTATGCTAATGTGATTGATTTTAGTTCAAATGTAAATCCGCTAGGGTGCCATCCAGGAGTAAAACGCTATTTGAAAAAACAATTGAATTTGATTTCAGAGTATCCTGATCCAAATTCTACTGATCTACGTGCAAACTTGGCATGGTTTACCGATATTCCAAAAAAACAGATTGTTGTTGGAAATGGCGCAACAGAGATAATTTACAATTTCTGCAAAACTTTTCTAAATAAAAAAACACATGTTTTGATTCCAATACCAACTTTTAGTGAATATGAGGTTTCTGCAAAACTTTGTGAATCCAAAATTTCATTTTTTAAAACTATGGATCTTTCAAAAAATTTACAAAAATTCATCACGAAGATTCCCAGAAATGGCTGTGTCTTTATCTGTAATCCAAATAATCCCACCGGCATTTTAATCCAAAAAAGTGAAATGGTGAAAATTATTGCTGCTGCAAAAAAGAAATCAACAATTGTATTTCTAGATGAGACATTTATTGAACTTGTATCTGGAAATGATGAATCTGTAATAAAACAGATCAAGAATTTTGAGAATTTGTTCATTCTACGTTCTCTCACAAAATCTTTTGGTTTAGCAGGAATTAGAATTGGCTATGGGGTGGGCAGTACACAGATCATCGAGCCATTACAAAAAGTTAAGATTCCTTGGAATGTAAGTAATATCGCACAGCGTGCAGCGAGTGCCGCAATATGCTATCATCCATTTTTAGATAAGACACGTAAATTAATCAAAAAGGAGAAAAATTTCATATCCTCAAATTTAGCAAAATCGGAAAAATTTGCTTGTTATGACTCAGCAGCAAACTTTCTTCTGGTAAAGACAAAAACAAAATCAAAACTTTTACAAAAGAAACTTCTGAGAAAAAAAATTCTAATTCGTGATTGTAGTACGTTTCGTGGATTAAACCAAAATTACATTAGAATTGCAGTAAAAACTAGAAAGGAAAACATAAAACTACTAAAGGCTATGGAGGTGATTTAGTATATCAAAAACACTGATGGTTCAGGGAACAGCATCTAGTGCAGGTAAGACAACACTTGTTACCGCACTCTGCAGAATTTTTCTAGAAAAGGGATTCTCTGTAGCACCATTCAAAGCACAAAACATGTCAAACTATGCCTATAAGGAAGACGGTTTCGAAATTTCTCGTGCACAGGCAGTTCAGGCTTTAGCCTCACGTGCTAAAATAACAGCAGATTTGAATCCGATCTTGCTGAAACCTCTGGGTAACTATAGAAGCTCTGTTTTTCTCAGAGGAAAATTCTATAAAAAAATGCATGCAGATGATTATTACAAAAAGTTTGTTCAAAAGAATGGAATGAAGACAGTTTTGAAATCATTTAATGCCTTAGAAAAAAACCACGACTTGATCATAATAGAAGGCGCAGGCTCTCCGGCTGAAATTAATCTTACAAAATATGATATTGCAAACATGAAGCTTGCTGAGAAAATAAAATCCCCAGTGATTTTAGTTACAGACATTGAGAGGGGTGGATCTTTTGGGAGCATTGTTGGGACTCTATCGTTATTAGAAAAAAAATACCAAAAAATGGTCAAGGGATTTGTTTTTAACAAATTTCGTGGTGATTTGGATATTCTTAAGCCTGGATTTAGAAAATTAAAACAAAACACAGGGAAGCCAGTTTTTGGAACCATTCCAATGACCAAATTTTTACTTCCTGAGGAGGATTCTATAACTTCAAGTTCGAAGAAGCTTGGGTTGAACAGGCAAAATCTAAAAAAGATCGATTCTGAAATTGAGAAATTAAGCAAGGTTGTAAAGTCAAGTCTTAATATCAGAGAGATTGAAAAACTACTATAATGATACTTGAAAGCGTAGTTATAGTCGGGTTTGCTCTTTTATTGGATTTTTTGGTGGGTGATCCAAAAACAAAATACCATCCAACTGCTTGGATGGGAAAACTGATTGCATCACTTGTTCCTTTTGCAAAAAATAACTCAGCAAAAAGGGAATTACTCGGAGGCATTTTGATTGTTAGTATAGTTGTGACGATTGTATCTACACTACTTGTTGCTTTGGATGTTGGAATTAGTTTACTGACCATTGATATCATCTCATTGATTATCTCAATAGTTATTGGCTCGATCTTGCTAAAAACAACTATTGCAATCAGAGGAATGCAAAGGCATGCTTTGGCAGTGATTGACGCTATTGAAAAAGATGATTTAGACTCTGCTAGGAACCATCTCGCTATGATTGTTAAGAGAGACACCAAAAATTTAGATAAAAATCACATTTTATCGGCTGTTTTAGAAAGTGTAAGTGAGAATACAGTTGATGGTGTTACTGGTCCATTATTCTATTATGCAATTTTTGGTCTACCTGGAGCATTTGCCTACAGAGCAATAAACACCATAGACTCTATGATTGGGTACAAGACAACTATGTTCAAAAATGTTGGTTGGTTTGGAGCCAAATGTGATACAATACTCAACTATCTCCCATCTCGACTAACTGCATTAGTGATGGTTCTAGCCGCATTAATTTTG
>CACHDH010000057.1 GCA_902578515.1 uncultured marine group I thaumarchaeote | reverse complement strand
GTAACTATAGGGCAGATTATGATTTGACTAGTCACGCTACCAAAAGCAAAGAAAAATTTGAAGTGATGGATAATGATGAAAAAGTACTTCCACATGTTTTTGAGATTTCTATGGGAATAGATCGCAGTTTGTATACTATACTAGAAAGCGGTCTACGAGAGGATGAAGAAAATGATAGGGTTGTGTTGTCACTTAAACCATATTTGTCTCCAATTCACGTTGGAGTGTTATCACTTGTAAAAAAGGACGGTCTTGCTGAAAAGACAGATGAATTATACCTGCAAATCAAGCGAAAGTATGATGTGTTTTTGGATCATTCTGGTGCGATAGGAAGAAGGTATAGAAGACTGGACGAGGTTGGTGCACCTTACGCTATTACAATTGATCATCAAACCTTACAAGATGATACAGTTACTCTTAGGATGCGTGACTCGATGGAACAAAATAGAATAAAAGTTTCCGAGTTGGATGATATACTTTCCAAAGAAACAGCTTTTCCTTAATCTTAAAAAAGAAAAAGAGAAAAAAATGGATCCTGCCTTAGCATCTATTCAAGGAAATCCATTGGATTTGATTGTGTATTAGATTGCGTTTGGGTTGGAATCCCTGTTGGAGTTGTTGTTGGTATCGATGGAAATCTTTCGTCTGTTTGTTGTTCAGCAACGGCTGATGCTTCTTGAAGAATTGCATTTGTCTCTTCATTCATAGCACTGTCTTGCATTTCAAACGAATCGCCTGAGAGTGAATCAGTCATGAGTCCATTCAGTGTGTCTGTCATGGAATTCAATTCAGAGTCTGCTTCTGGCATGAATTTACTCATTGTTGGTTTCAAGTCTCTCATAGTTGACATCGCTGGGCCAATTGCAATCATTGCATCGCCAAGATCATGAATAGTGGTTAATCGTAACTGTACTTGTTCAAGGGAATTTCTGGCACCGCCTAATACTCTTTGAACTTTACGAACTTCCGCTAGCTCGGAGGATAAAACTCGGCTAGTTTGTGTATCATGACTCTGCGTTGCAGTGACAATTCGGTCGAAGAGTTGTTGGTCCCTTTCACGTAATTTTGTCAACATGATGTCCATCTTTGAAGTTTGGACCTGAAGTTTGTTAACTGCTGTTTGTATTCGTGGTTTTAGTGCGCCCTGTGGTTTAACAGTATCACGAATCCTTTCAGTCATACTTTTTACTTCTTTTTGTGCCCATGACTTTTGGAAAGATGTCATAGAGCATGGTTTCTGATTTTATTCTTAATACTGGGTGTGGAATTAGATCAACACTAGGCTAAATTTAGCTAACAAACAGTAAAAACGGGAACAAATCATTCGTATTTGTGGCAAAAATCATGGTATTTGACTCTGGATTTGGGTCTCTTTCAATAATAAGGCCAATACAAAAAACAATGAAATCTGATATAATCTATTTTGCAGACCAAAAAAATTTTCCATATGGAAAAAAATCAAAATCACAATTGTCTAAGATTATAACAAAAACAATAAGATTATTGGAGGAAAAATTTGACCCGGACCTAATAGTAATGGGTTCCAACACTCCATCACTATTAGTTAGCATAAATAAAAAAAATATAATAAAAGTACTACCGCCAATTAAAAAAGCAGCAAAAATCTCTATGACAGGAAATGTAGCAATGCTTGCAACAAATACTGTTGTAAAAAGCAAAACATTAACAGAATATGTAAGAAAGAATAGATTGCCTAAGCACATCAATCTAACGAAGATTGATGCAACAAAATTGGTGAAGTTAGTAGAACATGGAAAGTTTCTTGAAGATAAGAAGTTGTGTGAAAAGATAATTTCAAAAGTACTTTTTGAACCATTCTCCAGAACAAATATTGATGTAGCGATATTATCTAGCACACATTTACCATTTTTATTGCCGTTTTTGAAAAAGCAATTTCCAAATATTACGTTTGTTGACCCTGGGAGGGAAGTAGCTCAAAAAGTTAAAAAAATTGTTGGAAGAAAACAGTCAAAAACAAACACGATGAAAATTTTTACATCGTCTGATCCAAAAAAATTCCAAAAGCACCTTGTACGGCTTGGGATTAAGAAAAGTGTTAGCGTTTTGTGCTAGATTTTGCTTTTCTAAATCCATGACTAAAGCTCTTATCATATAGGCGGGAATATTCATATGATTTTGGTTTTATCACATCACCGATAATGATAATAGCCGTTCGTGTAATCTTTTGTTCCCTAACTCTTTTTGTAATTGTATCTAGTGTTCCTGTGATAATTTTTTCATCATTCCAACTTGCACGATAAACAACTCCAACCGGTGTTGACTTTGGATATCCGCCTGCAACTGCTTCCTTTACTATGTTTGATAGAAGATGAACACTAAGATAAAAAATCATTGTCGACCTGTGTTTAGCAAGCTCTGAAATTTTTTCACGCTTTGGAACTTTTGTGCGTTTTTCTGCTCTTGATATGATCATTGTTTGTGTTACGCCAGGAAGTGTTAGTTGAGCTCCAAGTGCAGCTGCTGATGCTAGAAAAGATGTTACCCCCGGTATTATTACAGAATCAATTTTTTCCTTTTCTAAATTGTCCATCTGTTCACGTATTGCTCCATAAATTGACGGATCACCGTCATGAAGTCGTACTACTTTCTTTCCCTTGTTAGCATTTTTTTTTAATAAATCAAAAATTTCTTCGCGTACA
>CACHDH010000056.1 GCA_902578515.1 uncultured marine group I thaumarchaeote | reverse complement strand
GTGCAACGCAATTGGCTATAACAAAATTAGATGTTAGATTCCCAGAATGTTCAGGCGTAAAATCTTTTGATGACTTGAGCAGTGAGGCTAAATCGTTCATCAAGAATATTGAAGAGAAACTGCAAGTACCAGTCACGCTTATTGGTACTGGTCCACTAGTGGATGACACAATCGATATTAGAGCTAGTTAGCTTCGGTTATCCTTTAATTTAGTATCCTAACTTTATTTTCCGTGGACAAGTTTCCGAGTTATATTCAAGTGCGCTCACCTTTGGAATTTACTAGGTTAGTCTGTGCACTAGAAAGAGCGCCAAGGGTATCATTTCTTCATGAACATAAAGGCGCAAAAGTTCTTTCAGTTCAGATGGATTTGTTAAAGGAAAGTCCAGTAATTTACTATACACCAGTTGAAAATTTTAGTCATTACTTATGTTATGGTTTTAGATCCGGTAAGGAAGAATCTGTAATGGTGGAATCAACCATTGATGCATCAAAAATGTATTCACCAATTGTAAAAATCAAATCATTGCCACGATCTCTACAACCATCACCTGAGAATAATACAGCAAAATACCAACCTATCGAACTAGACGACCTGGGAAGCCTAGCTAAACTTAGTTATGGTTTTGAAGAAGCACCATTTCCATTATTTGCATTCCCAGTCAAAGAGAAATGGTTCCTTGGAGTTTTTCTTAATTTCAATGAGGATGGTGATTCATTCTTTTGTTATGTTGTATTAAACGAGGAACCTGTGAAACCATTTGTGAAGCATACTACAACTAACAGTTCTGAGCCAATATTGGTCGATAATACTGGTGAGCATGGCTACTCTTACATCAAAATAGTTAAACTACGCGAAACACATCCATTGGTCAACTATGACCAAATTCAGAACTAGAATTTCCAAATCCGCCAAGAACAGTAGGATTATACTTGCAAATGACTATAGTTCGGCAAATACAAAAACCGTTTCACAAACAATAAAGAATATCAAAACCATGCACAAATTTCTGTGCGGTATTAAACTAAACTTTCACGCATTGTTACCATTAGGAAAAAAAGAGATCATCAAAATCAATAAGGCTGCCCATCGACATGGACTTCTAACTATTGCAGACATAAAACTGAACGATATAGGAAATACAAATCAAATAACATCAAAAACATTATGGAATTTTGGCTTTGACGCGATTATAATAAACCCAATAATGGGTCCTAAGGCTATCAAGAAAATTGTCACAGAAGCACACAAAAGAAACAAGGGTGTAATCGCGTTATGCCATATGAGCGCACCAGAAGCTAAAGCATCCTATGAGATGAATGTAAGACTTTCAAATAATTCAAAGACTATACCGTTGTATCAATTATTCTTAAAATGGGCTATATCAAGTGGTGTTGATGGAATAATTGTTGGTGCAACCTATCCAAAAATCATAAACTATTGCAGAAAAACTTCTGGGAAAAAACTTGATATCTATTCTCCCGGAGTTGGTACACAAGGTGGAAGTGTAAAGAAGGCGATCGCAAACGGCAGTGATTTTCTAATTGTTGGCAGAACAATTCTTGGTTCCAAAAATCCTGTGCGCACTGCAAAACAATTGGTGTCAGCAAGTTGCTGATAAAAATTCATTTGCTTTAGATAACACATTTTTAGCATTTTCAAACGTAGTTTTTTTTATGGCATCATCATATTCTAACCAAAGATAATCATTATGTTCATGAGATATCTTGATATTTTTTTCATCAGTTTTTGCCAAGAAGAAAATAACTTTTTTGTGGATATCTTCTTTTTTGAATCTAAAATCATACTCTACAGATTCCTCAAAACCATCTATAAATTCAATATTGGTAATACCTGTCTCCTCCTTTGTTCTGGAGATTTTCCACCGAACTCACGTAAATTAATTACATGTAAAGTATTTTCACCTTTAAGTAATCTCATAGCTTTTTCTGGTGAAAATCCACGGCCAATTGCTGTAACAATTTCCAAAGCCTTGAAAATTTGAAATTTTTCGTCAGATGCATTACCTGAAACTTCAACTTCACCATTATCACTATTAATATCCAATTTCACTGAACATGTTTCTTCAATTTTTGATTTTGTTTTTCCTGATTTACCTATTAGAACGCCAACTCTATCCTCTGGAATTCTAACTAATTTTTCAAAACTCATTTATCAAAAATTTAGAAATCTTTTGGTATGTGATCATTTGCCTTAAGCCAATCTGTTTGTGGTAATGTATATCTCCACAATATGTCACCTCGTTCTCCTTCACCAAATTCCCAAGGTGCAATTATAACAATATCATTATCACGTATCCATACTCTGCGTTTTAATTTTCCTCTAATTCGTCCTCTTCTTGTAACACCATCAGTACATTTTACCAAAAGATTTTCTCCACCAAGAAGTTTGATTACTCTTCCAAACATTTCGCCCTCCTGAGGCAGTTGTAATTCTTTTAATGCACTTTCGTTTAAGACCTTACGTTTACCCATAGAAAAAAGTACAAATTTTTGTATATAATTGTGGTGATTTACATTTTGAAAACAATAAGAAAAGGAACTCCATCTATCACTTTAACTCCTTCGTGTGATCCAATTCCCATGTTTACAGACAAATCAATTATCTGCTTTCCAACCATGTTGATATTGTCTGATTTTTGCAAAAGGTCTCTTGCTTCTTCTTTCTCCACAACTTTTTCAGAATAATACTCTTCACTT
>CACHDH010000055.1 GCA_902578515.1 uncultured marine group I thaumarchaeote | reverse complement strand
CGATTGGTGAGATATTATCCAAGATAAAACAGCTAGAAACAGAATCATTTGACTGGGCAAAAAAATCGGATGATTCTAGACCATAATTATAACTGAGTACTAAATTTCCTAGTAAGAATGGTGGGAAACCATTAAAAACTAATTTAGACATATAATATAGATGTCACAGAATGGGAAACTAGTAAAGGATGTTGAGGCTACTACAGCAAATAAACTGCTAGTTATCTGTGTAGATAGAGATGATGATGTAGGAAGTAAGACTGGAATATCTACTCCTGTGGTTGGAAGGGATGCATGTATTGAAGCAGCACAAAGATTGGCTCTTGAGGATCCTGAAGATGCAGATTCTAATTCAATATTTTTTGCCGTTAAGACATATGAAGACTTGGTAAGCAAAGGATACGAAGCACAAGTAATCACAGTTGCTGGTGTAGAAAACCGTGGTGTACAAGCAGATGAAAAAGTTGCTTCAGAGATAAAATCTGTGTTAAAGAAATTTTCTGCAAATGGAGCTGTTATAGTTTCAGATGGTGAAGATGATGAGATGGTTATACCTGTAATTCAAAATATAATCCCAATCGTTTCAGTACAAAGAGTAGTTATGCAAGTTAGTAGAACAATTGAGCATTCCTACGCTGTCTTTGGTAAATTCTTAAAGTTGGTAATGTACAACCCAAAATACTCAAAGTTCTTTTTGGGTGTACCAGGAATTTTGTTACTAATCGGTGGAATTGGTGCTGTTACAGGATACAACGCTGAGATTTTTGCTGTACTAATTACTATTCTTGGTGGTGCATTTTTGATCAGAGCATTTGATATTGATAAAGCATGGTCTAACTGGGCAAAACCTACGCCGGAAGGGTTTACTAGAATGTTTACACTAATCACTGGATTAATTCTCATTGCCGCATCAGTTCCAGCCGGTATAGCTACTCTAAGTTCAGTACAATTTTCTGATAATATGGGAATTACTGATATAATCACAAACGAAGTAGTGATAGGTCAATTTGTTTCTGGTATGATTCCATTCTTGTGGATCGGTATTGGAACAATATTTGTAGGAATTTTATTCAGTAATTGGTTAAACAGGAAATTAAGACATTTCAGTGATATTCTTAGAGTAATTGTTCTGATTGCGTTATATCCTACTGTTCACCAGTTTACAAACATCCTAATGCATGGAGAAAGTTCATTTTCACTGCTCGTGCCTTTGATTGCAGGTTTTGGTGTTACAGCGGCTTCTGCTACTCTCTTGATACGTCGATATAGAAAGAAAGGAAGTAGAGAACTAGATCAATAAATTTATTCTATCCAGAGTCATACCATAATAACACATATCTGCCTCGAACTTATTCCAAAAAATATGAAAGGTGATTTACTATTAACGGAATGTTAGATTCTATGTTGAATGTATCTGGACTTTATAGATTCTATGCAAAAAGATTAGAAAAAGAAGTGATAGAAGGTGATAGACCTAATCACATAGCAATAATACTTGATGGTAATCGTAGATGGGCAAAACGTAATTTAGTTATGCAGAAACGTGGTCATTTTAAGGGTGCTGATGCAGTTGAAAACCTTCTTGATTGGTGTGAAGAATTTGATATAAAAATTATAACTTTGTATGTCCTGTCATCTGAAAATTTGGATAGAAAAAATGAGGAACTTGATTATATCTATGATTTAATCAAGACAAGATTAGAAAAACTGTACAATGATCCTAGAATTCATAAAAATGAGATGAGAGTAAAAGCAATAGGACGAATTGAACTTTTACCAGATTCGATAAAGGATGTATTGTCTAGATTGGATAATGCTACAAGGGATTATAGTAATCACTTTCTCAACATTGCAATTGCATATGGTGGGCAGAATGAATTAGTTGATGCAGTAAAGAAAATTGGTACTAAAATTAAAGATGGCAAATTGGATGCAAAAGATGTCAACAAGGACGTTATTGAAGAAAATTTGTATACATCACATCTACCTCAACCTTCGGCTGATATGATTTTAAGAACATCTGGTGAAAAAAGAATGAGTGGTTTTTTGATGTGGCAAAGTGCATACAGTGAATTGGTTTTCCTAGATATTTTTTGGCCAGAATTTAGAAAAATTGATCTTATGCGAGCTATACGTACATTCCAGAAGAGAAAAAGGCGTATAGGTAAATAAGCTGAGATAAAATCTATCCCAACATGGTAACTGAAAAATCTGCTGGTATTGTTTTATTCCGAAATGATTCTGGTAAAAATGAATTTCTGTTGTTGAAATACCCACAGGGACACTGGGATTTTGTTAAGGGTAAAATTGAACAAAATGAGACAGAACGTGGTGCAGCACAAAGAGGGAGATTAAAGATCCACAAGAAACAACGCTAAAGAATGGAAGACCTGCAGTAAAGGGTACTTGTCCTGAATGTGGCACTAACATGTTTCGTATAGGAAAACCATAGAATCTTCTTTTTATCTAAACCCATATAGGGGAACTAGGCTTTCCTTTTTTGATGACAAAAGCAGACTATGAGAAGCTGTTAAAACGGATTGAAAAGAATTTAATCAAAGATTCAAAACCCGTAGAGAATAGATTTGAACTTCCACCAGTTGATGTTATGTGGGAAGGACAAAAAACATTCTTGAGAAATTTTATGGAATATCCGAAGATAATGCGTCGAGATCCAGCTAAACTATTACAATATCTATCAAAGGAATTTGCAGTTCCTGCTGAAAGGGTTGGTGATAGTGCCATGTTTATAGGCAAAAGAGATCCTGATGATTTTACACGACTTCTTAACATCTATGTCACTGATTATATCAAATGTATTACTTGTCAAAGTCCTGATACAAGAATAGAGAAGGAAAAAAGAATTAATTTTCTTATCTGTGAGGCA
>CACHDH010000054.1 GCA_902578515.1 uncultured marine group I thaumarchaeote | reverse complement strand
CCCCAGATATCATTATAGTTTAAGGCAGATGCCTTGTTTGTAAAAATAACCTCATCTGGTTTTGGTTTTGGCTCATCAATATCCTCAACTTTTAGGATTTTAGCATAATCGTCATCAGGTGCATATTCACGGTATACAACAGCCTTCATGAATATTGTCGCCTCTTTACCCTTAATTATATTTTGAGATCAGACTCGGTTAATCTTGAAATCACGTTTGGGCTGCTGGGCTGATGATAGAATTTGTTTTAGCTGATCGTCAGAGATCTGCCCAGGAAGTTTTCCTTGTACTGAGAGATTAAGAATATAATTTTCAACTAGGTCAGCAAGTTCAGGTTTTACCATTCTTACATTGTTTAAGCGTAATCTTGCATCACCAGACAACACTTGTTTTAACATAATTTCCTTTTGTGCTTTTAATTGACTATCTTTTTCTTGAGTATTATTCTCATCATCCTGATTTGGATAGCTCATAATATCACTAGGAATAGATCTTCAATCCTGGTTCTTTCTTAATTAGCTCAGATAATATTTCAGTAGCTAACTTATCTAATTTCTGTGTTCCTTGCTTTGTTAATATGCGTCCCTTTTTCTCTATCTTTTGAACATAGCCAAGCTTTTCTAGTCCATGAATTGCATTTCTTATAATTGCACCACTAGCATCTTTATGATGAGCAGCGCCATAACCAACTGGTCTACCACCACCGTACATAGAACGTAGCTCGTTAACCGAGGCAGGACCATGAAGGTATATTTTTCTTAATATTGATGCACATCTTACATGCCACCAGTCCGAATTTTGTGGTGGTTTTTCTGCATGAGTACCAGTTTTTACAAATACTGACCATTCGGGAGCAGGTATGTCTTCGTTTTTTAAAATTTCAGTTAGCTTGCTAACAAAAATATCAGCTGGTACATCATAGACTTTAGCCATTGGAGTCAAACTTGCAAATCGTCTTATAAATCATTGAGCTATCACCTTGCGATATGTATGTTCACAAAAATTACATGTTATACGAATTGACTTTAGTGGAGTTCGTCCAAGTCTTATTCTTGAATTAATTCCTGGAGCAATAAAATTTTTACATTGTTTACAAAAATTTATTCGTAATTCATAGGGCATCTTTATTCTTTGATGAGTACTTATTCTTCTAGCTAAGTTAGCCTGCTTTTGAGCCAAATGAGGGTTTGTTCTAGCATTTGAAATTGCATCGTTGATCAACACATACATTCTTTCAAGTGCAATTTTTCTTTTTGCCTGTTTCATAATTTAACGCACAACATACTACTAAAAAATTGGATCTAATTGAATGCGGTCAGCGGGATTCGAACCCGCGTCACAGGGTTGGAAACCCCGAATACTAACCAGGCTATACTATGACCGCATATGTTGCAAATTTTTCTGCTGACATAAAAATGGTTTTTTATGTTCTATCCTGATGTACAGCCACTATATCCACAATCAATGCAGATGTTGCATCCTTCAACAAAAATGAGTTTGTTCTTACATGAAGGACATAAGACTTCTTCCCTTTCATCGTCTACATTCATCTGTGTTGGTCTAGGTGAATCTTCTAGTTTGACAGATGATAATGCGTTGTTGATTTGTGATCTGACGTATTCATTTGTAATATTATCTGATATGAAACTTACAAGATAATTGCTTGGTTTTACCTCAAATGTTTTTGTTGCATTTTCACTTGTCATATGCAAAACTTGTTTGTGCCTCGAACCATCTCTATAAACTGTTATTCCTTTTAATCCCACTTCATGCGCCAAGAGATAAGAAGCCCTAACATCGTCAATGGTTACATCGTTTGGCATGTTAATTGTTTTAGAAATTGCATTTCCAATCCAATCTTGCCATACCGATTGTGCTATAACATGATCAGCCCAATGTATATCCATTGCAGTAACAAAGATGTTTTGAATCCAATCTGGAACTTCAGGTATTCCTCTAACAGAACCATAGTTATCGGCTATCTTTGCAAGTAGTTCTTCGCTATAGAGATTGTTTTCTTTTAAAACAGCTTCAAATACTTTGTTTGTGTAAAAGAATCTGCCTACTGTTACTCTCTTTTCAAAAACAAGTGCAAAGTTTGGTTCCATTCCATTAGAGCAATCAGCTAACATAGATAGAGTACCAGTTGGTGCTACTGTTGTAGTGAGAACATTTCTGATTCCATATTTTTGAATTTTTTCAATAAGTGCATCCCAATCGTAGTAATGTTCTTTGTTTGATTTCTCATAATATCCTGCAATTGGAATCTTTCCTTCTGGATAGTCTGTTTTAGAACATAATGGGAATTCACCACGGCTTTTTGCTAGTGCAACACTTTCTTCCATGGAATAATATGAAAGTGCTTCAGCCAGCTTTAATTGAAAGTCGTATCCTTCTTTTGAGTTATATGGAATTCGAAGTTTGTATAATAGATCAGCTACTCCCATAACTCCTAGTCCTATCCTCCTAGATTCCTTTGATGCAACATCAATTTCTGGTACTGGGTATAGATTTACATCTATAATATTATCTAAGTATCTTGTAGTTTTTCTAATAGTTTCCTCGTATCTTTGCCAATCAAATTCGTACTGACCATCAGCTGTTCTTTTGACAAGATTTGATAAGTTGATTGAGCCTAGATTACAAGATTCGTATGGGTAAAGACTTTGTTCGCCGCATGGGTTAGTTGCACGGAGTGGACCTCCACGTGCTTTCTCAAATACATTGTATTTGTTGATATTATCAAAGAAGATTAATCCTGGCTCTGCACTCTTCCAAGCTGATTGAGCTATGACATCAATTAAATGATGTGCGTTTATTTCTCCAGCTGATGTGTTGTCCTTTGGAGAACGCAGTGTATATTTTCCATCTGTAGAATTTACAAGAACATCCCAAAAATCCTTCCATACACCTACACTAACATTGAAATTTTCCAAGATGCCGGGCTCTGTCTTGTTTGTAATAAATTTCTCAATATCTGGATGCCAAACTTCC
>CACHDH010000053.1 GCA_902578515.1 uncultured marine group I thaumarchaeote | reverse complement strand
TAGTTTCTAAAATAAAATCTGCATTCCCCTTGAATTTTTCGTTAATTTTTTTTATTATCTTTGATGATTTTTTTATTGACATAGGATGTGGCCTAACAGTTACATGATATCCAGCATCAAGCAAAATTTTTACTAGTTCTAGTCCTTTACTTTCCAGTAAATTTTGCTTTCCCCATGATGGGGCGATTAAGATTTTCTTTCTTCCATCTTTAGTATTCATTTCCTGTTGTTTTGTTAATTTTTTTGCTTGAAGACTATCCAATAATCCATAACCATATTGAATTAAATTTTTATGATTTAGATCGTAAACAGATTCTGTAGAACTAATTTCTTTTACATGATGAGGCCCTACACAAAAAATCGAATCATAATGATCAAATGCTCCTTTACGATATATTGTATGAGTGCTAACTATTGAGTGAAAAACATAAACATAATGAACAGGATGAAATTTGGAACGCTTAATAAAATATGTTTCTAAATTTGGCATGGTCATAACAAGAACTCCAGCCTTCAATTCCATGAAAAATTTTGTTCTTGTTGCTCCAAGACCTATGTAAAAAGCTCTGATTTTTTCATTTTGGTTTTTAAGAATAGGATCATCCTTAGCTGATGTTACATAGCAAATCTGTCGCCCCATTCTTTCAGTTAATTCATGAATAATTTGTTCAAAATGAACAAATGAAGAAATATCTTCTGAATAAAAAACGATTGAACGTTCGTCTAAATCTAATTGATTGAATTTTTCTAATTCTTTACGTTCATTACCAAAAACTGGGTTCGCAATTTTCAACTTTTAACCAAGCTTTCTATTAGAGAATTTTAGTTTTATTCTTGCCCAAAATAGCTTTAAGCCAACTCCAATTGCAATAAAAACTCCGATTAATGCCTGCATAACAAAACTAAGACTTGCAGGATCTAAATATCCACAAATATCAGAAATGAACATATGTAAATCCTAAAACCCACCAGATTTATTTATTTATATTAAATTCTAATTTCTATAAGATGGATCCTTAATCCATGTTCTTAACATTAATCTCTTTAAATTTGGATCATCATGATCTTCAAATGGTGTTCTTCCATGAACAACCCGATGATTATCTGAAAAAACCATGTCACCAGGTTTAAAATCATAACGCATCATCATATAATCTTCTAACATAGTATTATCAAGATAAGTTAAAGCTTCTTTTTGAGATTCAGAAAGTGGTTGGTTTTGAATATCATGTCCCGCATCAATATAATTTCTAAGATACCTAAAATATAATCTTCCATCCTTGAATTTAAAAATCGGTTCAAAAACTGTAGGCGATTCACCCTCTTTGAATTCTCCCCTTTTATCAAAATGAAAGTTTTCATAAAATATTTTCGATAAATCTTTTCTGTCTTTAAGAATTTTATTGTGAATTGTATAAGCACTCAAAAATAGATTAGTTCCACCATTTTTTGCACTATGAACACAAAAAAGGCCCAAATAATCAGGTACGTTTTTCCATTGTGGACTATCAGTATGATGTGAACCACCCTCTCTAGTTTCGTGATACCTCCCACCAGTTTTCATACTCTTTCCCACATCCCTTATTTCAACAATTTTTTCCTGCTTTATGTTTTGAATAATTAATTCACCTAAAATTTTAGACACAAGTTTATAGATTGATATTTTTTCCTTTGACGAAAAATTTTTCAAACTAATGCCATCGATTATCAATAAACCAACTCCATCAAGCAAAATGTTTTTTTTGAAATAAAGTATTTTGTTCTTTAAGACCGGTAATTCATCTACATCAATATTTTCTAATTCATTTCTGCGGTTAACAAGCTCGTCAATTATTTCAGCATTAAGATTAACAACAAACTGTTGTTTTTTATCTATTAGTGTTTTATCCCAAGCCAGGAGTTCATCCGTTATAATTTTATCAAGAATTTCATCCATTAAGTATCATCATTTTTGAAAATTCTTCTAGCCCTTTCTAAATCCTTAGGTGTATCAATCTCGCACCATTTTCCACTAATAGCTAAGGGAGTGATTTCAATTTTAGAGTCAATTAATTCCTGTAAAATGTCAACTAGCTTTGCCTTTTCAAATGATACTGCATCATGGAATTTACCGCTATGTGATTTTTCTAATTCCTCATATTTTTTTACAAGAATTTTTGAAGTAGTCGTCGAAAGTTTAATTATACCTAAAAATTCTCCGACTTCAATATTTTTTTGTTCCAATGGAATTTCTTTGGCAGAAATTTGAATAATTTTTTTCTTATTGATGAAAACTTTGTCAGCAGCATCTTTTGAGTTATCAGTACGTTCTTCATATGACTTTTCCCAATCTAGGTCAATTGGTATTGTGATATCATCATTGGCAGCTAGAACTTGTTGAAGTATGTCAGAGTCAAAAATTATATCCCCAAATATGACTAAAATGTCATCACAAATCTTCTTTCTGACAACCATCAAACTTGCAAGCTGCTCAGTTTCAGAGTACCTAGGATTAAAAAAATATTCAATATTATTTAGAACATGTTTTTCTTTTTTATAGCCAGTCACAACAGATATTTCATCAACTCCCTCTTCCCTTAGCAACCCAATTTGTCTTTCAAGAATAGACTTCCCGTTAATATCTACTAGTGCTTTTGGGATATCTAGAGTATGTTGTCCCAACCGTGAGCCAGATCCTGCAGCCAGTATTATCGCGCGCATTTTATATATTAAAAATTCTTGCCTGTAATATAACATTACAACAAATTATCCATAAACTATTTTGCTGATGTTTTTTCATTTATTATTTCAATTATTTTGTCAGCAGCAATACACCCAGATTTTCCAATGTTAAAAACTGTTTCCTCACGAATTTTTTTAATTTTATTTTGAAATTGATCTATATTTCCATACAAAAATTCAATTTTTTCAGGAATACTTTCTAAATTATTGGTTGGAATAACCTCACCTATTTTATTTCTAATACTAATTTCTAATGGAACAAACTCAATTTTATCGTATTCTTTATTATGAGCTTTTTTTGGTACATCA
>CACHDH010000052.1 GCA_902578515.1 uncultured marine group I thaumarchaeote | reverse complement strand
AATGGGATTTTCAGAATATTTATCGACTAGTATAGTCAGAGATGGTACGCTCAAGGGACCTGACCTAGATCCACTAAAAATAGTAAATGAAAGCAAAAATGTTAACCTAATTGTTAGTGGGGGAATTTCTAACATTGGCGATGTCATAAAAGTGAAAGAACTAAACCCATTTGGCGTAATATTAGGTAAGGCTCTCTATGAAAACCAGATTACAATTGAGGAGGCAAAAAAAATATGACTTTAACTAAAAGAGTAATACCATGCCTGGATGTAGCAGATGGTAGAGTGGTTAAAGGTCTACATTTTAAATCAATTAAAGATGCAGGTGATCCTGTTTCATTAGCTGAAAAATATAGCAATGAGGGTGCAGATGAACTTGTCTTTCTTGATATTACTGCATCAGAAGAGAATAGAGAAATAATAAAGTCGTTAGTTTCTAAAGTTGCACAAGTAATCAATATACCATTTACTGTTGGTGGTGGTGTTAAGACACTTCAACATGCAAGGGACATACTTCTTAGTGGCGCTGACAAAGTTGCAATTAATACTGGTGCAGTCAAAAATCCAAAGATCATTACTGAACTAATGGAACTTTTTGGAAGGCAATGTATTGTTGTTGCAGTTGATGTTAAGAGAAATTATAATGTAGCTGGACAAAAAAATGTATTCACTGATAATGGTAAAAAATTCTGGTTTGAAGTATTCATATATGGTGGTAAAAAAGAAACTGGAATTGATGCAATTGAGTGGGCAAAAAAAATGGAGTCACTTGGTGCTGGTGAAATACTTCTATCTTTGTTCGCTTAATCAGTAATGTAATTTTAGTAAATGGTCTTTTGATTAAATCAATTGATGTTTCCGCCAAAGATTCATCCATTGGAACTGATGCGAAACTAAATCTGGTAATTCCAGAACGATTCCCTAATGATTTATCTATTGCTGCCCCAATTGTTATTCCTACATCTTCAATGAGGTGGTGTTCTATATTGTCCAAAGATTTTGCCTTTATAGTTAGATCAATCATTGAGTGTTTAGCAAATGAGGTTATCATGTGATCTAAGAAACTAATTCCGGTCTGAATTGAAGTTTTACCTGTACCATCTAGATTAACTGTAGCTTTAATACTAGTTTCTTTAGTTTCTCTGTTTATTTTTGCTGTTCTTGGTTTCATATGTTATCCCGAATCTCTATTTGCTCTTAGACCTGATTTAATACTAACTATCTGATTTATTTTATTCATTATTAATCCACCAGCGTAACTTTGTAGCTGTATTTACCTTCCAAAGTATTTAGTGTATTACCGTTAAAATTAGAATAATTTTTGCCATCAACTAAAACACTTTTTATCTCACCAGAAAATGTAACATTTCCCTGATTTTCAATGGTTTCAAAAAAGATAGATTTTTTGTTATAATCAAAGTTAATTGCATTAAATCTACCTGGGTCGTTAAAGTGAGCTATGAATGGTTCAGTGATTTCAAAATTCCCAATTTTTGTCCATACAATATTTACATTATTTGATGGAATGAATGACAAGTTTATTTTATTCCCAATCATTCCTATAGCACGTTGGTTTAACATTGTTCCTAAATCAGTGGGTTCCAATGTGTAGGAATCTATTCCATAGATGTATCCGTATTGATGCTTATGAAGAGAAACAACTTTCTTGTAAAAATCCTTCATACTCTCAATATATTCCAGTTTCATCGTATCTTGATAAAGTCTGATTGTGGGATTCTGATTAATTATGAATGCATAGTTCATCATAGATTCATGACTTGCAGGAGAACCATCATCCTTTACAGCATGAATGGCAAGTCCATTTGTCATAGTGATTTTGTCTTGAAATGAAAAATCATAGTCTGATTTTGCTAGATCATATGCCTTTTGGAATCTAGATGGATTCAAGTCATAAACCAAAAATAAAGCATCGTCCAATTTGCCATAATTTGCCTCAATAATATCTGATCTAACTATTCCATCGTAATCCACACGATAATTCCAGGTCTTGCCATCCCAGAAATAATTTACAACAGCATCAGTATAATCTTCAATAATCTTGTAGATATCTTGATCTTCAGTCAGATAATAATAATGGAGTAAAACTTTGAGAAAAATCCCTGCTCCATATTGTTGCATGAAAGGCTCTTTTACTCCTCCGGTGTCTGTGTTTACCCATGCCGGAATTAAGTTTGTTTCTTTATCTCTAAGATCCCAATATGCAAGAATAGTTCTTTTGACTTGCTCTAGATATGTCCTATCAGAGGTAACTTCGTATGCAAGTAAGAGAGATTCCAAGCCCACAGAACCAGTATATGAGATGTACATGGTTCGATCAATTGGTCTTCCATCAACAGTAACAAATGAGTAAAACAAATCTGTTTCATGATTTATCTCATGATCAATTACTGCATCTGCTAATGTTTTTGTTAATTGTGTATAATTCGAGTCTACTAAAGCAAGTTTTGCCATCTGACCTAGGATTTCTTGGTTAGTATGTTCTTCATCATCATCTAAAGTATTTGATAACGGATGTACATTCATTACAATTCCTGAATCAGTTAAGTACAATTCTTCAATTACATCGGCTACAGTCCTGGCATTTTGAAGAAATTTTTCATTGCCAGTAATTTGATAAAGCCAAACACTAGCACGAAGCAAAGTGGGTTCACTAAGATCTATTATACGGTGATTTGAAATATCATACTTAACAGCATAGTTCACATAACCAAAAGACTGTTTTTGCAATTGCATTGAGCCATTATATGCATACATTGAATCATTGATTATGGTATCCCAATCAAGTATGTGTTTTTCAATATTCCCATCTTCCTCAAAGGTAAGAATAGTTTGAAACTTGATTATGTTAGATTCTACTAAAAATTTAATCCCATATAGAAAATCTGAATCTGAAATTCTATTGTTAGCCCACCATCCTGCGTTATTTTTGATCCATGATGGAATAACAATATCTTCTTCAATGACTATATCGCCATCTGAAGTTGTAGGCAGATCACTGATTTGAATAATTTTATTTTTTATTAAG
>CACHDH010000051.1 GCA_902578515.1 uncultured marine group I thaumarchaeote | reverse complement strand
CACTTTTGTTTCTAGAAGCTCTTGATATCAAATAAAGTATAATCATAATTGCAAATGCAATTAAGATTGTAAAAGATATCGAATAAATCCATGAGTTGAATCCTGTACTTGGAGAACTGCCAGTAGAAACTGGTGCTTCTGCTTCAACAGTTTCATCTAACACACAAACACCATCTTCTAGATGTGTTCCCTGTCCACATTTTTCTGCTGCTGCTGCTTCTGCTGCTGCTTCTGCTGCTGCTTCTGCTTCTTCTTCTGCTGCTGCTTCTGCTTCTGCTTCAGCTACTGCCGCTGCTTCTTCTTCTGCTATCGTTGTGGATATAACAAAAGTGAAAGTTGTTGATGCATTCCTATCCGAGCCGTGACTCACAGATACCGTATAATCACCATCAAACTTCCATAGAGGACCTTCTGCAGTAATAGATGTAGAGTAATAACCTCCACCGTCAAGAGGTAATTGAGAAATGTTGATTATATTGTTTTTAGGATCAATTACTCTTAATGTAACATCAAAATTTTTGAATGGATCCGACTCGTTATAATCAGAAACAGCACCTTCAACATTAATTATTTCACCGGTTTCATATGACACCGAATCAGTTGATATAGATATTATTGGTTTAGTCTCTACTGTCCCTTCATCAGACACTGCTAAATGACCAGAAACATGAACAGCATACGCTAAACCAAAACCTTGAGACAATATGATTACTGACAGTGCAAGTAGTACAATAGCCTTCATTTTACAATACACCACGAAGAACCTGTATTATCTTTTCTGCTATAACATTTGCAGCTAATAGCTGAGCTTCTTTTGTCTGGGCTCCCATATGTGGAGTTGCAACAAAATTAGGAAGAGTAGTTAACTTATTTCCAGTAGATGGCTCAACCTCGAAAACATCAAGTGCTGCACCAGCTAAATCTCCATCTTTTAGAGAATTATACAAATCTTCTTCATCAATAACCCCACCACGTGCAGTGTTGATAATACGTGCAGTTTTTTTCATAAGTTTCAGTTTTTCCGCATTTATCATATGGCGTGTACTATCAAGTAACGGTACATGGAATGAGACATAATCAGCACTTGATAACAGTGTATCAAGGTCAGCTTTCATAAGACCAACTTCTTTTGAAAACTCGTCATCAATTGGAACAACATCATATCCTATAATGTTCATGTTCAATGCTTTGGCAAGTCTTCCAAGTCTTTTACCAATGTTACCTAGTCCAACTATACCAAGATATTTTCCCTTTAGTTCAGTGCCCATCAATTCTTTTTTTATCCAGTTTCCATTTCGTATTTCTCTATCAGCGCGTGGAATTTCTCTTGCCATTGATAGCATCAAACCAATAACCAATTCAGCCACAGCAGTAATTGCACCCTCAACTGCATTAAGCACTCTGATGTCCTTTTCTTTTGCAGCATCCTGATCAATGTTATCAAGCCCTACACCTACTCGTGCAATTATCTTACACTTGTCAGCCTTTTCTACTAATTCTCTTGTTATTTTTGTCCTGCTTCGTACCACAACAACCTCAAAACTTCCAATCTTTTCACCAATTTGCTCAGGTGTAATTTCTGGCTCATAAGTAACCTTGAGACCGTTTTTCTCTAGCACTTCCTTAAGGATGGGGTTTACTTGATCACAGATTAACACTGATTGGTTAAGACTCATGACTTGAGCCATTGAACACTGCATATAATCATTATGAGTTTCCTAGACTAGTGAATTAAAAAAAAAGAAAAAAAGATGATATAGGTTTAGCCTGCTGCAGCAAGAATTGCTGGAACTGCTTCCCATAGTGGTACGGCGCCGTCATCGATTTGTGCTTGTGCTACTGCATCAGAACACATACAATGAACGTTCTTTGCTGGGTGCTTGATGGATTGTTCACCATATGGTGGTATTGCATCATATGGGTTTCCTAATACACCTGCGTACATGCCAGTATCAAGTGCTGTCGCGGTTTCGTTAATGTTTGGCAATGGAAGTCCTGCAACTAGAATTGAAGCTGCACCAGTGTAGATTGCTGCATAGTCGTGATTAACCGAGACATAAATGCCTGGCTCATCATATACGACATCAACAATCATGTTCTGTGAACCACCTAGTAACCAAGTCTCAGTTCCGTGAGACTGTACTCTGTTACCCTGTGTAACTCTATCAATAATTTCTCCAACAATGTGGAAATATACTGGTTCGTTACCTTGGTTCTCAACAAAGATTCTGTTGTGAACACCAACTGGGCTAAACATGAGTTGTGATTGGAACTGTTTCAGTTCCATGGAGTTCCATGGTTGTAAGAAGAAGATGTTCTTGTTGACATCACCATTGTTCAATAGGTTGTGGATTTCATTTGGTACGTAACCAAGTGCTTGTCCATTAACTACTGTTAATGTGTGCTGATGTCCCATCATCTTACCCTGATCGTAGTTACCATCAGTTAGGTATAGTTGGTTATACTGCAGTTGCCATTCAAGAGCATCGCCGGAGTAGAACTGTCTATCACGTACAACGTCACCACTTGAGTTAACTGCTGTTTTTTCAACCATTAGTTTACTGTAACCATCGATTGGATCAACGATTGCAATGCCATACATTCCTTGTAGAACGTGTTGGTCCATTGCTGCTACGTTAACACCAGAACAGTGGTATTTGAAAACACCTGGGACTTCTGCAATGTAGCAGTAAGTCTTAGATGTTCCTGGTTGAACTGCACCAAATGTTGGTACTGCAGTCACTTGTGATGCGTGCATATCATTACCGTGAGGTGTTGCCTCATCAGATGGAACAGTTAGTGTCATCCTTACGACGTCACCTTGTGTAACTCTCAGTGTAGGTCCTGGGATCTGTTCACTGAAAGTCATTGCGTTAAAGTCACCAGCTAATCCAGTTGGAAGTGTGATACTTACACCGGTTAGTGGGAAGTCAACGACTGTTCTTCCTTGATATTCCGCGCTGTTACAATCGCCCATTTCAGCGAATGCACCAGGCATGACAAGTTCTATACCGCCCATCTCTTCAATTTTACTTAATGGACTGACATTCGAATCGGATGCCATCGCATTAAGCTGAGCAGTAAAGGTACTTCCGAATAGCGCGCCGCCCATTACAGCTATTGCTGCAATGGTA
>CACHDH010000050.1 GCA_902578515.1 uncultured marine group I thaumarchaeote | reverse complement strand
AACTCCCTCTCTTTTTTCATGTAGTCTTTAACTTGATTTACCAACGAATGATTATCTGCTACTGGAAAAAGTATGTTAAGTAGAGATCGTGAAACACTTGGACCAACCTTTCCATCTATGGGAGTTGGCATTAGAACTTCATGCACATTATTTTGTTTATCTGGAAATCTTTCAAGTAATTTTTTGTAAATCTCTCCTTTGCTAAAATAATGAGTAGTAAATTCCTCATTGAGATATTTTGGCAATACTTTGTCAAGCCTCATCATTCGTGTGTAATGCCCATTTCCCCAGGGATAGATAAACTGCCCTATTTTTTTCATAAATCGTCACCCATCTAATCTTACTTCATCCAAAATCTCATGAACATTGTTAGGTCCAATATTAACTGCGACAGTTTTTTTATTCATTATAGATTCATTAACAATTCTTTCAATTATTTTTGTAGGCTGTTTTGAATTATGGAATTTTATATTACCTAGCTTCTTGATGTTACCGAGATATTTTTCTAATCCTATCTCTTTGGCGCTCTCAAACACATTATCATCTAAACCGGATAAAGGAAAATATGGAATTAGATTTTTGTCAAATGCCTGCCCCGTTAAGTTCTCAGCGAAATCAATTGGATAAATTAACGGGGATGTACTAAAAGAAATTCTTTTGATACCACTTGTAGATGCTATTCGGATCAATATTTTGGATGTGATTTCTGTTAGTAGGAGCGGTGCTAGTTTTTTATTGTTACATATTTTATAAAAATCTAAATTTATTTTTGGTTTAACCGTTCTACATATTATTTGATTAACAATTTTTACTAAATGTAATAGCTCCAAATCTTTGTTATAACAAACGATAATCTTAACATCAAATCCTTGTTTAATGGTTTCAAGACATGATACGGCTGACAGTTCGTCAAATACACAACAAATTATTTCTTCATTTTGTGAGTTGTTTGGAACTCCACCAAGTCCGTTATCATAATAAATACAGATGTAGGCATTTAGTTTTGTCAAACAAACGTAAAGTTTTCTATCATATTTTTTACTAGTACCAGGTTTAATTCCCATCCCCACAGTTTTTTCTATTACAGAAGATGTTGCTGCAAGTTCAACATCTTTGGTTGTAAATCCTTTAGCATCTCCTTCCACCTGTAAAAGAAATCTTTCACCCTTAAGGAAGATATCTTTAGCAACTTTTGATATGCCATTGACAATCGATTCAAAGTCATTAGTGACTTGTTTTGCAATTGCTACCCCCTTTATTCCAAATAATGTGTTGATCGCTGATGATGCAAAAACTGGATCATCTGCCTCGACTGTTATTACATCTCCCTCTTTTCTTACTTTACGAAATTTTTGATTTTGTATTCTGAGGACTTTTTTAATATTTGTTATAAGAGAATTAGTCTTATTTTTAGAAAATACAGACGGAAATACTATGATTAAAACCTCATCTTTCATGTAGTATCACTACTCGTTTGTAATTTTAGAATTGTCATTGATTGGTATGAGTAATGATTATAAAACAAATCAAAAAATGATTTTTATGTCAAAATTTACTCCAGAGCAAGTATCTGAACTAAATGATAAATTAAAAACTCCAGAGGAAGTATTGGAATGGGGTTTAGAGAATATACATCCCAAACTTGCGTTAGCATCAAGTTTTGGTGCTGAAGATGTTTGTGTAATTCATATGCTATCAAAAATTAATCCAGAGGCTAGAGTTTTTTCATTGGATACTGGGAGAATAAATCAGGAAACATACAACGTTATGGATGAAATCAGAAAAAAATACAACACTAAAATTGAAATTACTTTTCCTGACGCAACCGAAGTAATTGAGATGGTACAAAGCCACGGCATGAATTTATTCTATGAAAGTGCCGAAAACAGAAAATTATGTTGTGGTGTAAGAAAAGTGCATCCTTTAAACAAAATGCTATCTACATTAGATGGTTGGATTACCGGTCTTAGAAGCGACCAAACCCAAAACAGACAAACATCTACAAAAATTGAAATTGACGAACAACATGATGGCATGATAAAGATTAATCCAATTCTTGATTGGAGTTGGGAACAGACAATGGGTTATATCAAAGAAAATGACATTCCTTACAATAAATTAATTGATCAAGGGTTTCCTAGCATTGGTTGTGAACCATGCACAAGGGCAATAAAACCTGGAGAAGATTTACGAGCAGGCCGCTGGTGGTGGGAAAATCAATCCGACAAAGAATGCGGTCTACATATGGATCATAAGAAGTAAAAATTTTGTCCGAAAGCACTGGAGTATCTAAACCACATGGTGGAAAGCTAGTAGACAGATTTTCGAATACTGATCCTTCTGGTTTATCGTCAATATCAATCACTACCGATCTTGCAAATGACGTCGAAAATATTTCCGATGGTATATTTAGTCCATTGGAAGGATTTCTGTCTGAACAGGATTTTGAAAATGTAGTAGAGAAGGGAAGACTTGCTAATGACATACCATGGACAATTCCAATTGTATTAGATGTTGATGAATCAACTGCCTCAAAAGCAAAAGATGATGGCAGTGTTTTGCTGAAAAACCCTGACGGATTAGGGGTTGCCATATTGAATGTAGAAGAAGTATTTAGCTTTGACAAAGAAAAAACAGTACAGGGAGTTTATGATACAACTGACAATTCACATCCTGGTGTTGCGAAAACTATGTCAATGAATGATTTTCTTTTGGGTGGGAAAATAGATTACATTAAGAGACCAGAAAGTACCGAGATTAGAAAACTGCGAATGACTCCTCAAGAAACAAGAGAATCTTTCTCAAAGGCCGGATGGAAAAAAATTGTTGCATTTCAGACTAGGAATCCACCACATGTAGCCCATGAGATTCTTCAAAAGACATCTATAACTACCCGAGATGGTGTTTTCGTCAATCCACTTGTTGGAAAGAAAAAATCTGGCGACTTTAAAGATGAAGTGATTATCAAGTCATATGAGGCTATGATTGAAAATTACTATCCTGAAAATAGGTGTAAGTTAGGCACACTTCACACTGAGATGAGATATGCAGGACCGAAAGAAGCAATTCATCACGCCATAATGAGGCAAAACTATGGGTGTACACACATCATCATTGGTCGTGATCATGCAGGAGTTGGAAAATTTTATGATCCATTTGCTGCTCAAAAGATATTCGATGATTATCATGACCTTGAGA
>CACHDH010000049.1 GCA_902578515.1 uncultured marine group I thaumarchaeote | reverse complement strand
TGGGAAGTGGTGCTTTATCGCGTCCTCTATTCCCTCGGATTCTTCATATGTTACTCCGATGACCGGCAATCCCGTCTTCTCCGAGATTCTTTTCAGATCAATTATGTTGTAAAGCGAGATTACAATTCCAGATATCAGAAGAAAACTGACGTCTTGCCTGGCAAGTTTTTTGTACATCTCCAGTATGGCATCCGTTGCGTCATCCCCTCCAACCGTTGAATGACCCATTACAAATCCATCAATGACTAGATCCGTCGACATTACTATTCCTGACAGTACTGATTTCTTTGAGTCCTGTGAGAAGCTCTCAGCAATTGCCAATCCACGAATTCCCTTTTTCTCAAGGTGGAGATGTTTCATTTCGTCTTCTACGATATGACCTGTAGACCACACCCGTGATTACTATTACTACTGCTGTGATGGTAGACCAGACACCAAATGCTGTAAAATCAAACTCTACCATGCTCTAGATAGTCAATAGGAATAAAATAAATACATTAGAAATGGCTGAATTTCATGCCTGAATTTGTTTGCGACCAGTGTGGGAAGCGTGAATTTCATGAGAATGAGGATACCTTGAAGCTGATGATTAAGGTGCACGAAAATTTCTGCCGCAAGAAGGAGGGCGAGGACCACAGCTTTATGCACCGCGATGACGAGCATAATGAACCGATGGATACTGAAAGGGCAAACGATGAGAAGGACGTGCCTGTACTCAAGAAATAATATTCTATTATTTTAAAGACAGAAATATGTCAGCCAAATTGTCAGCTGATTTTTTTAGAGATGATTTACCATATTCATCAACTAGACTATGAATTAACGATGGATTGGTTAATCTGTATTTGATCTTATTAGCCATCTCTGGACAACTTTCACATTCATCGGTATCACCTACAATGATATGATCTTGCAAAAGCATGTTTTTGTAAATTGAGATAGTTCCAGCTGATTTTTTTGATTCTTTAACAATCTGGCGAAAAGACAGACATCCATTTTTTAACAATGATTTGATGATTTTTGATGTAGTGTTTTGTCTTAACCTGTTAATTATAACAGCAGAATCATCTTCCAGTCCTTTCTGAAAATATCTTGGATTTTTATCCGTATATACTGCAATAATATCTTCGTCAGTTATTAGCTTGGATATATGATGCTGAAGAGTTCCATTTGCAATGCTAGTCTCTTTTTTTAGTTCATGAAAACGTAGACCTGGATGTTTTACCACAGATTGCAGTACGATTTCTCGATTTGATCTCAAATCGCTTTAACTTTTTTATCAGTTCAATTTAAACCAAATCTCGGGATTTTTATAGTGCCAACTGGTACAAACATCAAACAAAATCAGTTTTGATACCGGCATCCTTATCATGCGAACCGTGATTTTCCATTATATGACTGAAGGCGGAGCAATGCCAAAAGGATTTGAAAAGCCAAGTGAACCGGGTTCACCAAGTAGTTCAGATTCAGCAGGTTCATCCACCGCACCAAAAAGAAGAGGCGCGGATAAAATGGGCATTGGTGTAGCCATTGGTATTACTGCCGTTGCTTTAGCTATTGGAATAGGCTTTACTGGAATTATTCCAATGGGTGAAGAAACACCTTCAGTGATGCAGCCAACACCTAGTGTCCCAGTTGTACACGAGGAACCAGTTGTACAGAAAACACAACCTAGCCCTCCTCCAATGATACAAGAGAAACCACCTGCATATGTACCAATGATGAAAGAGCCATCTTATGCGAAATCAGATGGTAACTTGATTGATCAACTTGACTGGACAATCAGCGATGGTGATGTTAAGAGCATGCATATTGACAAAAGAAGCACTGCTCTAATTATTAAGACAAGTACAATGGATGACGCAGAATTGTTTGTTGGATTAAGTGCAGACCACATTGGCTCTGACGATGGGACATTCTTTATCATAGTAGACAACCAAGAACACCAAGACTATGAACAAGCCGGAATGGACTTGTACATTGAACTACCAGCAGGAGCTGAAACTGTAGAGATTATTGGTTCTTACGTAGTAAGTTAATTGTAAGTTGTTCTTCCTCTGAATTTTTGATTTGAGAAAACACCAATACCGAAGAATCCAATCATTAGTGTAAGTAAAACATCTATCCAAACTGTCTCACTGTGTGCAGCATGGTCAGAATTCAAATCTACATCAAGAAGGAAAATTGATAGACCTGTGAAAGTAATAAATGCAAGAGCTGTAAAAATCATACTTGAATTTTTTGTTCCTTTATATGCAATTATGCTAAGTATGATAAGGAATATACCAAAAGTTATTGCAGAAACATGAAGAACTGCATGTGCCGCCATTTGGACGGTAAAAGCCTCAACAACAAAAAATGGACCTAGTGTAGATATTGTTGTTGCAAGACCAATAATCGTGAGTAGATATGTTCTATTTTCTAGGATCTGTGCTAAGTACATTTATGAAGTTAGGAGTAATCTCCAATAAAAATAAAATGGTATGCATATAGAATTGAATGATTGTCTGAACACGAGTATGATGCAGTTGTTGTAGGGGCTGGACCAGCTGGTTCATCTGCAGCATTTATTGCAGCACGAAATGGTCTCAAAGTAGCACTAATAGAAAAAGAAGAATCAGTGGCCCAAACTGTGAGAACAAGTGGTGTAACATGGATTGACTATGCAAAAGAATTTGGTATTCCAGAAGACTGCTACAACCCAATAAGGACATACAACTTCTGCTCCCCAAAGAACCAAGTTTCAATCAGTGATGAACAGGCAAAGGCTGCAGTTCTGGACGTACGAAAGACATACAGGTTTTTGGCAGATCAAGCAAAAAAGAACGGAGCAGAAATTTTTGTAAACACAAACGTAACCGAAGTAATTACAGAGGATGGAAATATTGTTGGAGTAAAGGCAACCTCATCAAATCAAGAAATGACTTTTCGCGCAAAGGTGGTGATAGATGCTAGCGGATTCCAGTCGGTTGTGGCAAAATCACTTGATCTTGTTAAACAATGGAAGAGGTTTGGCGTGGGTGCGGAATATGAAGTAGAAGTTGAAAATGTAGAAGAAGACACATGGTGGTTGATGGTAGGGCAGATGTACTCACCCGCTGGATATGCATGGATATTTCCGCTTGGGCAAAACCTGGTGCGAATTGGAGTTGGGGTTGGAAAGCCGGAATCAGATGTGGATCCTACTGAAAGGTTGGATGAGTTAATTGAAAAAGGAGTTGGACCAATCAAGGACCTTGGTAAGATAACAAAGAAGGAATTTCACTATGGTTTGATTCCAAATGAGGGACTTTCGCGCAAGACAGTTTATGACAATTTAGTTTTAGTTGGTGACACTGCCGGCATGGCGAATCCACTGGTATTGGAAGGAATTCGTTATGCAATAAAGTATGGACGAGTTGCAGGAGACATAGTTAGCAAAGCTATCAAATCCGGTGACACTTCAGAAGAGGCGTTACGATCATATGAAGAAACATGG
>CACHDH010000048.1 GCA_902578515.1 uncultured marine group I thaumarchaeote | reverse complement strand
ATGAAAGTCAGAGAATTAACAAAATCAGTTCTAAAATAACCATCAATTAATACCATAGTAACAGTTACTGCAAAAAGAATACGTGGTACCCATGATTTTGATAACCATTTTCTTTTGATTTTAGGTAATCTAGTAACAAAAATATCTATTCCATCAAAAGATTTTTCAAGACGTGGTACAAAATTTCTAACTTCTAGTTCTCTAGCCAGATCGACAAATTTGTTTTTGAAGTCAGTATCTGCTATCTTGAATTGTAGATCATTTGTATTGGTTATTATTTCTTTTACATCAAAAATTGAAGATACTTTTGAGATCACTTCATCCTCTGTTATATCACTCATAATTTACCACGCAATAACATTCCATTAATTGCTTTTCTACTCTAAAATTAAATATTTCCAAGTAACATTATGAATATGCAAGTAATACTGAAGCAAATAGGAGATTGTATTCTTCGGAGATGTGAACTTAGCGATATCATACCTGTAATGGAGATTAATCTTAGAACATTGCCTGAACATTATTCTGATTATTTTTATGAAAGTTTACTTGAAGAATTACCAGAGGCATTCATTGTTGCTGAGATCTCGGGTAAAATAGTGGGATACATAATGTGTAAAATAGAACATGGATTCTCAAATTTTAAAAAGTTAGGATTTGTCAAAAAGGGTCACGTTGTATCTATTGCGGTAATAGATACACACAGACGAAAAGGATTTGGCAGTGTACTAGTAGATGAGTCAATCAAAGGGGTAAAACTAAGACAATGCTCTGAATTATACTTGGAAGTTAGATGTAGTAATACTGATGCTGTAAAATTATATGAGAAATTAGGCTTTTCTATAATTCAGCGATTAAAGTCATATTATCGAGATGGTGAAGATGCATATGTTATGGCTATTGATTTTCCTAACTAGATTCAAATAAATAACTAGAGGCTAATTTTTACCCATTGTCAAGACGTAAAGCTCAAGGTATTATGATATTTGTTCTAGCCATATCAGCATTTTTCCTATACTCGTATCTTCTAATGCTATCAGAATGGAGTCCAATTGTTTTACAATTATCACTTTTAATGATTGTTGGGGGAATACTTGGAGTGATTTCCTGGATAGGATATATGATGGCTACAACAAAATCGTCCCCATCATCTATAATACAGGACGATGATAACTAATCTTGTTTTTCTATCTTCACATCAACTACGGTTTGATAGAATCTAGGACCAACAGGCCTAACTATCTTCGATCCCAATATTGTAGATTTTACTGGAGTAACTTCCAAATAATGTTGTTCTGATAATTTTGCAGCATCTGACTTTTTGTCTGCATGGATATGTGAATAATAGTGAATAATACCATTATTTTTTGTAGCTGAAATTGCCGAGTTTAGAAACTCATCTGATTTTTCAGGAAGTAGCATAAGAGTTCTATCAGATTTGTTTTTGAGTTGATTTTCTATTATATCCGAGGCATCACCATGAATTGATATTACATTTCCGGTAAGTTTGTTTATTGCAATATTTTTTTGGCAAAAATCTACTGCATTAGGATTGATATCAATATTGTATACAGTACATTTTTTCTTTTTTGTAGCAATGATCGAAAACATTCCGATTCCCCCAAACATATTAACTATCACTTCTCCGCCACTTACTAATTCAGCAATTCGTGTTCGTTCGGAGGATAATCTTGGAGAAAAGAATGCCTTCCGAACATCTACAATAAACCTACACCCAGATTCTTTGTATTCAGTTTCTGTTTTATCATCTCCAGCTAATATTTCTAAATCCCGAGTTCGAAATTCTCCTTCAACGGATGATGATTGATAAAAAACAGATTGGGCGTTCTTTACTTGTTCTAAAAGTGTTTCACCAATTAGTTTTTTCTTTGGTAATAACAAATCCGGTATTCTTACTATTATGATACTACCAATTTGGTCAAATGCTGAAATAAGTTCATCGGATTCCTTTGGAGTTAGCAACGAATCCAATGTTTTTTTTAACATTCGTGACATTAATAATAGAAATTTGATTCCGCTTTTTGTGTCTTGTCCAACCTACTATTTTCCTTATTCACCCTAGGTCTTTGACTTTTTTCATCTCTCCGGAAAGTAATATCTAGAGACTTTAGAAATTGGTTCATAGCTTCTACCTTTGGTAAGGGAGATGAAGCATGACCATTGATACCAGATGTTCCTTCAAAAATAACCATAGAGTCAGAAACCAAGTCCAATAATTGTACATCATGATCAATAACCATAGCTGATTTTCCATACGATCTGGTAAATTTCTGAATAAATTTTGCAACTGCTATTCTATCTTCAACATCTAAAAATGCAGATGGTTCATCTAGAGCATAAAGATCAGCTTTTTGTAAAAGACATGTAACAATTGAAACTTTCTGAAGTTCTCCTCCAGACAAATTTTTTAGTGATTTATTGTAGAGTTTTTTAATTTTTAATGGATCAACTATCTGCTCTTCTTCCTGACTTCCTTCAATCAATCCTTCATTTGCTTTGGTTAGTACTGATACAACATCTATGTCAATATCATTCTCGAGGTATTGTGGCTTGTAAGCAATTTTGACTTTTTTATCCACTACACCAGAATCTGGTTTTTCTACACTTGCAATCATTTTCATCATAGTTGTTTTGCCAAGAGCATTTGCTCCTAAAATTCCTAAAACTTCTCCTTTGTGTACATGTCCAGCATCTACAGTCACAGAAAAATTTGAATATTTTTTTTCAAGAATTGGATATTTTATTATAGTATCTGCATCGATGAACTCACCTGTAGTTGTTGAAACATCAAATGAGAATTTTTTATCACGAAATCTAACATTTTCATTTGGCAGATATCCATCAAGAAATACATTGATTCCTACTTTTGTGGATAATACATTAGATACAATGCCATATGCAGAAGAAACGCCATATAACACCTCAATTAAATCGCTTACATAATCTAGCAATGTTAAATCATGTTCAACTACCATAACACTCTTTCCAATCTTTGCTAAACTTTGAATTACTCTTGCAACACCAGTACGTTGGTATATGTCATTATATGATGATGGTTCATCAAAAAAATAGAAGTCTGCATCTTTTACTGATGCAATAGCAACTGCTAATCTTTGTAATTCTCCACCACTAAGTTCTTTTACATTTTGTTCAACCGAATTTTCCAAGCCTAACGTTTTTGTTAATTGATTAGCCATTCCCCGCTCATCGTATTTCTCAAGTAATTCCTTGCCTGTACCATCAAAAACTTGAGATATATTGTAAACCTGTTGTGGTTTTATAGAAGCATTAATCTGTCCATCTTTGATCTTTTCAAAGTGTGATTTTAATTCCGTTCCACTATAAAATTTTAAAATTTCATCCCATTCTGGTGGCTCATTAAATTTTCCCAAGTTTGGTTTCAGATTTCCTGATAAAATATTGATTACAGTGCTTTTTCCCATACCATTTCTTCCTAATAATCCAACAACTTCACCCTTCTTTGGGGTAGGCAGTTTGTACAAACGAAAAGAGTTTTGTCCATACTGATGAATTTTATCACTAGATAATTCTGTAGCCAGGTTAACTATGGTAATCGCTTCAAAAGGACAAACTTTAACGCAAATACCACATCCATTACATATATCCTCATCAATCTGTGCCTTCTTTGTTTCTTCATTAAGTACAATACAGTCAGCACCAGATTTGTTTACTGGACAATACTTGA
>CACHDH010000047.1 GCA_902578515.1 uncultured marine group I thaumarchaeote | reverse complement strand
TTACCCTGATGCATCAAGAATGTGGGATATAATTGACAGATATGGTGTAACAATTTTTTACACTACACCGACTGCACTAAGAATGTTCATGAAGTTTGGTGACAGTATACCAAATTCATTTAACCTTTCATCACTTAGACTTCTTGGTACAGTTGGGGAACCGATAAATCCTGAAGTGTGGGTTTGGTACTTTAATGTAATTGGAAAATCAAATTGCCCAATAATTGATACATGGTGGCAAACTGAAACTGGCGGCATGATGCTTTCCCCATTACCAGGTCTTGAAACAATCCCACTCAAACCTGGTTCAGCTACAAGATCAATACCTGGTGTTGATATTGCAGTAGTTGATGAAAATGGGAACGAAGTAAAATCCGACACAAAGGGCTACTTGCTAATAAGAAAACCATGGCCTGGAATGCTACTTACGTTATGGGGAGATGACGAAAAATACAAAAATGTTTACTGGTCAAAGTTCAAGAATAATTATTATCCTGGTGATTATGCGATAAAAGATTCTGACGGATATTTTTGGCTTCTTGGTCGTGCTGATGACATTCTTAAAGTTGCTGGGCATCGTATTGGGACTGCTGAACTTGAAAGTAGTTTGGTTTCACATAATTATGTTATAGAATCTGCTGTTTGTGGTATCCCTGACGATATTAAAGGGGAAGTTATAGTGGCATTTGTAGTTTTGAAACAAAATGTTCAAACTGAAGTGAATTCACTACGAAAAGAACTCATAGAAGTAGTAAGGAATGGGATAGGTCCAATTGCCACACCACGTGAGATCTATTTTGTGCCCAAATTACCAAAGACTCGAAGTGGTAAAATAATGAGGAGAGTGTTAAAGGCAATTGCAGGTAATGAAAATGTTGGAGATGTTAGTACATTAGAGGATAGTGCAGCAGTTAAAGATGTACAGGATGCATTTACTGAACTTCAAGGTGCTGTTAAAAAAAATAAATATTAAAAATTATGTATTATCTTTCGTTATCTCGCAGTACTTGTTATTTCCCTCGAAGAATTTTACACTATAGATTGGAATTTTTTCTTTTAGATTATCAAAAATCCACATAGCTATATTTTCTGATGTAGCAAAATCAAACATGGTATCCAAATTTGTATGATCTAGTTTTTGTATAGTTTCCCAACATAGTTTTTTCATTTCATCAAACTCAATTACCATATTATCCTCATATGTTGAACCAGTTTTTAATTCACCAGCTGCTTCTACAATTATTCTGGATGTATGCCCATGTGGCTTTCCACATTTTGGGTGACCTTTTAAAGTATGAGCAAAATCTATCTCAAATTCTACGCCGATTTTTGTTTGCATTTATTATGAATATTTTTAGGGCTTGAAATACCTATCTAGGTTAAATATTTGTATGATCTGATATAGTTATGGCAGAAGCATACATTTTGATCAATTGTGAGATTGGTTCAGAGGAAGATGTTATTACTGCACTGAAAGCTGTCGATGGTATCAAAGAAGTCCATGGAACATTTGGCGCTTATGATATATTGGCAAAGATAGAATCATCTCAAGTTGAGGACCTACGTGAAACAATAACATGGAAAATTCGTAAAATTGACAAAATTCGTTCAACATTAACCCTTATGGGAATTGAAGGACAGAGTTAATCAATAACATCTAATGTTAGTAGTTTTTTATCAAATTGATAGAGTTTGAGTATACTGGATTTAGCGGAGCAGAATTTTTTAGTAACATTTACCATAGTTTTAGGAATTGGATTATTGCAAGGTGCAATATTAGGTAGGGGTATTAGAAATCGTTTCCCAAGTTTTAGAAAACATGCAAGAGCTGTTTCATTATCATTGTTAGCACTTTTTTCTGCTAATGCTATATTTAGCGTACTAAAATTTGCTGAACCAGATAAACTTTCAATGTCTGAATTCATAATTCCCACTACAACTGATGAGGCTTTTGTGTTGATTCTAGATCTAATAGGTGTCAATACTGGTGTAGGTACTGTAATTGCAACTTTTATCTCAATCACCTTAATTATTTTTTTGAGATTTGCCGATATACCAAATATTGCACGGTACTTTATTTTTATACTTAGTTCTATTGTACTAATTGTATCATTACTTGGTAAATTCACTGATTTTGTTCCAACAACATTTCAAGTATGGATTTATGCGGTTTACCAAGCTGGAATTACATTAGGAATATTCTTTGTAACACGACGCAAGGAACATGATGCTCTATCAGAGATCAAATGATTTTGATATAGGATATACTAATCACAAGAGTTTTTTTAATCCAGCACATCTATTTCTGATTGTAACTTCTGTGACACCAGAAGCTATTGATATCTCCTTTTGTGTTTTATTTCCACCTGAGGTGATGCATGCAAGATATAATGCGGCAGCGGCAATTCCCATAGGGTCTTTTCCCGCTACTATACCAAGTTTCTTTGCTTTGTTTAGCAGATTGATCGCTTTTCGTTTGGTTTTTTCACCAAGTCCAGCAATACTTGCGATTCTAGATACGCCCTTGACAGGATCGACTACAGGTATTTTCAGATCAAGTTCTCTGAAAACCAACCTATAACATCGTGCAACATCCTTTCGTCTAATATTTATCCCATCAGCAATATCGTCTAAGGTTCGTGGGGTTTCTGTATCCCTACATGCAGCGTAAATGCAGGCTGCCACCAAACCGTGAATAGATCTACCCTTTACAAGCTTTCTTTCAATTGCTTTTCTGTATATGTATGCAGCCTTCTCAATAACTGTATCAGTAAGTGAAAGTTTAGTTTTCATTTTATCCATCTCGCTTAATGCCTGACGAAGATTTCTTTCTGCTGATGAATGTGCCTGTGAACGACTATCCCATGTTCTAAGTCTCTCCATAGATTTTTTCATAGAAGAGTCTAATGGTTTACCAGTTGCATCCTTGTTTTGTTGCCCAATAATAGTTGAAAGACCCATGTCGTGCATTGTAATTGATGTATTTGCGCCAACACGACTTCTATCTGAACCATCATTCGAAAATGAACGCCACTCAGGTCCTCCCTCAACAACCTTATCTGGCATAACAAATCCACAAAAACTACAGAACAGTTCCCCTGTATTGTTGTCCATTATCATTTTTGTTTTAGTACATGAGGGGCAACGTTGTTTTTCTACTGGTGTGTTTTGCATTTCCACATATTATTACAAAATTATAATATAAATGGACATTCCTACTAATTCGTGTTTATTCGTGTATAGCTAAAGCTAATTTATTCTCATTATATGGAATGGTAATCATCAGTTCAATAAACAATATTCGTATCCAGTATTTGGGATAGTTGGGTACATTATGCTATTTGGATTTGAAGAATGCTTTAATCCAATTGAATGGCCCAATTCATGTGTCATGATATATTCAACCGTATCAGTGTCAAATAGTTGGAAACTACCATCACAACCATAACCTCCAATTGCAACTTCTACAACACCCTTACCTAAATTAGCATGGCCAAGTACACCCTCACCTAAATCTCTTACAACCCATGTCACCCAAACATTTGCTTCAAATTTTTCTGTTGTTGTATAAAATTTTGCAACAGCTTTTTTACCATCAGTTGTTTCAAATTCAAATTTTTCCCAGAAATTAAAGGAGTTTTTTAAAGTATTAACGTGATTAATTGGAAGTCCAGGTGGCTGCTCATTAATGTAAATTAAATATTGAATTACATATTTTCCAGTTTCTGAGTCAATGATTATGTTTCTGTCTGGAAACACGTCAGG
>CACHDH010000046.1 GCA_902578515.1 uncultured marine group I thaumarchaeote | reverse complement strand
GTTCCTCTAATTGTTCACATTTTTTACATATACATAATGGTGAGACAGAGTTAGGATTACAATTTTTGATAAATTCACAATTTGAACATCCAACCAGGCCTCCACAAATAACGCACTTAAGATCGTCATTTTCTTTATTTATTGAACAATCATGAATGGAACCATCTTTTTCCACAGGTCTATCCCCTTTCTTATATGGTTTTTTCCAAATTAATGGTTTATTGCAGATTCTACATGAAGGCATTTTTTCTCCTCATTTAATTAAAGCAACTTCCTTCTCGACAATCTCCTCTAATGATTCATCAAATTCCAAATCTATTTTTTTATTTTTAATACAGTAAAGTAAGAATGGAAAATAGAGAGTTGAAAAAGTACTTTTTGAAACATGCATAGTTTTTGCCAGAGAACCAATAATCGACTTTATTTTTGTACCATCCCATCTAAGTCTATTAAGAAGTTGCCATGAAAGGTTATACTTTGAATAACGAATAGGAATGTCTTTTTTATACAACCCCAACAGTATAGCGTCCAAGTATCGTAGTAAGCGCCATTGTTGTGTTTTCATTATTTTTCCATATAACATGTCAGCTTCAGAAATTACCTGCAAAAAATTTTGCATGTCATCAACAGAAATCTTGCTTGTTATAATACTAGAATAAAACGCATTAATCTTTTCTCTTGGGTCTATTCTGAGAGAATACAAAACGGATCTTGCCTCATCAATCGAGTTTGCTTTGTAAAATGCATTGATCCCCTCTTCTATATCCAATGTTTCAAAGGATCTTTCAGTGGGTGGATCAAACCCAGTAACTCTTGCTTGTGTGAAATTAATTAGAGAACGAATGTCGCCTCTAGATTCTATGACAAGTTTTGCTAAAGCATCAGAATTAACTTTTACTCCCTCAAGCTGTAATATTTTATTAAGATAAAGTCGTAATAATTTTGGCGATAATATCTTCAGATTGATTGTTTTCACAACTTTTTTGATACTTTTCATCTTGTCTGATGTATCTGTATTTGCGGCAAGAACTATTGGCACAGTAGGTTCCTTCAAGATCTGAATTATAGCCTCACCACCACCATAATCTGCTCTTCCATGCACACCATCTACTTCATCGATAAAAATCATTGGTGTTCCTAAAACAGTTTGATTTCCTAAAACTGGAGTTAAAATTTCGTTAATGTTTCTCTTGTTTCTTACGTCGCTAGCATTGATACTTATAAGATCATAACCAAACTGTTTTGCGGCAATATTAGCTAGAGTTGTTTTGCCGATACCTGGTGGACCTACTAGAAGAATTGGTTTTGTTCCCTTTTTCCAATTTGTAAACCATTCTACAAATAATTTCCGAGACTCTTCATTACCAATTAAATCCGTAAAATTATTTGGGCGATATTTTTCTGACCACATCATGAAAAATCACTTTGGTAATTTGGCTGTAAGATCTGACCAGATGTTTTCCTTTTGTAGTTTTTTAAACCAAAATTCATTATAATGTTCAACTGTCAAAAATAAAAATTCCAAAAATGGTCTATGTGAAAAGTTTTCAGGTAAAAGATCAAGTGCTTTTCTTGCATCGTCCAGATATGTTTGGCTTCTTTCCATAGTTAGAACAAATCCCTTTTTGACATCATTTGTAGACAGACTGTAATATAATGGCCATGATGGAATTTTTACAGCTCTATCCCTAATGGAATCTTCAATCTCATTCCCACATCCAACTGACTCAGAAGCCTTACCCATTCCGGTACGAAAGATTTCCCCTAGTGGTTCTCTTGAAAGCGCCATGTTAGAACCAGCTGTACCCATGACAGAACGATATTTTTTGTAGCTTTCGTCAAGTTCCTTATCTGTAATTGACTTTGGATTTTGTTTTAATTTAGTATCAAGGTATTGCCCAACTCTAGCATCCTTGAATCCATTTTCAAATTGTTTTAAAACTTCTTCCCCACCTTTTGCAATTTTCTCTCTAGCTATCTTTAGTATGTATGGATTCATTAGTTTGTAATCATCCAAATAATCCAAGTCTTCATCTTTATCAACAATTCTATCCATAGGCTCACTGAGATCAATTGCTATAATATGTCCGTCAACAATATCTTCTCTGAGTTCCAAATTTTTATCCTGAAAATATTCTGTTGATGCGTCAAACAATGCATTAAATACAGGAAAAGTCATTTTCACAAAATTAGAATTTAGAATTCTTAAAACCCTATCATTTAGAATGTCGAAGCTTTCAAGTTTTGACTTGATTGGATCAATCTGTGATGATTCTAAAACAATTTCGGTTGATCCAACTTCCTCGCCAAATTTCTGTTGTGTAACATTAGGAGATGAATCAGATTTGATCTGTTGTAATAAAGCATTTGTAAATCGTGTTGCAAATTCAGGAAACTTTATCTCATATTCTTCCTTGTATTGATTGAATTGTCTATATCCCTTAGACTTGAATAATCCTTGCTTGATTATCTTCTTTCCTGATTTTGTTCCCATTAAGGAATTTTTACTGGTAACTGATTCGTCTTTTCCACTCACAGAATAATCTTCACGAATTGATATTTATGCCTTCAAAAAATTTTCACTTAAATTATGTTCTGTTTGAAATTACATATGAATACAATTGAAATTCTTCTCGATGTTTCAAAACTTGTTTATAAAAATGTCAAAGATCTAGCTGGAACTGCGGAAGCGGCATCAGGAGATTTTGGGAGAGGAGCTGGAGGAGATATTTCAAGAAATATAGACATAATTGCAGAAAAAACTGTAATTGATTATCTCAAGAAAATAAATTTTGACTGTGTGATACTTGGTGAAGAATGCGGTAGGGTTGAACTGTCTTCAGATCCAAAGGGTTTCATAATAATGGATGCGATAGATGGTTCAGCGAATGCTGTCAGAGGAATGCCATTTTTTTGTTGTTCACTAGCATTTTCAACGGAAGAAAAACTTAGCTCGGTAACAGATTCTGTAGTTACAAATCTTTCAACAGGTGATCTTTATTCTGCTTCAAAGAGTAGTGGTGCTTTCAAAAATGGTAAACAAATTTCTGTACATAACGAAAAACCACTATACAAAATTGTTGGGATTAACAGTTCTGGTTCATCACCAGAACTAATGAATAAACTTGCACCAATTTTTGAAAAACATCATCATATTAGACACATGGGAGCTAACGCGTTAGAAATGGCTATGTTTGCAGAGGGTCTAATTGACATTTTTATTGATCTGCGAAAAAAAATAAGAATTCAGGATTTAGCAGCTGGTTATCTTCTGATAAAAGAGGCTGGTGGTTTGATACTAGATGAAAATTTACAACCACTTGATTCTGATCTCAATTATGACACGCGGTTATCTTTTGTTGCTGCTGCAAACAAAAACATTCTAGATGAAATTTTTTCGTTGATAAAATAATGGCGCCCTCGGCGGGATTTGAACACGCGTCTCAGCCGTGACAGGGCCGAATTCTAGACCGGGCTATACTACAAGGGCTCAATTATCCGGTAAAATCTTTCAATTTTAAACTTTTCAACTTTTAATCAAATCTGTAAAGACTAAATTACACAGTGTAGATATCTTGCTCGGGGTCTATAGCGCAGCCAGGTAGCGCACTGGCCTTTTAAGCCAGCTGTCGTGGGTTCGAATCCCACTAGACCCGTCCTTTGAATATCAATGTGTACAGGTACAAGGAACCATTTCTGTGTTAAATGAACAATCATGTGGTCCATCAGTTTTCGTATTTACTGGTATTCGTTTCATACATTCTGAATGTCTTCCTTTCTTACAGAAC
>CACHDH010000045.1 GCA_902578515.1 uncultured marine group I thaumarchaeote | reverse complement strand
GAAATGAGTGCAATAATTATGGATAGCGCAGAAGATAGGTTACTTAGTGTTTTAACCGATGGAATTCTACAGACACCGAGTGACTTCCCTTTGAGATCAAGACCATCTTCAATCAGTGTCTTTACATTTATGAATATAGTATCTGGTAGGATTGACCATAATCCAAGATTAGTGATATGAAGATCGGCTGATAAATGCGCATCTGCTATATCCTTTGGAAGTGTGCTTGTAAGAAGATGCTCAGCAAATACAGTTTGACCAGTCTTGAATAATAATCCATCAGCTCCATTATCTACATTTTCTGCATTTGATATCATTTCTTGTACTTCAAATGTAGGTAATCCAACTCGGGCTAGTTTGTGTCTATACTCTTCATGCCCATGTTCTAACAGCACTGAATTAACCAACTCACGAATGAGAGAACCTGTCAAATATGCAGTCTGGTATTTGTAAATACGATTTTCAACTTCCTCAGTTATTTTTTGTGCCAATTCCAGCGGTAAGCTACCCTCACGAACTAGAGATTGAATTATTTTCTGAGAATTAAATTCCTCAATTGAATCATGTGATGTTCTTACATACATTTTGCCGCTTTCAATAATTGATCGCTCTTCAATCTGTCTTGCAAGGCTTAGGACAAGTTTACCCAGATTCGTAATTGTGTACCTTCTTTCAGATTTGTTTAAAGCTACAAGAGATTGTCTCAGTAATTTTCTTAGATGATATGCAAACTTGCCACTTTCTTTCTTTGATTTAAATCCAGCCAGAGATTTTAATTCAGAATAGGTAAGCGGTCCTTTTGAATTGAGAATTCTTAATATGTCAATTCTGTTTGGACTAGCCATAACAGAAAAGATCATCCTTACACGTTTGGATGTAGATTGTAATACTTGATTGCCTGATGGTTCTTCATCTAAACTAAGTTCGTCATCATCAATATCATCTAGATCCATATCAGATTCAAGATCTAGATCCTCCTCTAGTTCTAACTTTTTTTTACTCCCCAACAAAATTATTAATAAAAAAAGAAGTAATTAAGGTTTGTAAAATGATCAGAATTTTTTTGACATCAGTATTTACAGCAAAAAACTAAAAATCCAGTTATTTCCTTTCTACATCCAATGAAAATTCAGTTGTTGAAAGTGTCTGTCCACAAGCTGGACATTTATTATTATAATGTTTTAGAACGTCCTTTACAGACTTGAGCATCTGCATGGTAGAGATCTTCTCACCACATTTTCCACAGCTTATATCAACAGACATTAATCAAATTATGATGCTAAATCGTATTAAATTTTAAAAAATTTTTTTTCATAATATACTAAAAATGATTTACAGTTTTTCCAAAACTATACCACGATCGTCAAAACCAACTACTTTTAATGCTGTACCAATTGGCAGATCTTCTGGTTTTGATATATTTGCTAAAAATCCTGAAATCCTCAAATCAGAATTATCTATGCTAAGAACTACCCAAGCGTATGGTGCATATTTTTCAAATCCAGATGGAGGAACTGTCATAATTGTATATGTCTCAGCTTTGCCATGACCCTCTAACACAAAATCCTCAAATCCTCGCTTTCCACATTTTTTACAAAAGTATACAGTAGCTAAAGATAGATCCTCACAATTAACGCATTTGTGAGCTAGAATCTTTCCACCCTTGGCATGCTCTATAAAATCCTGTTTTTCACTCAATTTTATACACTTTGAAAAATATGAACTGCACAACTTGCCCCAGTTGCACCAAAGTTTTGAGTTAATCCAATTTTTGCATTCTTGACAGTTCGCTCTCCTGCTTTTCCAGTTAACTGATCAAAAACTTCGGCTACCTGGCCTACACCAGTTGCGCCAATTGGATGTCCCTTTGATTTAAGACCGCCAGAAGGGTTAATTGAAATTTCACCATTAAGTTTGGTTTTACCTTCTCTAACAGCTTCTACACCTTTCCCCTTTTCAAAGAAACCAATATCCTCACTATCAACAACTTCAGCTATAGTAAAGCAATCATGAACTTCTGCAAAATCAACATCCTTTGGAGTAATTCCAGCCATTTTGAATGCAGCTTCAGCTGCTATTTTTGTACTAGGTATTGTGGTGAGATGTTCTCTCCCTTGCAGTGCTGCAGGCGATCCACCTCTCCCTGAACCAAGAACTTCAATATAGTCGCCACCATGTTCTTTAGCAAATTTTTCATTACACAGTATCACTGCACTAGCTCCATCAGAGAATGGACAACAATCATAAAGTTTTAGCGGACTTGCAACCACTGCGGAACTCATCACATCATCAACAGTGATCTTTTTTCTAAGATGTGCCTTTGGATTTAGTAATCCATTATCATGATTCTTAACAGCCACCTGTGCAAAATCTTCTTCTGTTGCATTAAACTCGTTTATGTAAGCTCGAGCCATTGATGCAAATAATCCTGGAAAGGAAGCACCAGCCTGACCTTCATAAAAAAAATCTGAGCAATATGAAAAATAAGTTGTTGTCCATTCTGTACCAGTATGTGTTACCTTTTCAACTCCAGTTACCAGTGCAACATCATAAAACCCTGCTGCAACATTTGCATACGCTTCCCTAAATGATACCGAACCGCTTCCACATGCTGATTCGATTGAAAGCGAGGGTCTATCTGAAATTCCAAGGTTACTCATTACAACAGGTCCCAGGTGTACTTGTTTATCTGCTACACCAAAAACGTTTGAGATGTAACCAGCTTTGATATCTTTCGATTCTATTCCTGCACTCTCAATTGCACCAACTGATGCTTGAAGAGTGATATCAGAAATGCTGTCATCTAATTTACCATATTTAGTGCTACCAGCACCTAAAACACAAACTTTCTCCATAAAAAATTCTGACAAACTCCTTATAAAAATTCTTCATATGTTTTGATAAGGATAAAGCTTTACCTAATACTATGCAAAAAAAAAATAATCTTTCCCAAATTATACAAAGACCAAGATCACAAAATATGGTAAGACCAACAAAGAAAAAAATTAATGATTTAAAAAATGAATTAACACAATACTTTGATTCAAATGGTTACCTTTCTTATTCTGCCAAAAAGAGAAAATACATAATTTTAGGTACGAATTCACCAAAAGATGGTATAGTTGAATGTCCACAGTGTAAGATCGGACAATTAATGATCATAAGATCGCCAATTACTAAAAAGCGGTTTATTGGATGTTCCAATTATAATAATGGATGTAAGGCTTCATCGCCTTTATTACAAAAAGCTAGATTACGTGCAACAAAAACAAAATGTGAGTTTTGTAAATGGCCTATTGTAGTATTCAGATATAACAGAAACCAAAAGTGGTCAAAGCAATGTTCAAATTTTAAATGTAAATCAAGAAAAACTAAAGTCTAAAACTAGAATACAAGTCAGTCCTGCGATTTTTTAATAATGGTAGTTTTTTTCTAATATTTTTAATAATTGAAATAGATATGTTGACGTAACCAATTCCTTGTCGTTTTTTCATATCAAGCAGTATTCTACCATAGGGATCAACTGCCAAACTCCTTCCTGAGTAAATATGACCAAGATGATCTGGTGCAATTACATAACATCCATTTTCAATTGCGCGTGATTTGTTTAATGTGAGCCAATGTTCTTCCTTCATTGGACCGTTAACCCATGCAGATGGAGCAATTAGTATTTCACTTCCTGATGAAGCAAGTGCTCTAGATAATTCTGGAAATCTAAGATCGTAACAGATTATCATTCCCAATTTGCCTACTGATGTTTTTGTTGGCAGAGGAATTGTTTTTCCAGCTACCATTTTAGATGATTCCTTGAATCCAAGTGCATCATAAAGATGAGTCTTCCTATACTTACCAATAATTTTTCCATTTCTATTTACTATGAATGACGT
>CACHDH010000044.1 GCA_902578515.1 uncultured marine group I thaumarchaeote | reverse complement strand
AGTATTAACCGGAAATTACTTCCAGTTTTCCGTCCTTTCTACCTTTGTTCAATTGAATCTCATTTCTAAAAGTGGTTGTATATCCACCTTCAAGAGAAACCGTATCACCATTTTTCACTTTTTCTGTATCCTCAGCCCAAAGTGTAAGTTTGATTCTACCAGAATCATCTGCCAAATATGCGTCACAAACTTTAGTCTCACCAAATTTTGTATTCACAGTTCTGACTTCACCTTTATCTTCAATTTTTCCTTGAACATTGATTCCGCTTCTCATTTGTTTTGCTTCTTCGCACGTAGTCATACAAAAATCTCTATTTCTTCAATTAATAACTTTTTTTAAATGTTCTAAAGCAATCTATGGTGCAGGGGTATCGAAGCCCGGCCAACCGAGAAGGACTCAAGATTTTGGCAATGGGCCATCCTTTCCTTTAGGGGTTCGTGGGTTCAAATCCCACCTCCTGCATTTTATTTCAAAATACTATGCACACGATCTTTTCTCAAGAGTTTTAGAGATCTAGTATTTCTATAATCTATGGCTGATATCATTGAGACAGTTATCGAATATTCCTACATTGGAATATTCCTCTTACTGATTGCAGTAAATGCAGCACCAATCTTAATGCCTCCAACATGGATTATTCTTTCATCATTTTATGCATTAGATTCATCATTGGATCCAGTTGTATTGGCACTGGTTGGAGCAACTGGCGCTACAATAGGTCGACTCTTTCTAAAGCGGATAAGTGGATTTTTCCGAAGATTTGTGGGCAAGGAACAAGAATCAAACCTTGACGCCATAGGCAATTTCCTAAACAAGAAAAAATTTGGATACACATTAACATCATTCCTCTTTGCAGCAACCCCACTACCCAGCAATATGCTCTTCGTTGCATATGGGATGATGAGGGCAAAAAGCATAGGACTCTATATTGGATTTTGGTTTGGTAGGCTTGTATCATATTACATAATGATTACAATTAGCGAAGCAGTGCTCACTCCATTCTTGCAGTTGTTCGAAGATAGAATAATTGGCATAATCGTGGCAGATATTGTTGGTATAGGCTCTGTAGTATTTTTCACGTGTATTAATTGGAAGGTACTTCTGATTGAAAGAAAGTTAAAGTTTGTAAGACCTAGACTATGGAGGATTTGAAAATTTATCCATAGTCGATGTACCTGTCATATCGCTTTTCAACCTCTGGATTTTTTCCAGCGTTTATCTTTTCCAGTTCTATGGCATTTCGTTTTTTTAAATAACTAATAATCTCTTCAAAGTTTTCATTCTGCTCATATACATTTACCAGAGGATCTAGCAGTTTGAAATATTCGGTTACCTTTTCCCTAAATTCCTCCCTTGTCGGTTTTTTAATTTTATTTAGACGAAACCAGATGGTAGCCCAACTACAACCAACTACATGTGGCAGTAAGTCAAATGCAGATTGTATTTCAAAGCGCTGGTCGTCTCTCATGAATTATCGCTGATTATTTTTGCACCAGACTTGGCGAGATATGTAACGATGAAATCAGCTCCAGCCCGCTTTATGGAAGATAAAATTTCATTTGTTATTTGGTCCTCCTTGATCCAACCTTGATTAGCTGCAGCCTTTACCATAGCATATTCACCAGAGACGCTGTATGCTGAAACTGGAATATTGAATTTTTTCTTGGCTTCCGCAATCAAATCAAGATATGCTAGTGCAGGCTTTATCATCACTATGTCTACACCCTCTTCAACGTCAGCTTCAACTTCTCTCATAGCTTCGCGGGGATTTGTAAACGGAACTTGGTATGTTTTTCTGTCACCAAATTGTGGTGCACATTCCGCGGCATCCCTGAATGGCGAATAAAATGACGAGCTGTGTTTTGCAGAATGCGACATGATGATCACATCTTTGAAATCTGCATCATCCAACCCATTTCTTATGGCAGAGACCTGGCCATCCATCATTGCTGACGGAGATACCACATCCACACCAACCTTTGCTTGGCTAACAGCAATCTTTGTTAAGGTTTCTATACTGAGATCATTGTCTATCTTTTTGTCATTGATTATACCACAATGACCAGAACTAGTATACTGACATAGGCAAACGTCAGCCATTATAGAGATTTTATCACCAAAATTATTTTTTATTTCAGAAATTGCTTGTTGTACAATTCCGTTATCTGCAAACGCAGATGTTCCTTGCTCATCTTTTTGTGAAGGAATGCCAAATACCATCACCGCTGGAATTTTTAAATCAGAAATGTTTTGCACTTCATTTGAAACTTCTGATAAAGGAAGTCTCATAATGTCAGGCATTGAATCAACAGATTTCTTTTCTTTCAATCCCTCTTCAACAAAAATTGGACAGACTAGATCATTTGTAGATAACCTAACTTCTTGTACTAGGTTTCTTATATTTTCACTAACTCTCAGTCGTCTCAATCTTTTTGAGGGAAATGTAGTCATGTCAAAAATCAAACAACATTCAATATAATCTTAGGTTACAGTTTGGTTATTCCTTTTTCTTATAGACGAATAACTTGGTTGCAATATCAAGCAAGTCAGGATTTCCCTGTTCGGAGGCTTTTCGTAGATTGTTCATAGGAGTAGAGACAATGCTTTCCACAACAGCTTTTGTCAAGTCATCAATGATTTTGATTCTTTCCTCGTCAGTTTCCCCTAACATTTGTAGTGCCTTTTGCAGTTCCTTTATTCTCAGAGAATCCGCATTGGTAAAGACATCCTTAACCAGTGGTTCTGCATCTAGTCGTTTCATCGTCGCTTCAATGACTGGAACTTCTTCACTAATTATATTTTGCACTGTGGAAACTTTGTCTTTCCTCTTTTTCATATTCTTGTCAACCATCTCTGCAATCTGATCAATGTTCATCAGCTTGATTCCAGGAATAGTAGCAACTTTTTCATCTACTGTTCTTGGGTTTGACAAGTCCAGTATCATTGTTCCAGATTTATTTTTCATAGCATCCCTCATTTTGTCAAATGTCACAAGGAAGTATGGTGCTGTGGTGGCAACAAAGATAATTTCATAATCACTAAATCCAGTTAATACATCCTCAAACTTTATTGGTTTACCACCAAGTGTTTGAGAGAATCCAACAGAACGTTCTAGAGTTCGGCTGGTAACATTGAATGTATATCCCCTTTTCTTCAGAGACTTGGCAACCATCGTTGCAGCTTCGCCTGTCCCAATGAGCAACACATTTTTTGATTTAATATCATCAATGTTTTCCTCCGCAAGTTTAACAGCCATCGAGCCAAGTGATATTCCACCCCTACCTATTCCAGTAGAGTTTCTGATGCGTGTTCCAATTCTGATAGACCTTTCAAACAGTTTGTTCAGCCTTTTGCCTGACGCATTGAATTTTCTTGCGGTAGAGATTGATTCTTTGATCTGTCCAAGGATTTGTTCTTCTCCGACAACCAATGACTCCAAGCCTGAGGTGAGCTTTAGCAGATGCTCATAGGCATCCTTGTTCTCACATACCTCGAGTGTGTCTCTAAATGCATTGTCCTCCAACCCAGTAAGCGATGCCCATATGTTTTTGATTTCATCAATATCATGTCCATCTGATGTGGCAAAGAGTTCAATCCTGTTACATGTCTGAATTATTACACATTCTGAAACGTTGGAATTTTTCTTGAAAGTTAAGCATGCATCAGGCATGTCTTTGAAGGCAAATTTCTCCAAAACATGGATGGGTGATTTCTTAAAAGTTACCCGAGCGTTTATGATATTTTGTTTCATTTCAGTTCCCTCAGCATTTTTTTACTCGTCCCTGTGCAGTTTTGTATTTTCCTTCTTTTAATAATCCTTTGACACGCTTGTCATTCATTACTGCATAGAGAAACTTTTTGCGATCTAACTGGGTTGGAAGAATCTGCTTTGCCTCAAACCGTGCGAATTTCT
>CACHDH010000043.1 GCA_902578515.1 uncultured marine group I thaumarchaeote | reverse complement strand
AAGAAATTAAAAAATTGGATCTCTAAGACAACTTGATGAATTTAAATGAAAAAGAAAATAGTGGATGCATTTAATGATGCTTCAATAAAGGTTCCATTTATCATTCCAGAAATCACAGAAAACGATAAAGATGTTATGCTAAATGCATTAAACTCTAGATTACTCACAGATGGACCAAAACTAAGAAAATTTGAATTACTTTTTGCCAAACTTACTGGAGCAAAATTTGCCGTAGGAGTATCTAATGGAACTGCAGCATTACATCTATCACTTAAAGCAATGGGTATAGGAAAAGGTTCTGAAGTTATTATTCCAGATCTTACATTTGTTGCAACAGCAAGTTCAGTATTATTAACTGGTGCAACTCCTGTACTAGCTGATGTCGATAAGGATCTAAATATTTCACCATCATCGATCAAAAAATCAATTACCACTAAAACAAAGGCTATCATTCCAGTACATTTTGCTGGAAAATCATGTAAAATGAATGAAATAATCTCAATTGCTAGAAAAAATAAAATTTTAGTTATAGAGGATTGTGCACACGCGATTGGAGCTAAAGTCAATAGTAAACATGTAGGAACATTTGGGCAAGCAGGATGCTTTAGTTTCTATCCTACCAAGAACTTTACAACAATAGAGGGAGGGATGGTCATAACAAATTCTAAAAATCTAGCTGAATCCATTCGTTCTGCACGAAATCATGGAATAACAAAAACACTAGCATCAAGATTCTCAAGTGGAAAGCCATGGGATTATGATGTAAAAAATTATGGTTACAACTATAGATTAGATGAAATTCGTGCATCATTAGGTATAAGTCAAATAAAACGAATAAAAAAAATGAATCTGCTGAGGCAAAAAGCATCTGATTATTACAGTAAAAACCTTAGGAACATTGAAGGTATTATTGTTCCAAACAAATCAATGAGTATGGAGCACGTTCACCATCTATATGTAATCAGAATTACTAGCAAATATGGTATTACAAGAGATGTACTTTTTCAAAGATTACTGAAAGCGGGAATACGCACTTCTGTACATTATAAACCACTTCATCGATTTACAATTTTAAAAAAAGTGTCCAAAGTAATTGATAAATTGTCAAATTCGGTCGATGCATATTCAGAAATTTTATCATTACCTATTTACCCTACAATTTCCAAAAAACAACAGGATTTAGTTATTAACAATATTAAAAAATGCAAGATTTGAGCAAAGCATTTGTTAGTAGATTTTATACGTCAATGTTATTACGGCAAATTAGGAGGTAAATTGTATGAAAATAACTGTAGGTGTTCCAGCCTATAATGAGGAAAAAAATATAGCAAAAATAATTATAGCATTGAAAAAAACTGCTGATCAGATTATTGTATGTGATGATGGTTCAACTGATTCCACAGCTGCGATAGCAGAATCATTAGGTGTAATAGTTATCAAACATACAAAAAATTCAGGATATGGAATGGCAATCAGAAGTATTTTTTTGAAAGCTAGAGAAATTAATGCTGATCTACTTGTAACAATTGATGCAGATGGACAACACAGAATTGAGGATATTAATAAAATAGTAAAACCTATTGTTGATGGACAAGCAGATATTTCAATAGGTTCTAGATTTTTGAAAGAGGATAACAACACACCAGGTTATAGGAAATTTGGAGTTAAGGTAATAACAAGAGTAACAAATTCATCTCTGTCAGAGAAAGTTACTGATGCACAAAGTGGTTTTAGGGCCTACAATAACAAAGTACTACAATCATTAACTCCATCAGACTCTGGAATGGGAATATCAACTGAAATTCTTATCAAATCTAGTAATCTTGGGTTAAAAATTGCGGAAGTTCCAACTGAAATACAATATGAAGGTGATACATCTACACAGAATCCAGTCTCACATGGAACAGATGTTCTGTTGAGCACTCTGAAGTATATCTCGATAGAAAGACCATTGAGGTTTTATGGTATTCCATCATTCATATTTTTTGTAATTGGATTAACCTTTACTTTTTTCTCTATTCAATATTATGCAGAAGTAGGTAAACTAAATACAAATCTTACATTAGTTGCTGCGGGAACGTTATTAATTGGTGTGATACTAATAATAACTGCCATTTTACTATATTCACTAGTTAGTGTTGTAAGAGAAGGAAAAACAAAATAATGCACTATGGAAAATTTAATTGAAGTAAAGTCTCCAATTTTTTCTAGATATAGTTTAGCATGTCTTGCACTAATTGGCTTAGCTAGTTTTTTTATTCGATTTTTTTATTTTCCGGAAGGAATACCGATCACTCTTGATGGATATACAGCTTTTTGGTATGCTAATGATTTAAGCATCTCTGGCACTTTTCCAACAGACATCTTCAATGTCAAGGTGACAAATAATGGATGGCATACGTTTCTTTCAGTTTTTTTCTATTTTTTCAATTCAGATAATTTTTTACACTACATGGATCTTCAACGATATGTCACTGTAATAATTTCGATAATTACGATTATTCCAGTTTTTATTCTGTGCAGGAAATTTTGTGGTAGTGGATTATCTATTCTTGGGACTATATTTTTTGTATTTCAGCCTCGAATTATAGAAAATTCGCTTCTAGGAATAACTGAACCACTGTTTATTTTACTAGTATTATCATGCCTTGTTCTTTTTTTGCAAAATAACTTAAAATTGAAATATCTGTCATTTGCATTTTTAGCTTTAGCGTGTCTTGTTCGTTATGAAGGAATTGTACTTATTTTACCATTATCATTCTTATTTATTTTTGAAAATAGAAGAAATAAAGTAATCATTCCTAAATTTTTACTTTGCATATCTATTTTTCTACTGGTTTTAATGCCAATGCTTCTTGTAAGAATGGATACTATAGGATACGATGGAATTTTTAGTCATTCTATTTCCGCTGTAGAAGTTTATTCAAGTGGAACTAAGATGCTGCATCCAGATATAGCTGTATTTTCTTTCGTAAAAGTTACTGCTTTAGCTGTTTTTCCAATATTTTTTATTTTTTTACCATTAGGGATTTATGGATTCTTCAGGCGTAGGAGTTTTGATAAATATGTGATTTTATCATTTTTGATTTTTCTTTCATTACCTATCATTTATGCATCTATACGAGAGATGTCAGAACCACGTTATTTTCTTACTTTATTCCCTATTTTTTCACTTTTTTCAATTTACACTGTAAAAGAAATTATTGGAAAATTAGAACAAAAAAAAATAATTTTAATAATTGCAGGATTTGTAGTTTTATCGCTATCAGTAATTTTCCTGGAATATAACAAAATTGATTGGGAACATGAACAAGAAGCTTATCAGATAGGATTAGAAGTTCATAAAAGAACATCTGTCATCAATGAATATTTGCCTGAAGTAAAGTATGCTTACGGTAAGGATGATATATTTTGGAATGTAGGAACTTTTCCAATATTACATTCTGAAACGGAACGGAATGTAAAAACAATTAAGACTTATGATTCTGATAGATGTACAAAAGAAAAACAATTAGAATCAGGATGTAGACAATATGATTATGCCTCACTGAGTGAATTTATTAAAATTGGTCCAACTGATTCACGCAATGATAAGTATGGTAAAAATATTATTTTAACACATATTATAGCAGATGAAAATCCAAATAGACCAGAATTTATTAAGGATGTTTTTGAAAATGAAGCAATTCCATATTTGACTAAAATATATGATTCATCAGAACATGGTTATCAATATCATCTTAAAATTTTTCAGATAGACTATGAAAAATTTGAACTCATGGAATAATTTAGTTAATTTTTAATCATTGAGTTGATGAAATTTTTTGTAATCAATTTCAAAAACTTTTATTTTAAATTCCTTGTAACCCATTTCATCGGAATCAAAAATCTTTTTCATATAAGGATAATTTTCTTCATTATCATATAGATGGTTTAGGAATGGGAAAAAGTAACTGCCTTTTTCTAGAACTCCTATGAATTTTAGATCTCTAGATTCTCCATTAGTAATCAATTCTTCTATGGTTTTTCCATATATGCTAATTCGAACAACTTTTCCTGGTTCATATAGATCAGGATATGGATCTTTTCCTCTTGGAGATTTGAATGATTTGAAGTCATTATCGTTAGATGTAAGATTAACATATGCAATATAGTCATCCACTGTCTGGTCTCTGAGTATTCGACCATCAAAATTATCAACTAGATATTCAGTAAATGTAATTTTTTCATGTTCAAGAGTTGAATTTGGTGAGCCGTAACCGAATTCGCCTACTCCCATCGTGAATGTGATGGAAAGAATGAAGATGACACCAACAACTATTACCACAAATACTGATTTTTTGTCTATCATTAACACCAAATGTGTTAAGGCCATAATGTGCTACTCTTTGAATAGGAATGGTTGCCAAAATAATTAAAAATGGAAATATTGGGAATAACCATCTTCGTTCCTCCATTATTGCGAATGGTATCATTATGATGGAGATGATAGTAATGATCATGATCCAATTTGCTTGAATATTCTTCAGTTTTTGTTCTACAGGTCTTAAAGCAAACAAAATTCCAAATGGTATTAAAATTAACATATACGGATATAATATTCTAATTAGAATACTAAACAAATTCACCAGTCCATTTGCTAGCCTATCCATCAATCCAAAAATACCATGTTTTTCTATGAAG
>CACHDH010000042.1 GCA_902578515.1 uncultured marine group I thaumarchaeote | reverse complement strand
ACCACATTCACTAGTTGCCACTGCCCCACTAGGTGTTTTTGTGGATGTAGATATTATGAAAAAAGCACCTAAGAAATTACTTGCAAGTGGTTGTGGAGACCTAATAGCAAAAATTACCGCTGTACGGGACTGGCAGTTGGGTAGAGATAAGACTGGCGAGTACTATGGTAGATATTCGGCTGAGTTAGCATCAATGAGTGCACAATTTTTAATAAAAAATTCTGCTCGTTTCTCAAAAAAAGGTCTACATGTTAGAGAGATTGTGGAGGCACTAATCAGTGCCGGAGTTGCATCATGCATAGCGGGTAGTAGTAGGCCATGTTCTGGCGCAGAACACTTGTTTTCGCATGCTGTTGATAAATTAGAACCAGGAACGGGTCTTCATGGAGAAAAGTGTGGAATTGGTACTATATTGATCTCAAAATTACAAGGACAGAATTGGAAACAAATTGTAAAAGCCCTGAAGAATGTTGGTGCGCCTACAACTGCAAAACAGATAGGATTAAAACCTCAAGTTCTAGCAAAAGCGTTAACCATTGCACAATCATTAAGACCAGAAAGATACACGATACTAAGTGAGGTTGATATGACTGAAGAAAAGGCTCTTTCTCTTGCTAAAAGCACTAAGGTGCTTTAGCTTTTTTTGTTTTAGTTTTTGTCTTAGTAGTTTTTTCCGTAGATTTTGTTGTTTTGTTTACATGTGATTCAATAAAGTTTACCTGCTCTAAAGTAGGAATAAACTTGAAGACGTCGGTTTGAATAAAGTGCTTGATCGCATGTAATCCATCAGCGCGAAACATTTCTTCTGGTATAGTAATTTCTAGTATCTTTCCAGTTTTTTTGAATGAAATTTTATCATCTTCTACTGGAAGATATCTTTTTAAAATTCCAGATGTCTTTTCATCATCTGTCTTTAATTCTTTCAAGACATTAATATCATAAAGAATTATTTTGCCTGCAAATCTATGGTTATAATCTATCTGAACTCGACCAGAGCCAATAAATCTGATAACGCCTTTCTTATTATCGACTTCCACTGTATCTCCTATTGAAACTTTTTCTGCATCTTCACCGAGCTTTCTTAAGGGAATCATTCTAACTTTTCCTGTGTCTCTTTCACCAAATCCCTTATCAGGTGAAATTTCTACAGTTTTTTTATCACCTACAGAAGTTTTTGCTAGGGCTTCATCTAATCCTTTGACTACCCATGATTCTCCGATTGAAACAAGTTTTGGTTGATACTTCACATTAGGCTCATGAAGTGTGTGCTTTTTTGCTTCTTCCTCTATAGTTGTTTCAAACACTTCGCCAGTATCTTTTACTTTGGAAGTATAATCAACCAAAATTAATGAACCCTTACCAAAAGCCATTGTATACTGCGTTTTTGAATTTCCTTATATAAGTTAACGTGGGTTAAAGAACTTTTAATTTTTCTTCTGCAATATTGAGACCAGCTTTTGCATCTACTTTGTAGCCCATCAAATCTAATGTGGATGCAATGGAAGAAACGGTTCTCATTACATGATAACGATTAACTTCACCCATACAGCCAACTCGAAAAACTTTTCCTTTCAAGTTTCCAAATCCACCTGCCACTAGTACACGGAATTTTTGTGCCAGAGTATTTCGAAATGTCTTGTCCTCAAGACCTTCAAGATAATTTAATGCTATAACTACAGTGGAGCGGGAGTCTTCTTTTGCAAATGGTGTAAGACCTATTGCACTTAGACCTGAATACAAAGCGTCTGAACATATTCGGTGTCTTTGAATTCTATTATCCAAGCCTTCTTCTAAAATCATGTTCATTGCTTCTCTGTAGGCATAAAGTAGTGGGAGTGCTGGAGTAAATGGCGTATGTTTTGCTTCTTCGTAATATTTGAAATAACGTGGTAAGTTGAAATACATTGTATTTGGTGGGTTTTCAATCATGTACTTTTTGGTTCTCTTGTTGACAACAATTGGAGAAATTCCTGGTGGAGCTGCAAACGCTTTTTGTGCACCAGTCATTGCAATATCAACACCCCACTTGTCTACCTTTAGTTCCTCACCACCAACTATAGAAACTCCATCCACAACATAGTAGGAATCATTTCTTGAGGTGAGGTCTTTCACCTTGTCTAGATAGTTTATCATAGTTCCCGTAGATGTTTCATTCCATACGCAATAGAATGCCTTGACATCCTTGTTATTATCAAATGCCTCCTTTACAGATTCAAAACTGGAATTTTCGCCTGGTGGTGTTTCAAGTTTGATAATATTGGCTCCTGCCCACTCTAACATTTGTGAGAGTCTGCTGCTAAATTCACCATTGACCGGAATGATTACCTTGTCTCCTTTTTTTACCAGATTAACAACGCTAGCTTCGACTGCACCAGTTCCAGATGCAGATAGACATACTGCCTCCCCCTCTGTCATGAATACTTTTTTTGTCTTTTCAACACAGTCTTCGTATAATTCTACAAAATCATCGCTTCTATGATTGATCATTGGTACATACATTGCACGCAATATTCTTTCGGGAACATTTGTTGGTCCCGGCAACATTACTAGATATTCCAAATAGCTTACCGATCAAATGTGAGACTGGCTTTATTTATAATTACAGATTTTTTAAGCGATTTTTTGCGTCAATCATATCCAGCACTTTTTTTGTGCCATGTGGAACCAAATCCTGCCAGTTTTTACCGCTTGCTATTAGCTGACGTACATTTGTTCCTGAAAATTTTTCGCGATCTTTCAGTACGACTGGAATTACATTCATTCCACGTTTCTCAAACAAAGTTTTTGTAAACTCGTCATTTGTAAAAACAACATCATATTTTGGCACAGTTTTATCAATTTCAAAAGTCCACTTTTCATGATCCCCAACATCAGGTATGCCAAAAATTTTGATTCGATCAGACATAGCTGGATCTATTGATGAAGTAATCATTTCTCTTCTTTCTTTAGCAGAAAATGGGTTTCTGTTTTCATTTGATTTGTTTGAACTGCCAATGCATATGAACAAATTTTCTGCTCTCGCCAATCCAAATAAAACGGCGTCAAGATGCCCCAAATGAAATGGCTGAAATCGTCCAATTAAAAGCCCATCCATAACATTCATCTCGAATTATCTTTAAAAAATCTGTTTAAATTCCAGCATCAAGCAAGGCAGCGAAAAACAATATGGCTACAGATAGTACAACTGTAGTTTCTCCTAGAATCATGCCTTTTCGGTTAAGTTTTTTCAATTCACTATCTTCAATCTCTCTGTTCGTAATTTTTTTCTCCATATCCCCGCTAAACACACGAATGTGAACGGCAAAAGTTACAATCAAAGCAATAACAAGAGTGATCTTTGTTAATAGAAATGCACCATAGCTACTCGAGAATAATATTTCAGGGGATTGTAATACCAAATGAGAATTATAGATTCCTGTGACAATCAAAATTACAAGTGAAGGCAAAGCGATCTTGTTAAATCGTCTTCCCGTCTTGATCATCAACTCTAATCTTTCTTCAGTGGAAAACGACATTTTTTTCAAAAGTGGTGCAAGAACAACACCAAGAAATATTCCGCCACCTACCCAAATCGATGCACTAACTAAATGTGCCCAAGTAACGATAACTTGTTCAATTGCCATGAAAATTACTGTTTTTATTCAAATATTAGCTATATGAATTCTAACAACGTTTTTTAGTTGTATGAGAAATGAAGAAAATAACTTGTTCATAAAACCATCAAAAATGATTGTATATGCTGCAATTGGAGCTATGTTTGCATTCATGGGTGGAATAGTATATTTTTCTACTTTTGACATTCCAGAATTAGAACAGTCAGAACTTGAATTGCTTTCTGTCAATGTTAAAGAAATTGACAGTATTGATAATCGTATGACTTTGAACCTTGTTTTTGGAATAACAAATCACGGTGACAGGACAGTTACAGTTCCAGAAATTTCTTGGGAGCTTTTTGCTGATGGAAAGTCGTTGGGTAGTTCTTCATACTCTATTTCGGATATACCATTAACAGGAAGAGCACTACTAACTTCTGGATTACAGGTGCCTATACAATCTGAAATGACAATCAATCTAACTGACGAAATAGAGGATGTTTATAATGCGATAGCTGTAGGAGAAAATCTTGATTACAGGGTTGTTGGGCAATACACTGTTGAAACTGCTTGGCAAGTAATTGACATGCAATTTGAGAGTTCAATTTAGTTTTTAATTAAATTTAGTAAAATAAATGGGCCGAGAGAGATTCGAACTCTCGACCACTGCCGTGTCGAGGCAGTATCCTAACCAACTAGACCATCGGCCCATGTCAGCCAAGCATTGTTGCTGGATTATTAACGTTTAACAAAAAATTAACGAATCTTGATACGCTTAAATTGTTACATGTGTTTTTTTCGCTGGGCTTGTGGCGCAGTATGGATAGCGTGGTAGCCTCCTAAGTTACAGGTCGAGGGATCGAAGCCCTCCAAGCCCGTTTTTTGATCAAAAATATGCTTCTATAAAGTTGAAAACCTATTAGGAATAATACGAAGATAACACCATGGATGAATCTCAATGTGTTTGTGAATGTCACCTAGGTGGCGCAGTTAGTTGCCCTGGTTGTAAAGAGAAACATGACTTACATGGTTGCGAGCATTGTAAGTAATCTTTATCCTGCTATTTGCCCATCAGATGTATAAATTACTTTTTTGCCTTTTTTGCTTTTTTTATTGGTCGTGCTCACTGGATGAGTTCCATGCATATAGTCTGCGCTTTTTTGTGCTGCATAGCAAACCGCAGTTAAGAACCACATGATT
>CACHDH010000041.1 GCA_902578515.1 uncultured marine group I thaumarchaeote | reverse complement strand
TCCAATAATGAAATTATTTCATTTTTTGCAGAACCAGTATATGCTTTGAGTGACTTTTCAGCTTGTTGTGCATATTTCAATGTCATGCTTCTCACTTCGTCTTCTACTCCCAATGAACGAATTACATTGACTGCTAACTTGATCTGTTGCTTTGAAGCTTTAGAGTTTCCAAAAACGCGCATTATTATTTTCTTGTCCTTACCTTTTGCTTTCTTTATTGCAAGAATAATTGGAAGTGACTTTTTGCCTTCGCGTATATCATTTCCTACAGGTTTTTTCGTAATCTTGCTGTCACCAATAATTCCAATAAGATCATCCGTAATTTGGAATACTATTCCCAAACTCCTTCCAAACGATGAGAGGTTTTTCACATCCTTTTCCTTTCTTTTTGCGCAAATTGCACCCATAGCACATGAAACCTCAAAGAGTACTGCTGTTTTCTTTTCAATCATTTTGATGTACTCTTTCCCAGTTGGAATCCTCTTGTTTTCAGCAAATTTAATGTCATCAACTTGTCCCTCACAAATCTCAATGCATGTATTGGATAATTTTGATATTAGTTGTGTTGTATAATTGGTAGATAGTTTTGATTTGGATGAAATCGTATGATATGCCTTTGAATACAAAACATCGCCTGCCAGAATTGCTAGTGGTATATCGAATTTTTTATGTGTAGTTGGAACCCCATGTCTCATCTCATCATTGTCCATAATGTCATCGTGTACCAGCGTAAAATTGTGAATCATCTCAACTGCACTAGCTGCTGCGATTGCATCAGATTGCTTTCCACCAAGCATTTGGCAACTCTTTAAAACCAAAAATGGTCTTAGGCGCTTACCACCGTGAAGTATTAGATGTGAGGCTGCATCGTACAGTTGTTTCGGGTTGCCTTTGAGCTCTTTTTTTAAGAACTTGTTTACAAAACCTGCATTTTTCTTAATAGAATTTGAAGCTTTCAAGGCACTAATCTCCAATTGTTGTCAGGTATGTAATACTTAATTGCATTTTCATATACAGGTTTCAAATCATCTGAAGCCCATTTTGTAATTAAAGAATTGAATTTTTCCAGCGTATTAGGGTCAGAATCCGCAAGAAAGTAAAGTGCGATTACCATCCATGGGCAATATGCATCCTTGTTCTGTTCAAGTTCATTTTTCAGTTCATCTGGGTTAATCCATTTGATCTCAGAAATTTCATCTTTAATCAAAGACGATTCGTCAAAACTACCTATTGTCCCAATCAGCGTACCACAAATTTCATTTTCAGAACCAATATCCTTGTATGGAACGTGATATTCGAATTTGTTAATGTAATTCATCTTGCAGTCTATTCCTATCTCTTCTGGCATCCTTCGTTCTGCAGATGACACATAGGTTTCAGATTCTCTTGGATGGCTTGCAACAGTTCCATCCCAATCATTTGGCCATAGCATTTTGCCGTCACCCCTTTTCGTTAACAGCAATTTTCCATCATCATTGAATATCAACGCAGTAAACGCCCTGTGAAGCTTTCCGTTCGGCAAATGACATTTTACTTTCTCTTCTTTTCCAATAGGATTATCATTTTCATCTACAAGAATAACATATTCTTCCATTTTATCACCTGAATAGCGTACCTTCAAATTTTTTGCCAGAGACTGCATCAACGATTCTTTGTGGTTTGTTACCGTTTACGAAAAACACTTTCAGACCAGACTTTGACATTTTTGTAGCCTCTGTGATTTTTCGAGTCATTCCACCAGTTACATCCATCTTGTTTTTACTGATTGTCGGCTTTTCCTTTTTGAAATCATAAATCAATTTTTTTGACTTTGTATTAGAATACACCCCATCTACATCTAGAACAAAAATTGAAAGTCTTGGCTTCAATATTTTTCCAATTGTAGTCATTATCACATCTCCAGACAAAATGTAAGATTTTTTCTGACCATACCACAATGCATCACCATATGTGACTGGAATAAGTCCTGACTTTGCAATTTCACCCATTCTCTGAATCTTATTTCTAATTGGTTTATTTCCATTCATGAAATCAGTAGGTGGCATCGAGTATGTGTTTAGTCTGTTTTTTGCTGCGTTGTCCAAGATAATTTTGTCCAGTTCTATCATGGAGTTTTTTACTACTGAGAGTCCTTTCAGGCTGTATCTTGCGGGTTTTGTATGCATGCCATATTTCACAGACCAGTAATGACCGTAAGAGCCACCGCCATGAACCAAAATCATTGGCTCATTAATCTTCTTGATCTGTTTTAGAATACTGTCGATTGTTTTTCTCCTTGCTGATTCTGGTTTTCTCTTATTTGTGACAATTGAGCCACCCAATTTTATTAGAATCATTCTTCTATCATACCCCACACTACTCCTTTTGTATCAATTTTTGCTGAAAAACATTCCTTATCCTTTGGTAAAACTGCACGTGCTCTGGTTAAATCTCTCTCTACATCACTTGCAAGTGCAATAATGCAGCCACCGTCTCCAGCTCCAGTAATTTTTGTACTGACCAGTGCAGCACCACCATCGTCAGTTCCTCTCACTAAGGACGTTATCATACTATTTACTGTCTTGTTTGAAACTCCTATGCCTTCAAGTAACATCCGGTTATCTGACATGTTAAACATAAGCTCGTCCCGAAACCCACTGCAGTTACGCATTTCCAGCTTGTCATCATCATCATTATTTTTTAAGGCGTAAAGTACATTATTGATTAGGTTTGTTGCATATCCAACTTCCCTTGCAAATTCATCTTCGTCATTTTCTTTGAATTTTTTGACCCTCTCAACACTCCTCTTCGTAGAATGTGGAATCATAGAATTTGCTATAATAAAATTAAGATCAGTAACGGTTTCAAAGTCTTTAATTTTATATTTTGTACTATCAATTTTTTCAATTCCATTAATTTTATCATATACAATCATTCCACCGTAAGTGCAAACAGTGCAATCCGCACCTGACGTATCAGGAAAGATCGTTTTTTCAGCCTCTATTGATATCTCTACGATCTCTTCAGATGATAGTTTCTTAAACAGTCCATAGATTGAAGCGGCTGTAGCAACACAACACGCGGATGATGATCCAAGTCCGACACCAACAGGAATGTCAGAATTTATTTCAATTTCTAATCCCTTAGCAGGTTTTGCATTTTCCCATTCTGTAGAATTAATCATTTTTTTTGCTAGATAAACAAACGGTCTAAACTCACTTTTGACTTCTTGATATGAAACATAGGTGGGCACTTCAAGCGTTCCCAGTTCTGAATTTACCTTTATGGTTGATTTCTCTGTAAAAGTTGTTGTAACTGTTACCCTTTTGTCTATTGCAGCAAGCATTGCCTTGGATCCATAAACAACGAAATGTTCCCCAAGCAGAATTATTTTTGCTGGCGCTGATGCTATTGATTTCAATATTTTGGTTTAAGATATTGCTCTATAATTCTTCTTCCACTTCAGCAGTCTTGGTTTCAAAGTCATCAATTTCATATTTCATTTCTTCCGAATCTTGAAGAATTTCACGAGCCAAGAGCCAGTAGACCGTTGCAAGGGATTTTCTTCCTCTGTTATTAGCGGGAATCACCAAGTCAAGCTCTGAGGTAACATTATCAGTATTAGCAATTCCTATTACCGGAATTCCTGCATTTGTAGCTTCGGTAACCGCTTGAGCATCAACCTGAGGATCAGAGACTATGATTAGTTGTGGTTCTGAATAATACGGAAGTGTTGGATTTGTAAGTGTTCCAGGCATAAATCTTCCTAGCATTTTTCTTGCGCCGGTCAGTTCACAGAATTTTTCAATTGGTGTATTAGCATATGTTCTTCCAGAATACACAATTACTTTCTTCATATCAAATTTTTTAATGAATCTGCTAGCAGTTTCAATTCTGCTTAGGGTTATATCCAAATCAAATAGGTAAAGACCCTCAGGACTGGCTTGTGTAATATATGGAATCATAAATTTTGTCTTTACTTCTGTTCCTACACGTATCCCAGTGGAAAGAATTTTCTTTTTAATGTCGTCATGTTCAGTCTGCTGGCTCATTTTATTTTTAAACCTCTGCCATTCCTCGTATTAAATCATGCTCTGAAAGACGAATTAATTCATTTAATTTTGCAACTCTTTCCCCACCAACAACACCAACTTTGAGCATTTTTGAATTGGTTCCTATTCCTATATGAGAAATTTGTGAATCTGTTGATTCTCCAGAGCGATGTGATGTGATCAGCTTAATATCATTACTTTGTGCTGTCTTGGCAAATTCTAACGCATCGTATAAGCTTCCTGCCTGATTTACTTTTAAGATTGCAGCATTACATGACTTCTTTTCAATTGCTTTTTTTAGTATCTCCTTGTTTGTTACAGTTAAATCATCACCAGTTATCATGGTTTTAGGAAATTTTGATACGAGTTCAGACATATCATCAAACGCTTCTTCATGCACTGCATCCTCTGCATAGATCAGTTTGTATTTTTCAATGATACCAGCAGCAAATTCAATTTGTTTTTCTGGAGTATTTTCAAACCCTGCTCTTTCATATATGTAAAGCTGTTTTTCTTCATTCCACTGTGTTGACGATGCAAAATCAACTCCTAAGGATACTTCCTTACCTAAAGTATATCCCAAGTTTTCACAAGCTTGTGCACAAAGCTCTAATGCTTTTTCATTATCACATTTTGGAGCCCATCCACCTTCATCACCTCTTCCATTTGTAAAACTGGGATCTGTTTTTTCTATCACATTACGTAATTCCTTATGAACTTTGAAATTGGTTTCAATGGCATCTCTAATTGTTTTGGAGCCAGTTGCAGAAATTAAAATTTCTTGTATGTCAGGTGTTCCAGGTCCTG
>CACHDH010000040.1 GCA_902578515.1 uncultured marine group I thaumarchaeote | reverse complement strand
TTTAAGAACGTATGTCTGACCAAGAGATGAAATATGATGTTATAATAATTGGTGCAGGTCCTGCTGGATATACTGCTGGGATCTATTGCTCACGTGCACGACACAACACACTACTAATTTCAGGCATATTACCTGGTGGGCAATTAATGAATACTACAGATGTTGAGAATTATCCTGGATTTGATCAGGGAATAATGGGTCCAGACTTGATGATTACAATGAGAAAACAGACAGAAAAAATGGGGACGAAAATAATGGATGACGTCGTAACATCTGTGGATTTTAAAAATAACCCTCTGAAAGTATCAACTGCCTCAAACATATTTGAAGCAAGCTCAGTGATAGTTTGTACTGGTGCAAACCCAAGAAAAATTGGTCTAGAGGGTGAGCAAACATTTGCAGGTAAAGGTGTTTCATATTGTGCAACATGTGATGGTGCATTTTTCAAAAATCAAGAACTAATTGTTGTTGGTGGTGGTGACTCGGCAATGGAAGAGGCAACTTTTCTCACAAAATTTGCTTCAACTGTGCATATTGTACATAGAAGGAATGAATTCAGAGCAAGTAAGATAATGCAAGAACGCGCACTCTCCAATGAAAAAATTAAAGTTCATTTCAATCATACAGTTGAAGATATCCAGGGTGACCAAAAATTTCAGAAAGTTATTCTAAAGAACGTAAAAAATGATGAAAAGACCACACTTGAAGCAGGTGGTTTGTTTGTTGCAATTGGACATGAACCTAATAGCAAAATATTTGAAGGACAAATTGAGTTGGACGAAAATGGCTATGTTGTATTAAAAAATAATACAGAAACTAGTGTACCGGGTGTTTTTTGTGCAGGTGATGTTCATGATCATCGATACAGGCAGGCTGTAACAGCGGCTGGATTCGGATGTATGGCTGCAATTGATGCAGATAAACATTTAGCAGAACGGAAATAGAATTATTTTACTTTTTTAATTTCAAAATGGATTTCATTTCCATTTTTTTCTAGCTTTACTATCTCATGCCCAAGTCTTCTTGCCCAATTTGCTATATCGTCCTCAGCAGCAGGATCATCAGCAAGTACAGTGAGGATTTCACCAATACGCATTTTTGAAAGTTCAACATTTGTCTGTTGAACTGGTGATGGACAGAACAATCCTCTTGCATCTAATGTTTTTGTTGATTCCGAAATTTTAATCACCCAACTATAATCAAATTGCCATCTTTAAGATGTTTACTAAATTGCGTTCTCGGAATAAACGATGATCATATCCTTCAAAATTTATCTTCTTAGATATTCTTTTGAGTGCAGAAATGGACATTCTGTAAAACATATTCCAAAATATTCCTTCAGGGTCAACCATATACAATTTGTAAAGTAATTTGATTGACCATAATGCACGTGGATAAAACTGTGAAGTATATTTGTCTATAAAAAAAGCCGAGTTCTCAATCTTGTATCTTATATGTTCTAATGCTTCCTTTGGTTGTACATATCCAGTTCTCTCTATGGTTATTTTTTGGTGCTTCATTGCATTAATGACATCGTCTAATTTGTTCTCAGAATCTATTAGGTTAGTTGATCTGCCAATGGTAGACTGTACGTGAGAATCACTGCCCGCAACAACATTCAATCCTTTCTCATTTGCAAATTTTTCTGCCTTGAGATTTGAATATACATCAACATTGGAGCTGTTAAACACCTCAAACAGATCACAGTGAATAGAGTCCTCACGTAATGCGTCCAATAAACTAAATGGGTGTGGAGCAATAGTTATCGCATTCTGCTTTTTCGACTCATCTAATACCTCATGTAACGAGAGACCAGATTTTATACTATGATCAAGTCCATAGACTAAAACATGCGATTCGTTATTTGTTGTAACTTCTTCCGCTGGATACACATTTAACGCATCAAATTTCTGATGATTTTTTTTATATTCAAGCATCTGTTTGTACCCATCAATGGTATTATGGTTAGTAACAAAAAGTACATCAAGTCCTGCCATGTATGCCTGTTCTAACTGTTTAGAGATGGTGACATTACAATCATGAATTGGTTCCAGAGCACCGACATTTCCATTTGAAAAAACGTTATGACAATGTAATTCTGTCCTTAGTAACATAGAATGCACTAATTTTTGAGCATAATAATTATTTGCAATTATCGAAATAGATCATCGTGATCTGATCGTAACATTTCCTGAATTTTTGCAGTAGATGAACTAAAGTTATAATTTCTAATTACTGCAATTGGACATTTTTGGGTTTTCCCCATAACTAATTCTGATGCTGAACAAATTTCATCAGCAACTGCTATAGCTGTCACCTGCATAATTTTACCAAATGTATCTGGTTTACCATTGTAATCCAAAATAGGTTCAAGACCAGCGATTCCAATTGCAATATCTGTTTGACCCAACCTAAAAGGTCTTCCAAACGTGTCAGAAATTATTACAGCTACGTTTTTTCCAGTATTCTGTTTAATTTTCTCTTTCAATAAGTTAGCTGACCTGTCAGGATCATTAGGTAGTAATGTTGCATAACCATCTTCTACGTTGCTTTCATCAATCCCGGCATTAGCACAAACAAATCCATGTTTCGTTTCAACTATAATTACACCATTCTCCATTCTTACTATCCTTTTACTTTCTGAAAGTATCAATTCCACTAATCTCGGATCTTTGCCATATGAGCTAGCTATACCATCAGCCAGAAGTGATGGATTAACTGAAGATAGCCTAAGAATACGATCTTCATTTTTAGAAATTATTTTTTGAGAAAAAACAAATATGTCATCATCATTAATTTCAAATGATTCTATAATCAAATCAACAAGGTCATCATTAGGCTTGACTTCTTTTTGAAATTTCACTGGAATAACTTGTAACGTCATCTTACCTATTACATTGACGCATGTAATTCCAGTTTTAGGTTATAATGTGAATTAATCAGACCGACTATTTTTGATAAATCTTTTTCGTCAAGTGTGACTGTAGCTAAATCTTTGACTAGGTCTTGAGCACGGAATGCTATCCCAAAACCCGTAATATCAAAAAGTTTGATATCATTAGCGCCATCCACAATCACTGTGATATCTTCTTTTTTCTCATTCCATTCATTGATTTTAATTATAGCTGATTTTGCTTTATCGGCATCAACATTTACAATAACGTCATCAAGATTACCATCTTTAAAGACAAGTTCGTTACTATATACGAAATCAAGACCTAATTCTTTTTTGAGTCTATCAGTGATAATCGTAAAACCACCTGAAACAGCCATTATTTTCCAACCCGCACTTTTCAATGCATTACATGCTTCTTTTGCACCAGTCATTATTGGCATAGAGTTTGCAACATCAATACATGTATCATAATCTATTCCACGAAGAAGATGAACACGTTCTTTTAGACCTTGAACCCAATCAATTTTTCCTTCGATGCCCTTTTTTGTAATTTCCCAGATTTTATTTTCCTTATTCACCTTTTCAGCTAACATAGGAAGATATTCAGCATCGTAAAGAACTCCCTCAACATCAAAAATTGCTAACAACTGCTTTCTGCATTAGACCCATTTCTAAACAATATTAAGCTTAATGGAAAATCAGAGATCGCTATAGTTAATATTAAATCATATAAAATTTTGAATCACATTATGTCAGATGAGCTCAAGTTCAAGTATGAAGTAGAAATAAAAAGTACAGAGAAGAGACAGATGCTTTCAAAAGAAGTAAAGGCAGAGCTGAAAGAATCTGGAATGATGGATGAGAAGGGAAAACTGAAGATTAAGGGAGTTAGCCCAAAAATGCTAAAAAGAATGAAGCAGGAATTTGTCGATTGCCCAGTTCTTAAAAAAGAAGTGCAGTTTATACCATGTTTTGTCTGCTCAAATTTTCAGAGTAGAGTAACAGGAAAGGTTTTGTGTAAGGGGGATGACCTCTAGTATGGCTAAAAAGCGAGCAGTAAAACGTAAAACAAAATCCAAGCGCAAAACAAAGGCCAAACGTAAAACAAAGGCCAAACGTAAAACAAAGGCCAAACGTAAAACAAAGAAGAAGGCCTTTGGTGGATATTCCATAAGTTTCAAGAATCGTGACGAAACACTTGAACAGGTTTTTGGTAAAGGTAATGTTGCCCCTAGCGAAATGACAAAAAAGCTTTGGAAATTCATCAAGAGTAAGAGACTTGCTAACAAGTAAATTAATACCAAACTAGTAAGAATCATTATGATAATTGTTGGTGGAGGATTAATTGAGTAAAGAAGTTGGTATCACTGTTTCAAAAAGTGAAGATTTTAGTGAGTGGTACACACAAGTAGTTATCAAGTCTGAGCTTGCTGATTATGCACCGGTCAAGGGATTAATTGTACTAAGACCTGACGGTTACTCTATCTGGGAATCAATCAAAGAATCTCTTGATAAAAAACTGAAAGAAACTGGTCATAGGAATGGATTTCTACCGATACTAATACCTGAATCACTACTTGGTAAAGAAAAAAAACACTTTGAGGGATTTAATCCTGAAGTTTTTTGGGTTACACATTCGGGTGATTCAGAAATTGGAGATAAACTTGCTTTACGCCCAACTTCTGAAACTCTTGCGTATTCACTTTTTTCTAAATGGATAAGAAGTTGGAGAGACCTACCACTAAAGATTAATTTTTGGAATTCAGCATTAAGAGCGGAGATTAAGGGGACAAAACCATTTCTAAGAACATCAGAATTTTTGTGGCAGGAGGGACACACAGTTCATGCTACGAAGGATGAAGCTGAAAAAGAAGTTGCAGACATATTACAATTGTATAAAAAAACTATAGAAGAAGAATTAGCAGTTCCAGTAATCACTGGAAAAAAAAGTGAGAAGGATAAATTTGTTGGAGCTATTTACACTGACACACTTGAATCATTAATGCCTGATGGTAAAGCACTACAAATGGGAACATCTCATTTTCTGGGTGAGAATTTTTCTAAACCATTTGATGTAAAATACCTTGATGATAATAATACTGAAACCTTTGCTTGGCAAACATCATGGGGAGTATCCTGGAGATTGATAGGTGGTATGATAATGACGCATGGTGATGATAAGGGATTAGTACTACCACCAAAAATAGCACCCATACAAGTTGTTATAATCCCAATCTATTATTCTGATGATGAAAAAGGAAATGTGATACAAAAAGCAAACCAGATCATGGATGATTTATCTAAAATTAATTTACGCGTTCGTCTGGA
>CACHDH010000039.1 GCA_902578515.1 uncultured marine group I thaumarchaeote | reverse complement strand
AAATGGCAGGAATTTAGTACACGTTCAAACATTAGAGTTACATGTATTGAACCCGGAGTGGTTGAAACCGAATTATTAAATACAATAACTGATGATTCTCTACAAAGTTTTGTTGAAGCTGCAAAAAAGACACAGAGTTTAAGAGCTGAAGATATCGCGAATGCAATTTTATTTGCACTGCAATCACCAGAACACATGAATGTGAATGAAGTTCTTGTAAGACCTACTACTCAAGAACGATAAAAAACTCAAAACTATCAGACGGTTTAATAATTTCACGATTAGTGCCTAAAGCAGGGATCGTCGTCTAGATTGGCTATGATACCAGCCTGGGGTGCTGGAGGTCGCAGGTTCAAATCCTGCCGGTCCCATCATAATTTTAAAACAGATAATAAATTCTCAAAACTATCTCTAGTTTCTTCTCGTTTGTATCTACGTAGCGCTGTGATCAGCTTCTGCTTTTTTGGAATTTTATGTATACGACCTATAATTTTTGCAATGCCAGATCCTATGCATAGTGCTTGAGTTGCGGATGTAACATTTGAAACTTTTCTGCTCATACTAGAACTTTCAAAATCAATAATGGTAGTTTTCTTCCCCACAATCACGTGTTTTGATAGGTTACTTAATTCTCCATGATCCAAACCCATCCTGTCAAGGCTATAGCAATCTTCTAGAATTTTTTTAATTGTTATTTTGAGCCGTGAGGAATCATCTTTCTTTAATTCAGCAACCCAGTCAGCAATTTTTTCGCCGTCAAGATATTCCATTACAAGAAAATTTTTACTAAAGCATACTAATTTTGGTCCTATCTTGTAGTCGTTTATTATTTCAAGCAACTCTGCCTCTTTTTTCAGACTTTTTCTAGGAGAATCATTTCGTCTTATTTTCACAGCAACTTTTTTTCTTCCTATTTTACCTAAAACTACAATCCCAACGTATCCCTTTCCTAATATGCTGATAGTGCCTATTTCCAACTTGCCTTGGAACGAAATGCCTTCTACACCAAGATCTTCCAACTCATTTATTCGTGATTTTATCTGTGCTTTGGTTCCCTTTGGGTAAACCAAAATGTCTGAATATGGCGGTTCAGTTATTTTTCTAATTTGCACGAAAGACTGTTTCATCTGTTATAGCAATATCTGTAATTGCTTCTTTAATGGATTTTGTGGAAACTTTGTTTGCGTCGATAACTTTTATCCCCCTTTTGAAATCCTTCTCAAGACCACTAGGTATACCAGAGTTTTTGAGATTATTTTTCAAGATATCACGTAAAAATAATTTCACATCATTATGTTTTCTTTTCTGTAGTGACTGTATCCTACCATCATCATTGATCCACATAAGCTGGCTTTTTTTGCGGTTAGCTGAAATGAATTTCTTGCAATGCTCTTTACTAGAGATTTCTGGCCCGCTTCGAACTAAACTACTTTCAATTTTTTTTGCATGTACTAAGAAGATTAATGCCGCATTTCCATTCTCATCCTTTACCGCCGAATTTCTTAAAACAGAAAATCCGCCTAACTCTAACTGAGTTTTTAGCGCATTTGATGCGCGTTTTATTTGACCCCAAATAATGTCGTCACTTCTGGCTTTAAACCTGAACTGTGTCACTATGATTTTATCAGTATTTTTCACATTACGCTTAGAAGTTGGCTTTTTAAAAAATTTCTTGGAGGGTTTTTTCAAGAATTCCCTGCTTGCTAAGACAAACTTTCCTAAATTATCTACTGAAATTGCAGTTCCAAGGTTCCTGTTGCTGTCAACCGGATCAATTATCACTACATACGAATTAAATTTTTTTCCAGATTTTCCAATGACTTGCCCTTTCTTCAACTCTGAGATTTTTTTAATTGTTTTTTCAAAGCTACCAAAGTAGGAAATTAATACCTCTGAGACATAACCACTAAATCCTTCCTTGGCTATTTCAGCTCCGTACACACCTATGTGATGAAAGAATTTCTTGAGGATTCTTACTTCTCCTTTCATAGAATCGGATAACTTTTGGGACATGAATTTTGTATGATAGATCGATCTGTCTGTAGCACTCTGCCATTCTCCCTTGTTGACATCATAGCATGGAACAATGTTTACCTTAGTTCCATCAACCATCGCTTCTACAAATGGATGTTCTGCATATCTAGTGTATGGTTTGTATTTCTTTAAAGATTGAAAACCTATCTTTGTTCCAAGATCTGTAAAATTACTTTCAGATGTTTTTTTATTGAATTTGACAAAAATATCGATGTCAGCTTTCTCTGCTAACCATGTACCTTTAGCATATGAACCACCTAACTCAAATCCAACTATCTGCGGATATTTTTCAATTGTCTGTCCAATTAAATCACAGACTTTCCTAGCTATACGCAGTTTTTCTTCCTGCAATTTTTTTTGGTGGTGTTGCTTCTTTTTTTTGCGGAGTTTAAGATTGATTTCATTGCTTTCCTTTCACAACCAACAGATCTGTATAAATTGGTCCATTAGGCGTCAGTTCACTTTTCTTTAATTTAATTTCTGAGATTTCTTGCTTCCCAAAAGAATATGATGAATATTTTTCTAATTTATCTGCGAGACCCTCAATCTTGTTTTTTACTCTAAATATGGTTACATGTGGTTTGAATTTTTTATCTGGATTAAAACCAAGATCAGCTAATTTAGCACGCATGGTTTCTACTAGGTTTTCAAGTTCATTGATGCCGTCATTAACTCCAATCCAGATTATCCGTGGGGAGTTTGGTTTAGGGAAAGCTCCAATTCCAGTAAAAGTTATTGAAAATGTAGAAAATTCTATACCATTCAGTGCATCAGAAATTTTTCTAACCATCTCTTCTGAAACTTCTCCTAAGAACTGTATAGTAAAATGCATGTTATGAAGTTCTACCGGTTTAGCTTTGATGTTTAACTCAGATTGGATTTGATGAATAGAATTCAAAACATTATTGTTATTTACTTCAATAGCAACAAACGTTCGCATTCCGGTAACTTCATAGACTCGGGTTGATAAATAATTTTATCTTGGTTAAACTAATAGTCTGTCTCACAGGTATGCCAGGCTCTGGCAAATCAACCATTGTATCTGCATTGAAGACCAAAGGCTTTGAGGCTTTGAATTTAGGTGATGGAGTTCGTGCTGAGGCAAAAAGGCGTAATCTAGAACCAACTGGTGATAATTTAGGCAAATTAATGTTAGAATTACGTGAGAAAAATGGACCAGGTGCTATTGCTGCTCTGCTTACTGAACCAATAAAAAATTCTCAATCTAAAGTAATCATTATTGATGGCGTAAGATCAACTGCGGAAATTGAAGTTTTAAAGAATGTTGGTTCTGTAAAACTATTATCAATAGAGGCAACAGCTGATACTCGCTACAAGTTTTTGAGCTCCCGTGGACGTTCAGACGATCCTGCAACAAGAGAAAAATTCGAAGAGCGTGACAACAGGGAGTTGGGTGTTGGAATTGGTGAATCAATAGCAATAGCTGATGAAACTATTTCTAATAGTGGTATTACACTAGATGAACTTACTCAACTAGCAAGCAAGACGATTGAAAAATGGATTGAAACTTGAGATCTCTAAATGTAGATTGTAAAATATCCGTTTATTGTAACATAAATGAATCAGAAGATGTGAATAAGGTAAAAACAGCCATATCAAATATCCTAACTGATATGGATGAAACAACAGATGATAGTTCTTTTGTTGCAAATTCAAGCAACTATGAATCTTTAACCAAGATCTATGAAACTATGAGAACAAGAAAGACCAAAACTGCATATCGCCGTCACCTAATGCGTAACATGACAGAAGACTCTACCTGGTTTTATCTTAACAAACAAGCTGCTTTTGCAAATGCTGTTGTATTGTGTGATGATGAAAGTGAATCACCACTGGGTCCAATCAAGATAGTATTACATTCAAAAAACATTGAAGATGTGATAGATTGGCTTGTATCTGATATTGAATAATAGGTATTTTTATTCAAACAATTTCAATTTTTTAATTGATCCTTTGCAGCTATGACAGAATCATGAACAGTCTTTGCTTCGTCTAACAAAACCTTGTCATCTTTGTATCTTGCAGAAAAATGAGTTAAAATCAAGTTTGATACATTTGTGTTTTTTTGCAAAAGTAGCAGCTTCTTTTGCAGTAGAGTGACAAGATTCTACCGCCTTTTCTTTGAGTTTATCCGAAAAAGTGGAATCGAAAACAAGATAATCACAGTTTTCAAAAAACTCTTCTAGTTTTTTTGTAGGTCTCGTATCACCAGAGATTCCAATTTTTTTTCCTGGTACGTTAGGTCCCATTACATCAGAAGACTTTATCGATTTGTTTCCAATCACAACTTCATCTCCCTGCTGTAATTTATGCCATAATTCTCCCTTTGGAATTCCAAGCGAATTAGCCTTTTCAGGATAAAACGTTCCGGGCTTTTCTTTTTCCTCAAAAAGGAAAGAAAATGTTGGCACAGAGTGTTCCGCTTCACAGGCATGAACCTGATATTTTTCCTCATCTACAACCGTTCCTTCATTTACTAGTGTTATTAGAACAGGAAATGATAAACCAAAATTCATAATTTTTGTATTGGCAGCAATCAATTCCTCAATACCCTTTGGACCATAAATCTCAATGGGCTCCGTTCTATTTTGCAAAGTCATTGTTTGTAAGAATCCCAAAATACCAATGCAATGGTCACCGTGTAAGTGTGTGACAAAGATTTTCATTTTTTTATTCCATCCTAGATTTGATTTTAAGTATGAAATTTGTGCACCCTCCCCAGCATCAAACATCAAAATTTCTCCATCTTTTACCAAACAAATGCATGTAGTAGAACGTTCAAGAGTAGGCTGCGCACCACCAGTTCCTAAGAAAATAAGTTCCATGATTTATCGAATTGAGTCTGCTATAACACCTGATATGTCAACTTTTGAAGTGTTTCTAGGTATGGTATTTGTGCTTATAATGCGTGAGACTCCCGCATTTTTGATCTTCTTTTCTGCACCCTCTACAAACAATCCATGTGTACATGCCACAAAAACTCGTTTACATTTTTGTTTCTTTAGGAACTGAGCAGCCTTAACAATACTACCGCCTGTGCTTATTATGTCATCAACTAAAATCAAATCCTTTCCACGAACATCTACTTTGGAAGACTGGATCAGTACCTTCCCAGTATTTCTATTTCTAGATTTCTTTAAGGCAATAAAGTTCGTTTGTAACAGGCCGGCAAATTTTTTTGCTCTTAAAGCTCCACCCATGTCTGGCGAAACAACCAAAGCATCTTTCAATTTCATCTTTTTGAAATATTTTGCAAGTTCTGGAATTGCGGAAACATTTTCTTTAGGAATTTTAAAATGATTTAATGCGATTTTACTGTGTATATCAACAACAATAATTTTTTTTTGCGCCAGCTGACTTTAGCATCCTTGCAACTATCGACATGGTGACTACTTCTCCACTTAGGAATTGTCTATCTTGCCTCGCATATCCCATGTATGGTATTATTGCATAGATCTTTGAGGATACCTTTCTAGCCTGAGAAATAATCGATAATGCTTGTAAAAGATTTGTATCAACAGGTGGATATGTCGACTGTACCACCAGTATTATACTATTTTTTGGTATGCGCCCGAACGTAATCTTACTTTCACCATCTGGGAAAACTCTTGTTTTTGCTTCTACATATGGAGCCTTTAGTTTCCTTGCAATTCGTTTTCCAAGATCCTTAGATGCATTTCCCGCAATAACAGCAAATTTGACCAATAATTGAACGCAATGAAACAGATTCTTAAGTCTTCAGAAAGTACTAATCGCCTTCGCCACGAGACAAGTCGCCAATTCCAAACTCATCAACAACTTGTTTACGGTTACTTTCACGTTCGGCAATTTCTTTTTCTTCCCGCTTTTCGTCCCCTTGGTAAACCGTTCTAATTGGCCATGGAATTCTGATATCATATTTTTTAAATTCTTCATACATTATT
>CACHDH010000038.1 GCA_902578515.1 uncultured marine group I thaumarchaeote | reverse complement strand
CAAAAAAAGCGAAGAATTTGCAATCAAAATTTTTCGAGATGTTTTCAAGGTAACTATCAAGAAAACTGGAAATTATTTTGTTATTCCAATTCCTGACTACTTGAAACACGCTGTAAATTTTCATGAGCGGGAATGGAAATTGATTAATAGACATGTTGAGAACGGTATGGTTTTTTTGAATCCACACGAATCCGTGAGATTAATCCGGAGGGAACTCAGCGGCTATATTGGTTCCAAGATTAAGTCTGCTAATACACCATCGATGTCTAGTGGATTCGAGGATAAAGTTAAGAAATTATCTGATTTGGCAAAAAAATTTGTAGTTAATACAGTTGTATCAGGAGCATATCCACCATGCATTGAACATGCAATAGAAGTACTGAACAAAGGTGAAAACCTATCTCACTCTGGCCGATTTATGTTGGCAACGTTTCTTCTTGGGAGAGGACAGACAATAGATGATATTGCACCATTATTCAAAAATGCTCCTGACTATAATGAAAAAGTTACACGTTATCAGATCAAACAGCTTTCCGGCGAAGCAGGTGGTAATAAAACAAAATATGCTTGTCCATCGTGTGAAAAGATCAAAAGCAATAATCTTTGTTATATTACACCGGACTGTGATAATATTATAAACCCAAGCCAGTTTGGTAAGAAAAGATTGTAAATGCTTGAAAATGATTTAAAATTTTTAGAAGAATCTTTCAAACAATATTATTTTGATCATTTTGATTTGATTCATGTTCCAGAAAGATCACAAGAAAGGGAATATGGTTATAAAAAATTTAATTCTGGAATGATAAGACACATCTCATTAAAAACTGATAAAGATTTGCATTTGATGCTGATGACAAATCTACCTTCTGATGTTTTTTGTTCAAATGGATATTACTCTTTTCCAAATTTACCAATGGCAGAAAAGGACTGGAAAGAGGCGGATCTTATTTTTGATATAGACGCAAAGGATCTGAATCTATCTTGCAGAAAAGATCATACATGTATGAAATGTTCTTCCTGCGCTGAAATATCTTCAATACATGATACCTGTCCAAAATGCAAATCAAATAAACTAGATCTTATATCATTGCCTTGTCAAAATTGTATCTCTGGTGTGAAGAAGGAAATTTTGAATCTAATGAAAATTCTAACTGATGATTTACAAATAGATTCTGAGAGCATAAGAACAACTTTTTCAGGAAATGAAGGATTTCATGTTTATGTTTCAAACTCATCATATAACCAACTGGGTTCTAATGAAAGACGAGATTTGATTGATTATATCAAATTCCAAAGTGCTATACCAGAAAGATTTGGATTTAATAAAAAAAATGATCCTTCAAGATCTTCATTTCCAGATCTTGGTGATCCTGGTTGGTCTGGTCGTGTGGCAAAGGAACTATTTGGATCTAAATCTAAAAGATCAAAGGTCATTACAAAGGTCATCGCTGATGGAAAAGTTGCTTATCAGCAAAAACTTGAAGCAATGAAAGACTCGATTGGCGTCAAGATCGATTCCAATGTAACCTCAGACATTCATAGAATTTTTCGACTTGAGGGCTCGCTAAACAGTAAAAGCAGCCTTGTGAAACTAGTCTGCGAAGATATTGAAAAATTCAACCCATACACAGAAGCATGCTTAATTGATGATCAACCAGTTGAAATTTCTGTAAATTCTCCAATCAAATTTAGACTAAAAAATACAAATTTTGGTCCATATTCTGATGAAAAAATCTCCGTTCCAAAATATGCTGCCGCTTATATGATATGCAAGGGGTTAGCATCAATACCTAATGCATAATTTTATTTTTCTACTAATAAGGTATTAATTTACTAAAAATCGACGTTATTCAACTTGTATAGCGCTAAAAATGAGGGTGGTAATCAACCACCACCAGATGCCGGGAAATTTGTTAGAATAGGCATAGCCGCTCTGATTGGAATTATTGCTTTTCTTCTTGTTGGCAATCAGGCTGTAGTTCTGTTCATGAATGTAGAGGAATTTGCTGAGATATTTACAACACCACTTTATTTCGCATTAGTATCTGCCGTCATTCTATCAGGCATAGCCCTAATACGAGTAAATATCATAAAACGCCACTCAATTTTTTGGTATTCTTTATCCACCGTAATTGGTTTTATGAATCGCAATCCTAACGGAGCTGCGTCGGAAACCATTACAAGTTTTCATGATTACAAACTATCTGGCCCGCATTTTGTAATTTGGCAATTCACCAAAGTTGTACTCTTTGGAGCATTCTTTGCAAATATTATGTTCGGTTTTGCAGCTATGTATGTAATAGACGGAAATGATCTTGGAGTGGAAAACGTATCTGCAATATTTTCACTTCCCTTTGTAACGCCACCAACTGATCATTCATACGCAACAGAAAAAGTAATTCCAATGATTCCAGCTCTGTTAGTTCTTGTTCCACCAATATTGGGTGTTATAGGATTACGGCTGCTGCTGTTTGTGGGACTTCATCATATCTACAAAGTAGTTACATCTTACATTCAGGATTCTGCAGAGGGTAAACCAAAATGGCTTAACTATACTTCAACATTCGAGGCGATTGTAGGCATTGGTGTAATCTGGTCTGCATTCAACATGTTCTTTGGTGAGAATATAGATTACAATACAAAGTATGCGATAGCAGGAACATTTGTTATTGGTTTTGCATTAATTGCATTTTCAATATTCGATAAGATGAGATCTAGGGTACTGACACACATGTTAAAGCGTGATGTCTACATCAGGATTTTTACAATAATTGCAATTGCTGTAATTGTTGGTATTGCTATGTCTGTTAACACCAGCATTGCTGATGCTAAAAAAATAGAATATCTTGGCCCATACACTGCACAACAAATTGGCGTTAATAGATATCTTGGAGAATTAGATCAAGTAACAGAACACACTCACGACGTTACACTGAAATCAATTTCCCCAAACCAAATTGAACAATACGTTCAGCAAAATGCTGATGTTCTAGATGGTATACGTGTATGGGATTGGGAGGCAGCATTTGCAAAATTAAAACCAGAAATTGGTTTAATACCTTATGTAAATTTTGAAGATAACGATATTTTGAGGTTTGATGATAAACTATACTGGACTGCATCAATGGCACCAATCTTACCAACTTCTGTAAGTTTGGAGAACCAATGGTATAACGAACATCTAGTTTACACTCATGTACCAGAAGGATTTCTTACTTTAGAGGCAACTGATGGTCAAATAGTTGACAGTTCTGAATTATTTGAGCAAAGACAAATCTACTATGGTGAAGGTGGATTGCTTGATGAGACTTGGTCAGGATATCCTACAGACAGGGGCTCAACTACTGCAGAATTGAACAATGCATCATATGACGGAATAGGCGGTCTAGAAATTTCTCCACCTATTAGTTGGTTGTTTGAGCCAAACTTTATGATCTCATATCCAGGAACACCAATTCATGTTATGAGATACAAAGACGTCAACGAGAGAATGGAAACTCTTTATCCATACTTTTTGTATGATTTGTTTGGAAAGGAACTAGATTCCCTTCCAGTAACTGACGGTAAGAATACCTATTGGCTCGTTCCACTCATAATTGGATTTGATTCAAGAGATGTGCCTTGGTCAGCAGGAAACCCGTATCTTAGACTAGTGGGTTATGGTCTAGTAGACACCTATGATGGTAGTGTACAACTAATCAAACATGGAGACGACTTTTTCTCTGACATGTTCTTGGCTCATTATAGTGATAAAGTAATTGATATGCCAGCATGGCTTGAAGAACAGATTAGGTATCCTCAGGAGCTCTTTAACTGGAGAACTGAGATGTATAACATCTATCACGTCACTGATGTTGATATATTCATACAAGCAAACGAATTCTATGAAATACCTCGCGGCTTAGATACTTACTATATACAAGCCAAGCCACCCGGATTTGAAGAACCAGAATTTGTTGGTTTACTATCTCTTGAACTTAGAGGCTCACAAGGAAGAAACTTGGCTGGATATATGGTTGTAGAAAATGATACACCTAATCTAGGTAACATGCAGTTTTATGAAGTTCCAATAGAATCGGAGACCAAATTGTTAGGTCCTACATCTGTCCGTGAGGCACTTGATAGAGATCCAGACTTTGCTCAATTAAAGACACTTTTGAGAAACCCCCGAATTGGAGATAATATATTGTACCAAGTTGGTGAGCACGATACTTACTTTATTCCAGTTTATACTGCTGGTGCAGGTGGAGTTGTAGCACAACTAGGTACAATTGCAGCAGTTGGTGCAGCATTTACTGGAGAATATTATGTTGGATTAGGCGATACACAAGAAGCAGCGTTTGAAGCATACTTACAAAAACTATCAGGCGTTTCTACAGGAACATCAATTACTACTGCTGGTGGTGTAGTATTAGATAAACCTGGAAGAATAGATACGGTATTATCAATTTTTGAAGATACTGGTGTTAGGCTAATCACTCCAACGTCAATTCAAATTCCATTGTCGTTTAGTATTGGTGATATTGCATTCTATTCAAAATCTGACCTAGAACCTACAACAGAATTGATTATGCAACTGATTAATGAAGCTGGAACTGATAAGCGTATTCTAATGTGGGAAGAGGAAGATATACTCAACTTTGGATATTTGAAAACAGTTGATAATGTATCTGAACTGCATTATATCTCGATTGAGGTAGGCAAGTAGTTGCTACTTGTTGTCGATAACGGTTCAATCTACACAAAAAATCTGATTGACTTTCTCTCCGACAAGAAAATGGAATTTGCCAGTCAAAGGGTTGAGCAAGTCAGCCTATCAGACATGGAGAAATTCCATTCATTCATTCTTTCGGGAAGGAGAGCAAATGATAGAAAAATGAACGCCATAAACTCCAAAATCATAAAACATGCGGTCTCTGAGAAAAAACCATTACTTGGTATTTGTTATGGCGCCGAAATTCTAGCCATTACATTGGGCGGCACAATCAAAAAATCAGACAAACATGTAAAGGGTGAGGAGACTGTTACTGTTGAAAGCCAAAACAAGCTTTGTAGTGGAGAAATGGATGTAACTGAAAGTCACAAATACGAAATTTCTCAATTAGGTACAGAGCTTCATAATTTAGCCAGCTCCAAGTCATGCAGATATGAAATTGTAAAACACAACAACTTGAATATTTTTGGTACACAGTTTCATCCTGAAATGAGTACTGATGGGCAAAATATGATCGAGTCTTTTTTGTCTCTGTAATAGATTGAAATATAGTAAAATAATCACAAAACACATGGTAAAGAAATTAGAAGTTCAAACAAACGATAAGGGTGAAATTACATCGCCTTCCTACCTAGACGTAGTCGCTAAAATCAACGAAATAATTGATATCCTTTCGATTGGAAAAGTGGACGATAAAGATTTACGTTAATTTAAAATCAATATGCGGAGTGCGGGATTTGAACACGCGACCTCCAGCTTGGGAAGCTGACGTCCTGCCAGTCTGGACTAACTCCGCTCAATCTGAATTTTGAAATTAGTATTATATAGCTTGATTGATAATTTTTTTTATGGATGCAAAATGCCCAGAGTGTGAAAAGGTAGCTGTTCTCGACGACGAAATTAAAAAAGTAAAATGTCCTCACTGCAACTTTGAGGCAGATTACGAAAAGTACTTAGAGATTATGAAAGAGAAAGCGTTGAACATGTCAGCGGATTATATTCCAGACAGACCTGGCTTCTAAACTCCAAAGGTTAATTAGTAGTTTTATGATTTTTTCGAATACTTGGCTAACTTCAAGATAACGATATCTGATGTGAAAGGAAAATCAATTATCAAGGAACTAAAAGACAGCGATGCAAATCCTCTACTTGGATTAACAGTAGGTCAGGAGACAGACGCAGCTCTAGTTGGACTACAAGGAAAGCTCAAGATAACTGGTGGCAGTGATAAGTCAGGAGTTCCGATGAGGGGAGATGTACTTGGTGGTTCAAGAAAACGTGTTTTGATATCACAAGGAGTTGGCCTGCAAGACACTGAGAGAGGATTACGAAAAAGAAAATTACTAAGGGGAAATACAATTTCTGA
>CACHDH010000037.1 GCA_902578515.1 uncultured marine group I thaumarchaeote | reverse complement strand
TTGAAACACAGAAAGTAGCGCAAGATAGATTCCTTGCGTCACAACAAGAACCACAACAAGAATTTGAGAATGGTTCACCCATACTTGGTTCAGAAAGTGCTCCTATTACAATAGTTGAGTTTGGTGATTATCAATGTGAAGCTTGTTATGCTTGGTTCCACACAACAAGAGATACACTTATTGATAATTACGTGGAGACAGGAAAAGCAAAACTACTTTTTGTTGATCTTCCATTTTTGGGTCGTGACTCACCAATGGCTGCACAAGCATCCTATTGTGCAGAAGATCAGGGTCAATACTGGGAATACCATGAAATGCTTTACACTTTTCAAGATGGACATCCTGACAGTGGATGGGCTGATCGAGATAGATTAAACTCATTTGCATTTTCACTTGATATGAATATTGATGAGTTTAACGATTGTATGGATTCTTCAAAATACAAAAATCGTGTTAAGGCAAACTATGATGAAGCTGTAAAAAATGCTGTACAGTCTACTCCAACATTTATCATAATTTCAGAAGATGGAAAAAGAGAGCAATTTTCTGGCTCACAGCCATACTCTGTTTTTGCAGCAACGATAGAATCAATGCTTTGAATTTAATACAAAACGGGAAAAAATTGTTTGATTGATAGTAAAATTGTTACTGATTTTCAAAGGATCTATTCAAAATAACTATTTAGACAATCTTTGATAACCTTGTCTCCTATTCATCAGTCTTTTCACAATATCATATTCAATGACAAAAATCTACATACCAATTAGGCCAAACAGAAGTACTGCAGACCACGATGAAAAGGAAGAAGAAGAAGAATAAGCCAAATTGAAAAACATTGGAAATTATAATATAGATTTTTTACCACTAAGTAATTTGATCATGCATCACTATGATCCCATGTAGAATAGTATAACGGATTGAGTTCCAATATTGCTGATTGACCTGCTCTTACCCCATCCATTAAAATTTTTGCAACTTTATTTTCTAAATCTCCAGTATATTTTATCATAATTCTTTCTGCAATAGGTATATTGTCTTCAACATTTATGGAAACTTTTACCAAAGCTTTTCCTCTAACTCCCCTATATGGAAGATTTTCATCGTCAATGCAAAAGTAAACCATATCTTTATGCTGAATGTTTTGAACTTTCTTTGATGTCTTTGATGTTTCCACATACAACTTTTCATTTTCATACAAAAACCACACAGGATGGATGAATGGATCACCGTTCTTATCAACTGTGCCAAGAAGAAGATTTAGTTTTTTATTTGTAAGAAACTCTATAGTTTGTTCTTGTGTAAGCTTCAGACCAAAGCCTGGACTTGCATGAACTATTTTCATAATTTTTAATCCTCCTTCTTCCAATCTGACACCCAATATTTCAAAGAACACTTCAATAACTCCTTTCGTGTATGCAATCTTAGATCTCTTTTACACTTTGGACAGACTGAATCCATGATTATTTCTATGAATACCTCATAAAAAAACTAGAATTTACATAACTCATGCCTGTCCTATATAGAAATTATAGATCGCATCTATATACTAGAATAACGTAATACTATCAAGCGTGTTGAGGGTAACGCGGGGCAAATTCTAGAATTAACGCCCAAGAACAAACCCTATAATACCGTGAAGACAGATTTTTTTCTGTCTTCAAGTGGTAATTATTTTCTTGAAAACATTCAAGTGTCCTAATGATTTTTGTTTGACAGATGCTTAACCGTATTGTTTTATTCTTTGTCTTCCTTGGAATTTTTTCTGCATCATTTGCAATTGGTGCGGAGGTTCAGGTTTCTGAAGAAGAGAGTAAAATAATTCTTGAACAACTCGAAACGTTGATTGGTAATATTGATGCAGTTGGGATATTTTCACATAATACAACACTTGCACTGCCAATGTTCATTCCAGGATTTGGCATAGCGTGGGGTGCATTTGCTGCATTTTCTACGGGAATGGCATTTTCAGTTCTAAAGGATGCAAGCCCAATGCTGGCAAATGTACCATCTCTGACTATCCTATTCATGTCTCCCTTTGGATTAATGGAGGTTGCAGCCTATTCTATAGCCATGTCACGTAGCTACATGATACTCCATAAAATGATCAAAAGAATGCCTATTCGTCCAGATTATCGTATAATTGGGATTGAAATTGCTATTCTGGTAGGTCTATTATTGGCTGGCGGATTTGTTGAGTATTACTTTATAGAAAATATTCCTACAGACAGTCCAAAAATCTAGTCACTTGATCAGTTTTGTCGTATGACGGTAAAAGTCATGTAATCCCTTCCCATCAAGTTCATCCTCAAGTCTACTGCCAGTTTCATGATAATATCGATGTTCAATCATCTTGATCTCCTCAGAATGATCATGATTTTTTGACTTTCTTTTTAGATCCCTCCATTTGGCAACAAGTTCTCTAAGCTCAGATTTTTTCATTTCATTTTCTATAAATAGAGGCACTAGTTAGGTTTTTCATGGCAGACCATGATGAACTTGACAAACTCGAACATGAGCTTCATAAGGTAGAATTCAACAGACCATACGACATAGTTGAAATTCGTAAACTGAGAGAAAAAGTTCAGGACTTGAAAAATAAGAATCAGGAAACAGAACTAGCATTCGGTAAAGTATAAGATCTAATATGCGAATGTGGATGGTTGATCCTAGGATTCTATGCAACCGTCACCTACTTGGTGAGCATGTAGAACTACACATGTTTGTTGGAACAATTAATCATAACATCAGTTTGACCGGTTATGGTAGAAATGGTCTTGTCGAAGTTCATAACATAAAATCTAGGCATGAAGAATTAGTAAAAGAAATGAAAATGAGAGGAATGAATCACAAATCCCCATTGCCTAGTTTTAGGGAATTTCAATTTGGTAAAGTAAACAAATCAAAAAATATCAAAGAGTTATCAAAAAGATGTAAAGACTGCAAAATTAGAATAAAAAAAGCCTAGGCAGATTCTGGGATTACTGAAGAATGGTGTGAAACAATCTTCCATTCATCATTATCTTTTTGATAAACAAATGAAAATCTTGCATTGATTGTCTTACCTTTTGTTATAAAGTTGTAAAAACCAGAGTTTACAGCAACTGACTCAAAAACAATAGGATGCTCCGATACAATCTCTACTTCTACAGGAGATTTTAACAAGTTCTCAAAATACTCAAGAATTAGTCCATGTCCAACTCTTTCCTTGTTAGAAAATGTTCCAAGCAATATCCCATCCTCATGGTAAAGGTTGACAACTTGGTTTGGGTCACCATCTTTTACTGTACTTGTCCATTTGTGCAAAAGGTCAGAAGCAACCAAGTCAGACATACTTTTACTAGGATTATCGAGTTTATGAATTAATCTCAATAATGATCCAGATCATTCATATCGTCTGATTTCTTATTTCTTTTTTCGAATGCTCTTTTCCTCTTCTTATCATACCAATAAACAAGGAATACAGGAACTCCTATACAAACAGCAGCCAGTCCAATTGCAAAATAAAAATACCACATAAAGCATGCATCATTCAATGTTTTTTATTGTTTGGCATTTTCTAGTTTTTCAAGCCTTTCCTTGATCATATCCATTTCTGAGTGAGCACTAAGTGTGTAAAGACCACTTTCCACTTTTTCATCCTGTATCATTTTCTGGATACGCTTTAACGTGTTCCTGTGACGCTCGTATGAATTTATGATAATTTCATACAGTTCTTTATCATCACTCCATTTGTCCATTCTGAACAGCTTTTCCATATTTTCTGTATGGTTGTCAATCTCGGTAATTGTTGCATCAATATACTGTTTTATCCCCTCAATTCTTTCAGTTTCGTCAGACATTATCTCTCATCTGTTTTTTATTTTATCTAAAGCCGAGTATGTCTTTAGTACGCATTTCCTATACTTTTCAAATTTTTTATTTACATTTGTTTTTGGCATAGTACCAAGATAATCTAACTCTCTGATCCAATTTCCAATCCTTTGTTCGTTTGGTTCGAGCTTATGCGCATACCTGCTTCTAATGCTGTTTATCAATCCAACATTTTTTTTGACATTTCCCTTGATCAAACCAGACTCTGCCAATATGTCAATTTTCAGAGATGTGAAAAATCGTGTATCGTCAAGCATCTTTGAAGGAATATTGAATCGTTTTTCTAAGATTCTATCTATCGTGTTTTCAATATAGATATGACCTACTATGAACAAGTCACGTTCATTTGTCGTCTCTAAAATCTTGCTTAACTCAGAGATAGAGAGTGATTTTTGCATGATTATTGTGTTTTCTTCCTCTAAGTATAATTAACGGTATGGAAGTTAAAATCCATAAGCAATATGTCATATAGAGGAGACCGAGAAATGCACGATGCCACTTGTGGAGATTGTGGCAAACAATGCCAAGTCCCATTTGAGCCACGACAAGATAAGCCAGTTTACTGTGGTGACTGTTTCCAGAAACATAAACCACAAAACCGAGGTGGCAGAAGATTTGGAGGTAGAGGAGGCTCTGGCGGAAGAGGTGGATTTAACCGAAGACCACGAGAAATGCACAAGGCGACTTGTGGAGATTGTGGTAAGGAATGTGAAGTTCCATTCCAGCCAAAAGGAGACAAGCCAGTCTATTGTAGCGAATGTTTTCAAAGTCATAAAAGAAATTAAAAATAACAACACTTCATGTTTTATTAGATCATGAATGAACTAATCGCTATTCTATGTGTAGCATGTCTTGCTGGCGGCTGGGTTCTGTTTATGATTGGCAGAAAAAAGCGTAGAGAATCAGAATCAAAATAGATTTGATTATACAACCATTTAGTTTATTATAACCTCAAAAAAAATTTTAGTATGGATGCAAGTCTAAGCCAGAACAAACTTCATGACATTGCCAACATGGGTATGCGTGCAGCAATTGGCGTAATTTTCATCGTGCATGGATTTGGAAAATTTGGAAATCCTGGATTTGGTGGTTGGATTTCGAGTATGGGTATTCCTGCAGAAATGCAAATTCCAATTGCATTGGCAGAGTTTGTACCAGGAATTTTACTCTTGATAGGTGTCTTAACAAGAATTTCTGGCGCATTGTTATCTATTGTGATGTTAGGAGCCATATTCCTCGTTAAGGGTGCATCCAGTCTTGATGGGGATAAAGGGTATGAATTTGATTTGATTCTCCTTGCTGCAAGCCTAGTAATAATAGTTGCCGGACCTGGTAGGGTTTCTATCTCTCATGCAATAAAGAAACTACCTCGCTGGTTACACTAGTCGAGTTTCCACCATGAACAAGTCATAGGATTGTTTTTTATAGAATGCAAAAACTGGTAAAACATGAAGAATACGACAAAAATCACACTTGCAGCAATTTTAGTAATTGGCGCATTTTCGATATCAATTCTAACAGTTCCCGCCTTTGCAGAATGGGACAAATTCAACTATCCGGAAATACAAGGAACTATTCCTATTTCATCTGGAGATGACTTTAGTCAAAAAAATACAATCGCCATGTCTGTTGCAATGGCAGTTGGTGAGAATTCCGTTTCAGATGGAAAAGCAATGTATGCAAAATTGTCAAATGTCAACGGATTCCTTGTTCACAAAGTCGTACTAATTACTGAGGATAATGGATATTACAGAGTACTAGTTGATGCGGGAAACGGCGAGGCACTCTATGTCTCTGATATGATAAAAAAGGATTACAGTAACAAAAAGGCTTCAAATGAAAAATACAATGAAAAAATGAAAAACTACTACAAGGGAATGACTGACGAGCAGATAGCAGAAAAGAAGCGTCAGTTCAAGGAGATGGGCGAGGCATACAAGTCATTATCAATACAGGACAGAGCAGCCATGATTATCCACTTTATGCAAATGAAGATGCAATGGGATACAATGTCTGAAGATGAAAAAACACAAAAAAAGACAGAGATGAAACAGATGTTTCAAGAATATCTTCCTCTAACACTTGAAGAAAAGAAGCAAAAGCTTCAAGAATATATCAAATCTCTAAATTAGTTCTACTTTGTTAATTTCTTAAATTTTTCAATATCATCGCGTGATAGTGTCTGAACCATTCTCAAAGGATTTACCAGGTCCTCGATTATTTCATAGAGTATGCCGTCCCCATCGCTAAATTGAACAACCAGTTTGTCTCCCGAATTTGCAACGATAATTGAACTGACTTTTTCATTGCTTGGCGTACCCACCTGACCCATCTCGCGGTAGTAGCCCTCGATTTTGTCCTTTCTTTCCTTC
>CACHDH010000036.1 GCA_902578515.1 uncultured marine group I thaumarchaeote | reverse complement strand
AGAAATGAAAGTGAAAGCAAGCATAAAAAAATTTGAATTTTCTGGTCATGGAGATAGAACAGCACTATTTGATATGATGAAAAATATCAAAGGAGACCCAAAAGTCTTAACTGTACATGGGGATGAAGATTCCTGTACAAGATTTGCAGAAGAAATTCAAGAAAAGTTTGGACTTGATGCGTATGCACCAAAACTTGGTGAAGAAATAGCAATCTAAATAAAAAAATTTTTCATCAAAAACGTGCCTGTAAAACCCTTAATAGAGTAAAAATTTTTTTGATTCTTGGGCTCATAGCTCAGCTTGGATAGAGTGTTGGACTTCTAATCCAATGGTCAAGGGATCGAAGCCCTTTGGGCCCACTATCTTCTTAACAAAATTATTTATTCTAACTAAATCATTCAACAACAATGGGATACATCAAACTCACCTTAGATGATCTCAACATAAAACCAAATGCTGAAATTAATGGGCATGTAATCGTGGATTATCCTGGTGCTTATGATGGCATTGTTATCAATACTCTGATTATGGACTCGAATGAACTGATAGTTTACAAGTCGTATAATGGTGAAAAGATATCTAATAACGTTTCACGACTATTCATAAGTAAGGATGTAATGCCTGATAATAAAGCAGATTTTACTGCGTCGATTGAATTTGAACCTGAGAAATCTCATGAGGTAAAATTCCGTGCTTCAATTATAGAACAACATAAAGAAGTAGAAAGTGTTCAATTATTTGCAAAGTTTTCAGCCTAGAATCTAGCCTTTGATACTACAACTTTTCCAGTCATCCAAGGATGTGGATCACAGTGATATTCAATGGTTACTGGTGTATTTGGTGGTGCTTCTGTGAATAAGAACTCGTATTCTTCTCCAGGTTTAATGACACCTGTGGAACCAAAGTCTCCGCTATAACCATCAGTATACCGATGGTCTGGTGTTACCGTATGCGCAGTTTCGTCTACATTTTTCCATATAACATGATTGTCAATGCTTAATTGCAGATTGACGAGTTTTGGTACGTAATTATCCTGCTGGTCAGCATTTGCAGATCCTACAATTATCTCAATGATGGTAGACTTTACAGGATGTAAAACATGTTCATCAACTGCAGGTTTTGCAAGCTGTTCTGGTAACCAATACATTTGGTAGTAACCAACTGCAATACTCGCAGCAACCAAAAGTGTAATCAGACCAACACCATACTGACTTCCTGTAACTGTACTCATGGTTTTTCCTCAGATGGTTTAGGTATATCTGTCTCTGGTAGTGATTCCTGTGAAGTTTCTAGTTTCTTTGTAGTAGGAAGTTTTGGTGGCTTTGGTATGTTTTTTGATTGAGCACTAGCATATCGGTAAAGGTGGAAGAATCCAGCAAATGTTATCAAGATGACACCAGTTAACCATAGGTTAACGTTATTCATACCAGACAGAAACGCGTTAAATGCGGCTATATTCAGGAAGACTTGGAAGGCAAGCAAGGCGACAAGCATCCAGTTAGTCCATTTTACTGATAGATTAATTCCAGATACCTTTTTAGGTCCATTTTCCTTGGCAAGTTTTGCCTTTCTCTCAGCATCTTTTGCAAGATGAATCATCATTAATGTGAACCCAAAGCTGAGTGGTACAAGTAATATCATGACCAGATACAGGTTAATTGGATCAATAACCAATCTCTCCACAAGTGGGATGGTAGTGTCTGGTGGGATATAGAATCCCCAATATGTAGTCACCAATATCTGAGCAATTCCCGTAATTCCCAACGCAGTAATCCATGGACGATCTTTCCATGAGAATTTTTTGTATCTATCTAAAAATGGCGTAAGCAACAGAACAGCGATAAACAAGCCAGGCCATAACACACCTGTAAGAAATTTATCATATTGAGTTCTCAAAAATGCGTATAATGCTGTAAGATACCATTCTGGAACAGTAATTCCAGGAGGTACAGTTGGTTCAAACTTGAATCCCAAGTCAACAGGGAAAACACCACCTGCCAAAAACATTGCGCCACATATTGCCATAACCATTGGTACATCAAAAACTAAGAATCGTGGGAAATGTACAGCCATTAATCCCAACATGACGATTGGTAAAATGAAAACATGTTGCGCATAAAACCGAAGTACAAAGTCATGGAATCCTGCACCAAACGCCATCTCACGTATAAACGGTCCAGCAACAGGAATCGAGTTAGTTAGTGATGCAGCAATACTAATTGCAAGTTCTGCTCTCTCACTGAAAATTATATCATATCCAGTGAATGCTTCAAGAATAGTTACAGTACCAAGTATGACACCTGTTACCCACAAAACTTCATTTCTTATTTTGTATCGTCCACTAAAGTATTGGTAATACATATGAAGAATTGCTAACATTACCATCGCATTTGAGCCATGATAGTGTAGATTTCTAAGATGAAATCCAAATGGTACTTCGTTGTTGATAAATGCAACACTGTCCCATGATCTTGTCATGATTGGTTCGTAATAGAACATTAGTAATGCGCCAGTTACACCGAGAGTGATGAACACGATGAATGTGAGCATTCCCAAAAATCCAAACGGACTTACAAACCGAGCTGGAAACGAAAACTTTATTCCAGTAAAGATAGTTCTGTCTAACTCATTCCAAATCCAATAAATGAATTCGAGTAAACCGTTGCGTCTCTCAAGCGAAACGGCCATACCCTACAACTCCATTTTCATTAACTCCCCATTTTGGAGGGGAAATAAACATAAATCCATCAGAATCAGCCTCAAAATCAAGTTTTGGAAGTGTGTTTGAAGGAGCTGCCTGTAGTGATGCAGGTCCTAAAAAGGAAGTACCAGTTCTAACATCATACATACTTCCATGACATGGACATTCTCCTCTCATTCTTCCTTCATCCGGCCAGTACTTCCACAAACACCACAAATGAAGACATACCATACTATATGCTCTAAATGCAGATACATCTTTTCTCTCTCCACCAAATTTTTCAGGGAGTCTGATAAATTGCCATTTTCTAAATGCCTCCTCATTTAGAACTTCATCCTCCGTTTCTGGATAAGTGATAACCTCAGCGTGATTTATTGGAAAAGTGTTAAGATTTGCCTGCGTACCATCAGGCAAGATTACAGGTACTTTGGTTAAAGTTACAGATGATGGATTGGGCAGAAACTTTCCCCAAGAAACGAAAGGCGCAAAAGCAACAGATGTTCCTGCAGCACCCATAAGCTTTAGAAAATCTCTCCTGGACATGCCACCAGGTCCCTTTTCCTGCTCAGACATTCAAGCTCACATTCGTCAAATTGGTTATAAATCTTCTTTCAAAATTTTATTTTCTGTAGAAGTTTTTCTAATTCTTTTAATAATAATTGGGATCACGATTGCTGCCGCAATAATGGCGCCAATCACAATTAAGATGTCATTTTCGGATGATGATTCCGTGTCTTTGGATATAACAGGTAACTCTGGCACAAATGTATGATCAACATTAAATTCTATCATCATATTTTGCTCATTTTCAGCAATATCTACAGCCGTGATCGTCAAGAAATAAGCCCCATCGTCCATCTCAGTTACATCAAAGGAATGAGATGTTACATCTTCTAGAGATTCACCATCTGGCAATAAAATTGTGATCGCTCCATCTTCAGCTAAATTTTTGTCCTCCACCTTGAAGTCTATCTCTAACAACTCTGCGACTGTTATACCATCTTTTGGTGATTTGACCAAGATTTCTGGTGGTGTGTTATCTACAGTGAATGAAAATGTCTTTTCTGCGTCATTACCAACAATATCAACTGCCTGTATTCTTAATTCATGTTCCCCATCTGGTAACATTCCAAAGTTTAAAGGCAATTGTTGTCTCGTACGCTCTTCACCATCAAGGTAATATTTCACCGTGTCAGGATTTTTCTCAATTATCTCTGGCAAAACATCAAATTTTTTGTTTATTAATTCAGGAACTTTGAATGCTATTTGAGGTGGCTTATCATCAGGTACAATTGTAGTAAATTTTGCAGCAACTGAGATAGGCTCGACTATTGATGTTCCATCAAATAATGTAGAATGAACAAGTAGGGTGTAGGTTCCAGTCTGGTTAATTGGTGCAAACAGTACAGTTGATGTGTTGTCTTTATTTTTTAGAGGATAGAATGTACCTCCTCCACTGAATGATGATGTGCCAAGCCAGTCACCAGTTGGCCAGCCAAGAAACTCACCAAACACACCTGATGGAAAATTTGTCTGAATAATTTTGCCCTCAGGATCAATCATAAATGCAGTAAAGTTTGTGTGATCATTTTCCCATTCAAAGTCAATAGTGGCAGAATTAATTGTCTTATCCTGTATATCGAAATAATATTGCCTCCAATCACCAGCCATATATCTGCCTGTCATATCAAAGGCTCCCTTTACGTAACCGTTTCCATATAACACATCTCCTGCTGAACCGGGAATGATTGTTTGCTTTGCATCTTTCTCAACTTTTTCCAGTACGCCATATGATACTGGTGCTTTAATTGTGTGATATTTTCCTTCAAATTTCAAGAATCCTTGATAAACACCACTCTGGCTATCAGGTGGCACTGAAAGTGTGGCAACTACATCAGTAAAGTCGTTATCCAAAATTGTAACTTCGTCGTCTACAGTGATATTATCCCATAAAACATCCTGATAGTAACTAATAGAAAGAGAGTAATCCATTGCTGTTGCATTTTGTTGGGTATTTCCTTGCCAGAAAGAAAATATTTTTGGTACTGGGTATACTCCTATAACTGGTTCATGTTCAAATTTGTCGATAGGATCTGACAGACGAATTTCTTGAACTGTTCCCCAAGAACCGCCTCTACTTACCATTGACAATTCATCGCTTGAAATTTCATCGTCTGCATTTTTGTCTTCCCAATCATAAACATAAAGAGAAGAGATTTGTAAATTGTCTGCATAATTTGTAGTCTGATTCATAAAAACATCAAAGGGAAAATGAGCATTCAAAACCATGAGCGAAGATTCTGGATGGATTTTACTAGTTTCATTCGAAGTTATATGCTCAGCAGGAATATTGCCCAATTTTATGTAATTTGGTCTGTATGTATCAGATGCATTTAAGATTGGATCTTGAAGGAGTGGTTCGGTGATTCCACTAATTTGCAGTCTGTCAATTAACTTTAGAGTTTGAGGCTTGATTTTAACATCAATAGTATAGTCATTTGGATTTTTAATTGTATAAGTTGTTGTTGTTTCTTCTCCTGGATTCAGTCTTCCTCCATACCAGCCTGTCATCTGGAACGTTTTATCATCAAGATCAAATTCAGAATCAAGACCCAACAAATCGGAATTAATTGGTGATAACGTAGGTTCGATCACTTCTTTTATGTTTGAAAATGATGCATCATTCTCTACCATGAATTTACCCGCATGACCATTTACAATTCTTACGGCATCCAATGCATTCACTAATCCTGCTCCTTGTGTTAGAGGATCGTTACGCAAATCGCTTGCAGATGACATGAGTAAGTTGCGGATTGTAAATGGATCATATTCTACTGAATTTTCTTTCATGCTTTCAACTACAAGAGCTGCACTGCCTGCAACAATTGGTGCAGCCATACTCGTACCACCATAAATACTAAAAGATTCTCGAGGCTCATCAGGAATTTTTGTTATAGGTGCTGGTACAAAGCCATATGCACCAATACTCATTAAATCTGGTTTTGGATCACCAATAACTCCTGGGCCCCTACTCGAAAAATCAACAACATGATCAGCGTGAGCAGTTGTGTTGCCAAACCGTGGTTGATCTTGGAAAGGACCATATCCAACAAAATCATTATTTGTTACAGCACCGACTGATATACCAAACGGAGTGATACCTGGCATACCCATTGTGCCATAGCCATGTCCTGAATTCCCAGCGCTAGATACCATTATTGTACCTGTATAATTTTGATGAATTGATTTTGGTATAACTAATGCATTAAGTATGTGTGATGATATATCCAGACCTGGTGCATAACCTAGATTTGGAAAAGTGCTAACGCCCCAGCTGTTTGAAATGATATCTGCTTTTGGATTACCGGAATATACCCAATGGCTATCTTCGTTTTCAAATCCAGCAGACCACATCCATCCATAAAATACATCGCCAAACCATAATGACTTTACTGGTAATATGTTGGCATCTGGAGCTATTCCCAATATTGTAGATTTCTTGGTATTGTTGTAGATATCATACTCAATCTTTCCCTTTGAAACAATTGTAGCAGAACTGGCAGTGCCATGACCGATAAAGTCATTCATTACACCAAAATAATTTCCATTCTTGTCCATTGCTGGTAGCAGTGTTCCGTTAACCGCACCTACCATGTCATTAATTTCTGCATCATCAGAAAAAATTCCATATATATCAACTACTCTTGCCCCAGCTGTTCCAGCAGAATAATCATTGATACCATCGTTATCTGAGTCATAAAGGAAGAATTCATTTCCACTACCAATAGTAATTGGTGTCTCGTCAGTAAAATCAAAGTCATATTTAGTTTCCGAGTTTTCATTCCTAGTAAAATCTAGCCAAGAGCTTGACATATCCGGTGTAATGGTATCGTATATCCCAGCCTCATTATGATCAGTCACTAAAACGAGTAGAACTTGTATTTTGCCAAGGTGCACAGCAAGAATTGCTCCTAGATGATAAATTCCACTTTTAGATTCGATAAAGTTTTTTTCATTTGTTCCAATTTTCATATCTCCTGTTACCTT
>CACHDH010000035.1 GCA_902578515.1 uncultured marine group I thaumarchaeote | reverse complement strand
GGTCTTGATATGGAAGAAGTCCCAAATGTACAGGAAGTAATCATTAAGACTGATAAAAAAGAGATAATCATTCCAAAACCATCTGTCACCGAAATGAAATCAAAGGAAAATTCAATCTTTCAGGTAATTGCAGAAAGCTTTGAAGAAAAAGAACTTGAAGTGCCCATATTTTCAGAGGATGATATAATGTTAGTATGCCAGCAAGCAAATTGTGATGAAGAGAAGGCCAAGGATGCCTTGGCTGAGACTAAGGGTGATATAGCACAAGCAATTCTGAGGCTAACCAGTGGCTGATAAACAAAAACTCTAAATCCCTATTTACCTAATGTAATTTATCGACCCGCTGAAATCTGCTCGTATTGGGATTGCAACCACATCTGGAAAGATATATTTCGAATTTTCTCAAGCATTGAAATCTCTCAAATTAGACTATGATTCATTGATTCCAGAACAGATTCATGATTATCATGGAAATATAATTCTGACCACATCATCAGAAGCACCAAAATCCATCAAAATTCCAGTTCTGTATGAGGATATCCTAGATTTTGAACCAACAGTGATTGAAGGGCTAATAATGCAAAAACTTGACTCGGCGCATTCTTCGGATGAATTGCTTATTGGCATAGATCCTGGTAAACGGATAGGTCTCTCCATCTATTATTATGGTAGGGAGGTTGAACATTCACTCCATACATCTGTAGAAGATTTAGTGTCACATCTGGTAAGAATACTTGCTGGACTACGAGCTAAAAAGAAAATTATCAAAATTGGTAATGGAAATATGAGAATGGCAACGAAGATTACCAATTTGCTTAACCTAAGATATTGTTCAGATTTTGAAATTGAATTTGTTGATGAGCAGAGAACAACTGTTAAAACTAAAAACTACAACCAACGTGGAAAGCGAGATATGCAATCTGCAAAATACATTACACGGCGCGAAGGACCAAGACATCTAGTCCTACCACTGTCAAGAATTGGCTAAAATTCAAATTTTTTCTAATTTTTTTGCGAATTTCGCAAAAAGATGTTATTAATATACCTTTTTATTATTTTTTTTGAAAATGCTTCATTAGATTATATAAATCAATAAAATTATTCCAAGTTTTTCCTATAATATTGAAAATTTTCGCAGATCCACGCTTAAATAATTATTATTCCCATAATATATGTAATAAAAATGACATGTAAAGGAATTTGTAGCAGATACAAGGCGCAAAAGCCTGTAGGCACTGGAAGATATGCTTCTGGCCAACGTAGGTGTCAGATTTGTGAGATTTTCATTAAATGGGAAGGTCTTTGGTGTCCATGCTGTGGATATAGATTAAGAACCAAACCACGAAACTTGAAATACAAAGCAAAACTACGCGCACGTGTTCAGGCAGACGCAGCAGACGAATCGATAGCAATAAAGGCTTAAAATCATCCTTAAGCTTATTGCCATCCGAATCACGTTTTTCGAAGACAGTTATCGATGTTGATAATCGAAGTTTTACTGTTCAAGTATTACTCTTTGAAAATGGAAGTTTTGTTTCTATAACTGAAGGTCAAGAAAAGATTGGTGGCTTGACAGCATCTATAGGTACAGGCTCTGTACCAGTCACCACTTCAATCATACCGGCAAAATCAGAATCTCTTTTTTTAAAATTAATTTCTGAACAATTATCTTCAATCATATCTGGTATTAACATCATATCCACATTTATTCCAAAAGAGCTTGAAAACAAAACTGCTAAAACTTTGATTGCCAAAATAAAGGAGATAGTTGAGAAATGACAGTTGATATGAGAAGTTACCTACAGCAAATCAAAAAGACTAACGATGTATTTACTGTGAGGAAGAAGGTTTCTACAAAATATGAGATCGCTACTGTTACCGAAAATCTTGATGGCTCAAGGGCTGTCCTATTTGAAAATGTCCAAGGAAGCAAATTCAAGCTGGTTTCAAATCTAATAGGAACCAGAGATAGATTTGCTCAGGCTATAGGCGCCAAAAAATCTGATATTAACAAAAAAATTGTCAAAGCAATTTCCTCTGCAAAAAAACCAAAAATTTCAAAAACTGCCAAGTTTTTTGAAAATAGTTCTAATGATATTTCTGTTCTTCCAATTGTCACACACTTTCAAAATGAATCAGGTCCTTTCATCACATCATCTATTCTATATACAAGAAACCAGGAAAAGAAATCCCAAAACTCCTCCATCCACAGATTGATGCCAATTGGGAAGAACCACTTCTCAATTAGAATGGTAGAGGGAAGAGATCTTCATAGAACATTCATGTTTGCAAAAAACCATGGAGAAGACCTACCGGTTGCAATAACCATCGGTGTTCATCCTGCCATTACCATTGCTTGTGCATTCCAGGCAAAATGGGGAAAAAATGAACTTGAGATAGCTAACTCACTTTTGAATAACAAACTTACTTTAACGAAGTGTCCTAGCACTGGCTTGCTTGTACCATCAACTGCGGAAATTGTCATGGAAGGAAAAATCCTGCGAAACAAAACCCACAAAGAATGGATGGTTGAAATGCTTCGAACATACGACATGCCAAGGCCTGCACCAGTAATTAAAATCGAAAAACTGTATTTCAGAAATAATCCAATTTACCATGATATACTATCTGGATACAACGAGGCAAGATTGCTTATGGGCATGCCTATTGAGGCTAAACTCAATGGCATAATGAAAAAGAAATTTTCCCAGACAAGACAGGTGATTCTGACAAGTGGTGGAGCCAACTGGCTTCATGCTGTAGTTCAAATCTCTAAAACCAGATCAACCAATGTTAAGAAAATCATCAAAGAGACGTTCGCAAGCCACAGATCGTTGAAGATGGTGACCGTGGTAGATGACGATATTGATCCAACTGATGCAGTAGCTGTAGAATTCGCCATGGCTACTAGATTCCAAGCTGACAAGGATCTGGTAATAATTAAGAACGTGAGGGGCTCCAGTCTTGATCCTTCAAGTGACCAGAAGAAACTCCGAACAGCAAAAATGGGAATAGATGCGACAATACCAGCCTCAAAGAGACTAGACGGATTCACACTAGGCAAGATTCCAAAAGCTAAAACAAACCTGAAAAACTATTTGAAGAAATGAATGCTGGGTATTTCATAACAATTGTCCTAGTTTCTGGATTTATTGCAGGCACAATACATGGAGCTGTAAATCTGGTAATTGTGGAGCCATATCTTGATGAGGCTATTGGTATTGAGAATCAGGCTCTCTTTGAATCTGGGGAGGCTGAAGACACTCCTCAGTTTTGGGTTGAGTACAATGCGTATCGTGATTGGCAAAAAAGTGGCCAACTGCTAGCTGGTGGAATCCTAGGAATGTCAATAGGTGCATTGTTTGGAATTGTCTTTGCTTACTCAAGAAACACTTTACCCAAAGGACACACTGTCAAGAAAACATTTGTTCTCGCTGCAATCATGTGGATTACAATTTTCTTAATACCGTTTTTGAAGTACCCTGCAAACCCACCAACTGTTGGAGAAGCTGATACTGTCGTACTGAGAGGAATATTGTATCTTTCATTCATCGCAATCTCTGGTTTTTCTGCGGTTGGTTTTTCCAGACTGTACAAGAAACTTGAAAACAAAAAATATCTTGCATTCGTTGGTTATGCGGTTTTTATCACAGCTGTATTTTTCATCATGCCACCAAGTCCTGATGAAGTTACTGCTCCGATGAATTTGGTGAATGAGTTTAGAATAATGTCAGTTATGGCTGTTACAACATTCTGGATTGCAGAGGCAATAATACTTGGATTGTTGTGGCAAAAATACAAGACAAAGTTACAGGAATCATAGTTATTCTACATTCTTAGAATAAGAAATTAGAACTGCTGGATCGTTTAAATAACTTAGCTAATCCTAAGAAAATACTTTGAGTGCAAAATCAAAAATCATGACTAGAAAGACCATTCTGCTTTTTGCACTTGTTGCTGCGGTTGCTACTTTCCCATTAGCTGCTTCAGCACAAAGTGATGCTGTTCCAGCCTGGGTTAAAAACACAGCAGGCTGGTGGGCAGATGACCAGATTTCCGAGACAGAATTTGTTGACTCGATGGAATATCTAATTGATTCTGGAATTATTGATGTATCATCCGAACAAGACTTTGGTATCACTGAACTAACGATTGGTTTCATACCATCTGAAAAAGCAGATGAACTATCACCAAAGGCTGAAACACTAGCAAGATTTTTGGAAAATGAATTTGATGGAAAAGTTGATGTCAAAATTGTTGTACCAACAAATTATGAAATAATCATTGAGGGATTAAAGTTTGGACATATTGACGCCGCATTCATGGATACTGGTCCTGGATGGATTGCTCATGATAGGGCAAATTCTGAGGTAGTCATGGCTGAAGTCAAGAAAGGCAAAGTGGGTTACTATGCAACTGTTTGGCAGCGGGCTGATTCAAACTATTCATCAATTGATGAAGCAATTGGAAACAAGGTAGCCTTTACTAGCATTACTGGTTCATCAGGATTCATTAGACCAATTGGCACACTAGTTGACCATGGTTTAATCACAGTAGAAGGAGACGACATTGTAGCATTAAAGAAAGCATTAGATGAATCATTTGAATATCATACCTTTGGCGGAGGATACAAAGCAGCACTTGAATTACTACTAAATGGTTCAGTTGAAATGGCATTTGGTTCTGACATTGCTCCAGAAAAATACTTGACTGCAGAACAGCAAGCTCAACTCAAAAAAGTTGATACACTTGGTCTAGTACCATCTCATGTTTTTGTTGCATCAAATGATCTATCACCTAAGACGAAACAACATTTGGTAGACTCGATGGTGAAACTAAATCATCAGGATAATAATCAAATTTTAAAAGACATCTATGGCGCTGATGCATTGCTACCAACAACTGCTGAAATGCACATTGGCAACTTTGGACAATATTTAGACCTATTACCTGGAATTGAAAAAGCAACTTTTGATAAGAAAAATTACGATACTCCAAAATAATTAACTAACATGCAAGAACAGAAGGGGTCCACATTCCCATCAATATCAACACTTTCAATCGTTCAGATGAATGACGTCTCGGCTTCATATGACTCGAAGGATTATGTTTTAAAAAACATCCAGATGTCAATTTCTAGAGGTGCCAACTATGCGATTGTTGGACAATCTGGTTCTGGAAAATCTACCTTATTGAGGCTGATAAACGGAATGATGAGCCCAACCAAAGGGAAAATCATGGTTGATTATAAAACACCCAACACATCTGATAAAAAATTCAAATCAATGATGCACAAAATTGGTTATATTCCACAAAACCTTGGTTTGATAAAAAACTCTACAGTGCTTGAGAATGTTTTGATTGGTGCACTTCCTCGTGTTAGTGGATTCAATTCGTTTTTCAAAAAATTTTCCAATTCAGAGATTGACAATGCCAAAAAAATTCTAAAACAAGTTGGTCTTCAAGGCAAAGCTGAGAGAAAGGTCTACATGCTCAGTGGAGGGGAAAAGAGAAGAGTTGCAATAGCAAGAGCCCTTGTACAAAAACCGGAGATTATTCTTGCCGATGAAATTGTATCCGAACTGGATCATGTGACAGCACGAGAAATCATGGAGGTTTTGGCAGAAGCACAAGCAACAATGAAACTTACTGCGATAATGGTTCACCATGACCTTCAACTTGCATTAGAATATGCTGATAGAGTAGCAGTAATCAAGGAAGGCGAAAAAGTTCTTGAGATTGGAGTTGAGGGAGACAGAATTGTTGACTTTCAGTCTGGAAATTACACGCAAAGAGAAATTTTGGAGATGTTTACCAATGAATCAAAAGAATAACCTAATCATCGGCCTAATTATTGCGGGAGTTGTAGTCATGTCTGTCAATGTGGATGCAGATCCCAGAGACTTTGCAGAGGGACTACCAAACATTGGAATCATGCTAAAGGAGATTACCGAAGTAGATTCCTCACTTTTTGTAACTGCATTCTGGTCAATGCTAGAAACAATTCAGATGGCATTTATTGGAACTGTTGTAGGTGTTGCAATTTCGCTCCCACTAAGTTTACTTGCTGCTAGAAATTTGAACAACAAATTTGTTTATGTACCAATTCGTGCACTGCTTGCCGCCATCCGTACTTTCCCTTCAATACTTTGGGCAATTTTGTTTGTGATTATAGTTGGTCTTGGTCCGTTTGCAGGAGTACTAGCAATCATCATGTACACGGTTGGATTTATCGCAAAGCTGCAATACGAGGCCATCGAAGCCACTGATGCTGACCCCATGGATGCAGTGGGCGCGATTGGAGTTTCTAAAATACAACTGATTAGATTCGTTGTATTGCCAGAATCTGCATCACATTTGCTCAGTCAGATTTTGTATATTTTTGACTATAACATTAGGCAGACCAGTATCCTTGGCCTTGTCGGCGCGGGTGGAATTGGATTCTACATCATTAACTACATCAAGTTCTTCGAGTACGGAAAAGCTGCAGTTTTCATGTTGGTTGTTCTTGCAACCGTCTTGATAATTGAGTGGGTTAGTGTACGGGTAAGAGACAAGTACATTGTCAAGTCACAAAGAGGAATGCAGATTAAATCTTAACAGCCCTTAATTCCACTACCAACAAAAATTGAATAGCATCCTAGACCACACTCCTCACATCTTGGCTTCATGGAATCTTTCTCCGCACTTCCAATACAGCAGGGTCTTTTCTCCCTGCCCAAGTGATCAACTGACACAATTGCCCACGTGGGGCAGTCTATTGGGGTTGTTCCTTTTCCACCCCAATTTTTCTTCATCAATTCTAATTGGTTTCTAGGATTTGAGATATAATCTCGGTATTCTGTTTTTTGCAAATCTATCAATTCATCAACTACTGCATCTCTTTCTTTTCCAAATGGAAGCCATAATGGATCACCC
>CACHDH010000034.1 GCA_902578515.1 uncultured marine group I thaumarchaeote | reverse complement strand
GCTAGCTGCTCCTTGATGTGCAGAGATTGTATACATGCCATCCTGACTCCATAATGGTCCGCCTACTTCAATAGTTGTTGCAAAGCTACCACCTGAAGGAGATATTTGAGATACTCCAACAATGTTACCGTTTGGTGCTGTGATTGTTAATGTAATGTCTCCACTTCTATCAGTAGTTCCACTTACATCAATTGTAGTAGAACCTTCAACACCGCCAGCATTTAGTTGTAGTCCACGTGCTGCAGCTGCTTCAGCAACTTCATCATGTGCATCTACTTCTTCACTCTGAACAATGTTGCTTATCGAGTCAGATGAATCTGAACTTCCACCAGAAACATCAACGCTAACTGATAGACTGTACTTTGAAGATGATCCTTGGTTTACTGAAATTGTTGCAGTGCCATCAGCTACAGTAGAAGCTATGTTCCATGTTGCATGATATTCACCATGATCAACATCCAGTTGACCAATCTCAACTATGTTACCGTTAGATGCTTGTACAACCAACATAACAGGTTCGTCATTTCTGTCAGTTGTTCCACTAATGTCACAACTTGAACCAGAACATTCTGCAGACAATGACATGCCAGATCCGCCTCCGTGTGATGCTAATGCATCTTGGCTAAAGGCAGAAACAGCCATAAGAGTTACTGCAAGAAATACTATCGAAAGTGATGTGATCGTATGTCTACGAGAATTCATTATTATATCGTCAGAATGAGTCCTATTTATGTTTCTTCATTAGTTTTGTATATGGATTTATCCTAAATTATGAAACTCCCAAAGACCAATTTGTCTTATTTTCCAATTTTATCCGAAAATGGATCTAAATGAATCGAAAAATCGAGAATTTTTTGGAAAAATTCCGAGTAAATATATATTAAAGCAAAACCGGTTTTTGCTGTTTGTGTTGCTTATTCTTATCCCCAATTGATATTATAGTCGGAGGTTTTTCCTATGGCAACTAAGAAGCATGTAACTTTAGCACCCGATCATGTCTATGTCCCAAAACATGAGATAATCACGAAAAAGGAGGCTGAAGATGTTTTAGAAATGTATCATTGTAAGGCTACAGATTTACCATTAATTTTTGTCAACGATCCAGCCATTATTGGACTTGGTGTAAAGCATGTTGATATGATAAAGATTACCAGGAAAAGCGCAACTGCTGGAGAAAGTTTCTATTACAGGTATGTGGTTGAAGTATGACTGATTCTACAAATCTACGCTGGAGCGTAGTACAAGATATTCTTTCTAGAGAGGGAATTGCTAAACAACATTTGAACTCATTTGACGAGTTTTTGAACAAAGGATTACAAGAAATAATTAATGAAATTGATCACATTGATATAGAAAATGCAGAGTATCCATACAAAATTCAACTAGGAAGAATTCAATTTCAACATCCTAGAATGATGGAACTTGATGGTTCTGCTAGAAAAATCTACTCGTTTCCCAGATAATGAACCTCTGAAACGACCCTCCTTCCCTTTGAGTCGTTGTGTCAAAGTTTTCAGAGGTCTGCCCGAACGATGATGCGCCTGTGGAATTCCTGACACCTCATTATCAAAATAGGTTGTAGTATGATACTGAAGTAAATCAACTAAATCCTGAACAATTAGTGGAGGTGTTCCAGCTTCCTTGCTTTCTTTAAGTCGCTGATTTACTCTGATTATGTCAACCATTTTGTGTGTCAGATCATCTTCTGATCTTATTCCAGTTTCAAGTATAATGGAAGGTCTAACAGTAACTGGTGGTACAGGCAATGCTTGTAAGATAAACCATTCAGGTCTAGCTGTAGATATATTGTAATTTAACAGTTCGAGATCTTCATCAGTAATTTGTGAAAACCTCTCTCTTATTGTAATTGGTAATAATCTATTTTCTCCAAGATCAGTTTTCTCAATAAATATAGTTGGTTTTGTAAAAATAAGTTCGTACTGTGGTTTTCCACAATGTGGGCACTCCTTTGATTTTTTTGCTTTTTCAAGTATCTGATCTGGAATTCGTTTCTGTGATACAACAGTGTAAGATGCACGATATGATTTGAATTTTGAAAATTCATCAAGTACATCCTGAGGAACCTTTATTCTTGAACAGGATCTGCACGTAGTGGTCAATAATTTATGAATATTATCAATGAATGCAATGTGTAGTACTGGCTCTGCAAGTTCTATGTGTCCAAAGTGACCAGGACATCTAGCAGATGTATTACCGCATGTTAGGCATTTTTGACCTGGTTCTAATGTTCCAAGACGACCGTCCATCAATCCACCTTGTACTGCCATTCCATCTTCATCATAAGTTTCGGGTGCAGTGATCTCTGCTACGGAATATTTCCTAATCTCATTAGGAGACCAAACACAAAATTTGATTCCTTCAATAGACTTTACTGTTTGAATCGACATTAGATCCTCTCCTTAACTAGTAAACGTGGTGCGACATTCAAACTAGACATTTCCTGTAATAACAGTTTGAATGCATATGCGACAGATACAGAACTTACTTTACCCTTATCACCACAAACTCTACAATAGTATCTTCTTTGTTTAACATCATGATATGCTACGAGACCACAACGCTCACAGACATATATCTCAGATTTATCAGATTCGTCAAGTAGTCTGTCTTTGAGAATCATCGATGCTCCATAGGCTATTATGCAATCCCTTTCCATTTCTCCAAATCTTAAACCTCCCCCACGTGCTCGTCCTTCTGTAGGCTGCTTAGTTAGCATCTGAACTTGACCACGTGCACGTGCATGTATCTTATCTGCAACCATGTGATGTAACTTTTGATAATATACAACACCAATGAAAACTTCGACTGGGAATTGCTTACCTGTTCTACCATCATACATTATTTCCTTGCCAGAATACTTGAAACCAGATGCTTCCATGACATCCTTCACATCATCCATCTTCTCGCCTACAAAAGCAGATGCATCAGCTTTCTTGCCTCGTATGGCAGCTGCCTTACCAGTGATTGATTCCATCATCATGCCAACAGTCATTCGTGATGGGAATGCATGTGGATTTATCAAAACGTCAGGTGATACACCGCTGGCGGTGTAAGGCAGATCTTCCGCCTTGGCCAGTAAACCTACCACTCCTTTCTGACCGTGTCTTGAGGCAAATTTGTCTCCAATCTCTGGAAGACGCATATCTCTAATTCGTACTTTGTACATTTTTCCACCCTCGTTTGATTGAGTTAAAACAATTGTATCGACTGTACCTACTTCAGATGGTCTGACACCTATTGATGTATCCCTTCTATATGGTCCAGTAGACGAAGAATCACGATACTCCTCCATAAATCTAGGTGGACTAGTTTTTCCTATGAGGATATCACCACCAAGTACATTTGATTCTACTGCGATGATTCCATCGTCTTCCAACAGTCGATATGATTTTTCACCCTTATACCCACGAAGATTATCGTCAGAATTTGGAATCTCAAAATTGTCACGCATTCCACCAGGATATTGCTTTGATTCTGATTCATAAATTCTATAAAAGAATGTACGTCCCAATCCTCTTTCAACTGCAGGCTTGCTAAGAACAATAGCGTCCTCAATATTATATCCATCAAATGGTAAGACTGCAACTACACAGTTTTGTCCTGCAGGTCTCTTCTCAAGTCCTAGAAGCGACACAGCCCTTGTGGATACAATAGGAGATTGTGGATACAACATGGAATGCTGTCTAACATAAGTACTGGTATTCATCATTGGTGTTGAAAAACCAAGGCTTTGTTTAGCCATAGCTGACTCGTAAGTATTACGTGGAGATTGATTATGTTCCGGGTATGGTATTATGGAAGCACCAGCACCCAAAATTGCTGAAGGAAAAATTTCCATGTGAGTGTATTTCTTTACATTTTTGTCATCTAATGCGATAAAGCAATTTTCTTCTTCATTAGCATCGATGAGTTCAATGACACCCATACGAATCAAATCCTCCCAAGAAACAAGTTTCTTTGTCACTTTTTCAAGAAGATCATGTGTTAGTGCTGGTTTTCCGTCTTTGATTATAATAAGAGGTCGTAAGACACGTCCAGCATTGCAATTTACATACAGTCTTTTGGTAGAACCTTCCTGTTCTGGTATATGTATAGATATTCCAACATGTCGATGAATCTTAAATGACCTGCGTAGATCACGTAAAGAACTTGCTAGTTTTTCGCCATCCTTATGATAGCCAATTAATTTTCCATCAACAAAAACCCTAGTTCCATCCTTTTTTACTGAATCCTTAACTTCTGAGAAATAAGTTGTTCCAATCTCATATAGTTTTTCAATAATTTCTTCAGATGGTATACTTACAGAAATTATTGCAGATAATGCCAAATTTTTAACTAAACCACAGTTAGAGCCTTCTGGAGTTTCACTTGGGCATATCCTTCCAAAGTGGGTAGAATGCAAGTCTCGTGCCTCAAAATTAGGTTGAGTTCTACTCAAAGGTGACTGCACACGTCGTAAATGACTCAAGGTAGACAAGTAATTTGTTCTGTCAAGTAGTTGTGTAACACCAACTCTTCCACGTCCCCAATTTCCTGTAGCTATAGCATTGTTGAGTTTATCAGATATTATTCCAGGACGAATAGCTGCACTAACAGCATTTATTCCGCGTTTTTGACCAGAACGTTCAAGTTGATATTTCGTATCTCGAACAAGATTTCTAAATGCAGTTCTGAATAAATCAGCTAACATCTGTCCCGCAAACTTGACAACTTTGTTTCCATAATGATCCTTATCATCCGGTTCTATCCATCCAAGTTTTAACTCTAGTAATTTACATGCAGCTTCGCCCAAAAATTGTGTCTTCTCTTTCCTGTTTTCAGGTTGCTTACCCAAATGTGGAAGTAAACCCCAATCTAACAATGTTTCTGCACGTTTGATCTGAAATTCTTCTAACATACCAGGTGCTATTCTTTTACTAATGTACACTATTGCATCTTTTGGTGTAGCAATGTCTGTTTTTTCGAAAGAACCTTCAAGCTCATTTTGTATTTCATTATTCAAAGATACTGCTGATGCAATTTCTTTATCTGATTCTAATCCAAGAGCACGCATTAAAGTAATTATTGGAATATCAACAGGAGAACCTGGTATTCTTGCTACAATAAGACCATCATCTTTCAGTATAAGTTCAAGTTTTGCACGATAACCAATAATTGATGAATATACTTTTGCCTTGAACACTCTTTTACCACCAACTTTTTCTGCATCAACAATAATTTTGTTGTAAGATAGATCTTCCAGTCCAACTATCACACGTTCTGAACCATTGATGATAAAGTAGCCACCAGGATCTTCTGTATCCTCTGCATGATCAATTAGTTTTTGTTCAGAAAAATTTCGTAAAATACAAGCCTCTGACTTTACCATTACTGGTATATCACCAATGTGAATGAATCTACTTTCTAGTGTTTTCCCATCCTCAATGACATTTGCTTCCATCATCAGTGGTGCAACGTATGAAACATTACGTAGACGCGCCTCTGCAGGAGTAATTTTTGTAACAGAACCATCAAGTTCCATCATTCTAGGATGTTGAAATTGAATTCTTCCTAGTTGAATTTTGTATGGATACTCTGCATTTTCTATATCAATGTGATCAATTTCATTAATTATTTCTTGTAATCCTTTGTTCAAAAACTCGTCAAATGAGTTCAAATGTTGTTTAGCAATTCCCTCTCTAGAAAGAATATCTTGTACTACGCTCCAGCGTAGATTTGTAGAATCAGTCATACTTCAACCACATACCTGTAATAGAAACTTTCTCCAGCAGTTGCGCTTTTCCTGGTAATCTTTATCATATCACCAGGCTTTACACCAAGTCCAATAATGGCTGGATCGTTGACAAAAATTAATGGTAAATCTGTAGCCTTACAATGATACATTTCTAAAACATCTTCAGCCTCCTTTTTCGTGATTATCTCATGTTTTGGGACATAGACATGATCGGGTGCTAAAGTTACATGCTTCTTAGTTGCCATAGGAAAAACCTCCGACTATAATATCAATTGGGGATAAGAATAAGCAACACAAACAGCAAAAACCGGTTTTGCTTTAATATATATTTACTCGGAATTTTTCCAAAAAATTCTCGATTTTTCGATTCATTTAGATCCATTTTCGGATAAAATTGGAAAATAAGACAAATTGGTCTTTGGGAGTTTCATAATTTAGGATAAATCCATATACAAAACTAATGAAGAAACATAAATAGGACTCATTCTGACGATATAATAATGAATTCTCGTAGACATACGATCACATCACTTTCGATAGTATTTCTTGCAGTAACTCTTATGGCTGTTTCTGCCTTTAGCCAAGATGCATTAGCATCACACGGAGGCGGATCTGGCATGTCATTGTCTGCAGAATGTTCTGGTTCAAGTTGTGACATTAGTGGAACAACTGACAGAAATGACGAACCTGTTATGTTGGTTGTACAAGCATCTAACGGTAACATAGTTGAGATTGGTCAACTGGATGTTGATCATGGTGAATATCATGCAACATGGAACATAGCTTCTACTGTAGCTGATGGCACTGCAACAATTTCAGTAAACCAAGGATCATCTTCAAAGTACAGTCTATCAGTTAGCGTTGATGTTTCTGGTGGAAGTTCAGATTCATCTGACTCGATAAGCAACATTGTTCAGAGTGAAGAAGTAGATGCACATGATGAAGTTGCTGAAGCAGCTGCAGCACGTGGACTACAACTAAATGCTGGCGGTGTTGAAGGTTCTACTACAATTGATGTAAGTGGAACTACTGATAGAAGTGGAGACATTACATTAACAATCACAGCACCAAACGGTAACATTGTTGGAGTATCTCAAATATCTCCTTCAGGTGGTAGCTTTGCAACAACTATTGAAGTAGGCGGACCATTATGGAGTCAGGATGGCATGTATACAATCTCTGCACATCAAGGAGCAGCTAGC
>CACHDH010000033.1 GCA_902578515.1 uncultured marine group I thaumarchaeote | reverse complement strand
TTTCCCTAAGTAATACATGTGGGTATATTCTAAGTTTTGAAAAATATCCTGTTTCTCCTACCACTTTTTCTAACGATTTATTTGCTGTTAGTCTAGTAGATTCTATAGCCATATGTGTTATCTGTACTTTTTCATTGATTAAAAGTTGGACACTAAAATCATAATCTCCATGTTTACCACCTTCAAATTTAGCAATCTTAATTTGCGGTTTTCCTTTTATGTACTTCTTTCTGGTGTATGGTTGACCATTGCTTTTTCTATAACACTCACCATGCATAATCTACAAATGATTTTCAGCCCATATTTTAACGGTTATAATTAACATCTTATATGACGAACACTGGTAAAATTTTCATGTCTAATGAATCAGATCCAAAAATTCAGGGAGTCATGATAAAAAATCAAACAGTTGTTTTAGAGCCTAAATTACAGCAACAGCTTAATCAGAAGGGATATGGTGAAATAGATAAAAGTAAACTACTTCTAAAATCCTTTGAATCTCTTTACCTTTTGTTTACTGATAGACTAACTATTTTTAAAGGAAAGAAGAATGTAGATTTTGATTCATATTTACAAATTTGCAAAAAACAAGATAAAGATATTCTAACAAAATTTTTAGTTTACCGTGATTTGAGAAATAGAGGATACACTGTTAAGGATGGTCTTGGTTTTGGATCAGATTTCACAGTTTATGATAAACCATTTTCTCAAAAATCGCCTTCAAAGTTTTTGGTTTTTAGTCTAAATGAGGGAAAACACGAAAAAATATCAAACATGCAAAAAAAAATTGAGAAAATAACCAAAATTGGTAAAGAGCCAATCATTGCAGTAGTTCAACGGCAGGGCGAAATAATTTATTACAAGATTTCAAACATGAATTTCTATCAGAATACAAAAAAAATAGTTATGAAATAACTTGAATTTTAATATCTATTTATAGACAGCCCATTCCGTTGTGTATTTTAAAAGATTTTTTCTTTCTGCATACACTAAATCATATATTTCAACATAGTTTGTTCTATTTGTCCACAGATTTTCAAAATTATTTATCTTATTTTCCACACGTGTTTTGTCATCCCATGATGTAAAAACATCAACTGATTCAAAATTTCGGTTTTCCGCATCAAAAGTAACATTTGATGTGCCTGAGAAAGCAACTATGTCATCATTTGTATCCCTAAATATTCCCATACGTTCTTCAAAAACTCCATCCACATATTCTGAATTTGGAATTGCAACTTTTATTTCAACTTTGAATTCCTCAATTATTTTCTTTAATTGCATAATTTTATTATCACGAATCATATTACCAATTTTATTATCCAGATTAATCCTACCGTTAAATTTTCCACGATTACGTTGATCAAAGAGTTTTACCATTGCATTCAAATCAGAAGTGCTAAATCTATGCCCTGAAACTAGTCTAATTTTAGCATGGTGATCCTGTATATTTTCCAAACCAAATGTTAGAGTACTCAAACTTTTTACTGAAATAAATTCTATCGTTCTGTCGTACTGAATGCTATTAGACAAACATGGAATAAAAAATTCTGATACAACATCGTCTTTATCGGATCTATACTCCTGTTTTAATTGTAAATCGCGTAGTGCCATTATAATAAAATCAATCATGAATTATTTAAGGAACACAATTAAGACGAAATGCTCCCGTCGGGATTTGAACCCGAGATCACTGCCTTGAGAGGGCAGTATGCTTGGCCGGACTACACCACAGGAGCTTGTAAAAACGAGAATAATTCACAATTTAAAGCAATGCTTAGATTTTTCGAAACTAGTAAAAAACACCACCATTTACATCAATAGTAAAAATTTCTCATTTTGAAACTTTATACAAAATATAATCTAACTATCTCTGTTTGGAACATAAAAAAATATTGGAAAATATTTCTACCGAAAAATATCCAGTTGGTTTGAGTGGATGTAAAAATCAAGGAAAGAGCTATGATTGCTGTGAATATGATATCACAATATTCGATGGTAAAAAGGAAGAGTCATTTCTTGAATGTGACGGAGATTTTTACCATATTCATCACGGGACATTACAGGAAACTTCTCCTGATATTTTATTACAATATGATGGGATGACAATTCTGCTTGACGAACAGTGGGAATTGCATGTACTATTATCCAAAATTAAAGAGAAAAAACAGCAGATTTCTAATGCATATGTGAAAAATTGTTTGGTAGAGGCTGGAGTATGTGTAACAAAGACAAGACAGGGATTAAATGATCCGTATTCTTCCTCATGGGTAAAATGTGCAGCATATTTTCTCGCTGACGCCATTTCTGTTTTAAATTCTTACCGTCCAAGTCCTATGCATATGTTAGGAATATTACGTGAATTGCCAAAAAATAAGATCAACAGTACAGTATCAGTAATTACTGACTCAATTGGTATAGAGAGATCTACATTGTCATTGCTCTCAAGAATGTTCAAATCAACTCTTGGATTATCAGAGTTAGTGGAAGGTGGATTTCATTCGAAGATTATTTCGCGTAAATATCAATATCTTATCAAAAATTCATTATTCTCTGATTGCTATTTTTATCTGTGTTATATTAACAGGAATAACTTCAAAAAAGTCCAAGATATTGATCGTAAACCAGAGCTGATTCATCTTCTGAAGATAGGATTTGATCTGGAAAATGATACTTCAAAGATTGAGTTTTATGCAAATAACTTAGAAGATGCCACAAACTCCCTGCTTTCGTTAGCACATGAATAATTATTATATGTATATAAAATTGAGAGGGAAGTATAACACTGTTAATTTTTTTGATAAAGTCTTAAAAACCATGTAGGTAATCCACCTTTCATGACAGATCAAGCATGTGGCTGTGAAGCCGATACTGGTGACTCAACTTACCAATGTGATTGTGAAATGCAAGGTCATTGTATTTGTAGTCATGATTGCACTTGTGGATGCAATGTGTGTAAAGAAACCGTAGCAGGACTGAAATAAACTTCAGTTTTTCTTATTTTTATTATAGAAAATTTTCTTAATGAGAATTATTCATCATCATCATCTTCATCCTCATATCCCCAGGATTTGACTAGTTCTTTTTGAAATGTGTCGGCCTGTTTTTCGTTTAGCCTGTCTCCGCAATTTTTGTGCGTTGGTACAACAATCATACCATCAAGTTTGAACTCTACTTCGTAGAAGTGTATTTTTGGGCATTCACACATATCTAATAAATCGAGTATTATCCTCTATATTTGCTTATTTGAAACATTTAACTAACTTTGATCAGTATTAACATTGTTTGCGTAATCAAATTTTCATAATTTTATTTTCAATAATTCTTGTTGGAGGCAGTGTTACTCCAGCAACATTTGCAGATCACGTCTCGGCTGGTTCTGGAATTGGTGCTGGGCTTGGTGGTGTTAACAATCCTGGATCTTGGTATGCTGGAGAAAATCTCAAGATAGGTGAATACTTCAAGTACAAGGTATGCCATGCAGAATACAAGGACTGTACAGATTTTTGGTTCTCAATGTGGGTAGAGAAGGAAATACTTGGTGGTCTTGAAGACAAACTTCGTTTTCAAGTTCTAATTGAAGATGGAAACAAGGTTCTAAAAGGACAAATGGATGTAGGTACACTTGCTCCTGAACCAATGGGTGGTACTGTAAGTAGTAATATTATGAAATACACATCTGTCTACAAGAATTCAATATCATGGCTTTCTTCATTTGCAACTGCACCAACTGATCAGCCTGGCAAAGGACCAAAAGCATTCATGAAGCCATCATGGGGAAAGATTGCAAACATTGGAGGCGAACAGGTGGCACCAATAGGAACCGAAACCATAACAGTTCCAGCGGGTCAATTTGACACAGTTCTTGTTGGTTGGAAGAGTGGTGGTGTAACAAGTCACATTAACGTTGTTGATGATTTTCCTTTTCCAGTAAAAGCAAGTACTTGGGTTCAGGTAACTGAAGGTGCACCTCCACAGGAGTATAGATTTGTATTACATGAATACGAACAAAATGTATCATCAAATCCATTTGCAGATATCGCAGATACTGAAGTTGCAAAGAAAGGATCTAATTGTATTGTCAATTATGATATGACAAAAGTCTATGAAAACACAAACACAAACTCGATGGTTGTTAACATACTATATGGTCCAGAAAAGCCTAGAATTGGATGTGATATCGAATGGGTTTTAGAGTTTAAGAAGACATTCTCTACTGATTTGTTTGAAAATCAAGTGCATTATGATGTTGTGCAGATTGATGAAAACACAAAGGTGTTAGCTTCTGCCGCTAACGACGAAGGACGTGATAAGTTATTTTCAACATCAGGAAAAGTGCATATGTATTGGACTGCACAGGGAGAACCTGGAATACAAACATTTGCTTTATTGGTTCATGGTACAGGTCCACTATACAGTGTACCTGATCCTGCAAAATTTGGATACATACTTTTTGATATTGAACTTCAAGGTGAAGGATCAACATCTGTACAAGCAGAACCTTCTATCCCAGCTTGGATCAAAAATAATGCAGGATGGTGGTCTGACGGGTTGATTGATGATGCATCCTTTGTTTCTGGTATACAATGGCTAATTTCAAATGGAATTGTTAGCGTTCCACCTACTGAACAAGGTGCATCAGGAGGAGCAAATGTAATACCAGACTGGATTAAAAATAACGCAGGCTGGTGGGCAACTGGTCAAATTCCTGATTCTGCATTTGTTTCAGGATTGCAATGGTTAATTTCTAATGGTATAATGACAATATCATAGTATAATTGTTAAAATTTAGCTAAAGTTCTCTGAATATTACAAAATTGACTGGCTTATTCCATAAACCAAAAAGAAACCTTCGAAAGCTAATCAAGCAAGGTGATTTTGAAGAGGCGATAGCATTAGGAAATAGCATGGAAGAAAAGTATCGATATGATCCAGATTTTATTTTCATAATGGCAAGCATATTCTATATTTTACAGGAACCAAAAAAAACTCTGCAGTATATTGATCGTGTTTTAGAAATTAATGAGCATGATACTGAGGCACTTGGCCTCAAATTACGTGTACATCAGCATTTTAAAGAAAATGCCAAAGTTATAGAATGCTGTAAAAAAATCCTAGAAGTTGATTCTGATGCTTATGATGTTAGAGCCATTCTTAGTGAATTGGAAAAAAAATAATCAACTACTTTCTTCTTTCTGTTTAGCCCTGAACTTTTCGTATTTTGTTTTCCCACTATGATGTGCATCTTTGACGAAATACACATTTTCCAAAAGCCAATCACAAAACTCTATCACTTTATCTGTAAATTCATACCATATATGCAAAGAATGTGGCAGAATGTCAATCCTTTCTTCTCTTCTTCCTGCTTCATTTACTGGACCAAGAAATACCTTTACGCCCTCCTTACCCTCATACATGTAAGCGTCCTCCGTCTCCACATCACCAAAAATTTCTTTCGCTTTTTCTTTGATTATACTGCGATTAATGGGAAAATTTGTTTTTTCCATGTCCACAATAAAGCTAAGATCCTGTTTACCATACATGTCAAAATTTTCTATTTTTCCTCTATGTGGAAAATTTACAAGTAATTCAATATCATATTTTCTTCCAACCTCTTTTGATATATCCCCTATCGTTTTGTACGCAATTGCAGGTTGCTTTTTTAATAAAACCATGATTTGCGGTAAATTTGATTTTAGTTCCTTTTGTAGATCTTTTGTGATTGTTGTGAAGATCATACAGAAATTACGTATTATTGGAATATATTGATTGAGATTGGGTTTTTTAATAATTACATTCCCTAGAATTTATGGCACTCCCAATGGATGATGGTTTTGTTCCCTATGATGAAAATTCAGAACGAGCTACGAATGTTGACAGCTATAGAATCACTTGTATTGATTTCATAAATGACATTTCACATGATTATCTTGCTTGGGTAGATCGTTACAAGCTACCAGAGGAAGAGGATAAAAAACGACGAAATGAAATAGCCGCTATCATTGAACGAACCAACGAATGGATTGCTAAAGTTCCACAAACTTTCAAGGCGGTAGATGTGGTAATGAATGACGGAATACAAAAGATGGCAGAAGCTACAGCAGGAAAACCAATTCAGATTGGTGTTTTTGTAGATAAGAAATCAGGCTATACTTTGGCAAAACCTGGAATCATTGATGTAAATGTAAAGGCTGCAGGTAGAGAGAAGAATAAAACAAAGATTGGGTTGCATACAAAAGACCAACGATTTAGAATAGAATCTACCGGTAAGGCATTCTTTGATGAATCTAATATTCCGAAAGAGGAGTCAGATCTTTTGGACGTGAATTTGAAGCTAAATGCTACAGAATGCAAACAACGTGATGTCATATCATTCACTGTTATTGTGAGCGAAATGAAAGATGGAATGGAATATGATCGCCGAGGAGTTAGTACTGTTATTCACATAGTTTAGTTTACGATTAGATTTTATCAAGTAGTTGTTTCTTCTTTGCCTGAAATTCTTTATTGCTAATAACACCAGCCTTTTTCAATTCACCAAGTTTCTTAATCAATTCCAAATTATCATCAGAAGATCTAATCATACGTTTTGCTTTGGTAATCTTTTTTGAGACTGTTTTTCTTGCTTCCGCCTTGACTTGTTTGCCAAGCTTAAGACCACTTATCTTTGCGAGCTTACCAATTTTTTGCCCTTTTTCCTTTGCTTCACCTATTGACTCCAATAGTTTGTCCACAAACTCATCGTCATTTGGTTGGAAACGTCTCTGAAATTCTTTAATGACAAGAACAGGATATGGTGTCCATTCTACCGCATCATAAAACTGCTTGATCTGATTGTCTGGAAGTGATTTGAGATATTTGATAAGATGTTTCTCAGACTTGTTGTCCACAGATATGTTTCTCATTCAAGTTATTAATAATGATCTAAAATCTATTCATGACTTTTGCCATGCCATAAATCCGCCTTCAAGATTCTTCACATTAAATCCAGCCTTGGCTAGTTCATCGGCAGCAATGTTTGCACGATATCCTGACGCACAGAATGTACAAATCTTTTTGTCTTTAAGTTCATCAATCTTCCCCTGCTTGACATTTCTTATTGCCAAACCCAGCGGCATGTGAGTTGATCCATCAATTGTACCA
>CACHDH010000032.1 GCA_902578515.1 uncultured marine group I thaumarchaeote | reverse complement strand
ATGCATCTTTACAGCCTTCAAAAGAGTAGTAGCTTCCAGTTTCTGGCCTCTCTTTTTTATCGATTCAAGAGTATCCTCTGGAGTTACTTTGAATGAATCTTGGAAGATTATTGGTCCCTGATCAAGGTTTTCCGTTACATAGTGCGATGTGACACCGACAATTTTTGTTCCCCTCTCAAATGCCTGAGCATAAGCCAACGAACCAGGAAATGCTGGAAGCAATGATGGATGGATGTTAATTATCCTATTCGGATATCGCCAGACAAAGTTTGGCGTCAAAATTCTCATATATCTTGCAAGAACAATCAAATCCACTTGATATTTTTTACAAATTTTTAGCAGTTTCTCTTCAGCCTTCTCTTGGCTTCTGTCTTCAACTAGAACAAATGGAATTTTTGCCTTTTTTGCTAATGGTGCAAGCGCTCTTTCCGTACCAACTACAACAGAAATTTTACCATTAATAGAACGTCTAGCTGACAGGATTTCTTTCAAGCAGTGTTCCTCTTTGGTAACAAAAATTGCAATACTTTTTTCAGTATTGGTTTCAGAGTGCGTACTTACCTCCATCCTTAGTTTTTTACCTAATTTTTGAAGTCCAGAATCAAGTTGTTTAAAATTAATCTTGGAAGTAAAGGATACCTCTAGATACATTCCAAATAGACCCTTGATTACATTCTGATTTACTTTCTCAACGTTACCGTTATTCTGAAATACAAAGTTTGTAAACTGTGCAACAATACCTTCTCTGTCCTTTCCAACAACAGTAATACCAACTATGGTTTTCTTCATTGGCGTCGTTGGTAATTAATTCCATATATACCAATGGTGCGGGAGGTGGGATTTGAACCCACGAACTCCTAAAAGACAGGGTCCTAAGCCCTGCGCCTTTGGCCAGGCTGGGCGACTCCCGCAAGCTTTGTGTAACAACAGACAAATTTATCGGTATTGGATTCACTGTATGGGTAAATTATTTGGAACGAATGGTGTAAGAGGAGTTTTTGCTGAAGATTTCACTTTAGAGTTTGTACATGATCTTATGTTATCAATTTCAACTTATTTCAAGGAAGGAACAATTCTTGTAGGATATGATGGAAGAAACTCTAGTAAAGTAATTTCAAAATTAGTTTGCTCTACATTAAATTCTGCTGGTATTAATTGCGATCTCGCAGGTCTTGTTCCTACTCCATGTTTAGAGTTTGCAACTAAAACACTAGGATATAATGGCGGAATTATGATTACAGCTTCTCATAACCCACCTGAATATAACGGGATCAAACCAGTTGCTAGTGATGGTGTAGAGATCTCACGTGAAGATGAAAATATGATTGAAGAGATTTTTTTTCAAAAAAACTGGAACCACAACTCTTCTCCATTTGGCTCAACAAAAAATGATGATAGAGCAATCCAAACGTATCTGGATGGAATAAAATCACAAATTGACGTTTCAAAAATAAAATCAAAGAATTACAAAGTTGTGTTAGATCTTGGAAATGGTGCTCAAGCAACTACTGCAATAAAATTATGTGAACAACTAGGATGTGAAGTTATAACAATCAACGAGGAAATTGATGGTGTCTTTCCAGGTAGGGGTCCTGAACCTACTCCATATAATCTTGGAGAGTTATCTTCTGCTGTTGTAAATAATAATGCTGATCTTGGTATTGCATTTGACGGTGATGGTGATAGAAGTATTTTTTGTGATGATACGGGAATGTTGCTTTCTGGTGATAGATCTGCACTCTTACTATCAGATTATCTATTAAAGAAAAATCCAAATTCGAAAGTAATCACGTGCATTAATTCTGGAAATTCAATTGACGAATTAGTCACACAAACTAATTCCACTGTTACAAGAACTAAAGTTGGTAGTGTTGAAGTCTCAAGAAAAATGCTTACTGAAAATGCGCTTATAGGATTTGAAGAAAATGGCGGATTCATGTTCGGAAAGCATAATCAAGTAAGAGATGGTGGTATGACCCTTGCTTTACTTCTGGAACTTCTTGCAAGTTCAAACAAAAGTATAAGTGAAGAACTTGGTAATTTGCCTCGGTCTTTTACTACTAAAGATAAAATTTCATGCAAAAAAGAGGATATAGATGTAATAATCTCCAAACTTTCAAATGAATTCCCAAATGCGGATACTACAGATGGAATAAAGATTGTTTTTGATAAGAAAAACTGGATTATGATTAGACCCAGCGGTACTGAACCAATAATTAGAATTTATGGTGAATCTGATTCAGAAAAAAACCTTGAAACACTTATGACGGAATATATTCAAAAAATTAAATCATTTTTGGACAGATAACACTTTTAATACCAATTGGATTGATTCTTGGAATGGAGATGATCCCTCAGGGTGATGTAAATGGCAAAACCATACTATGTTAAGTTTGAAGTACCAGAGAATCTTGTTAGTCCGATTTATGAGTCACTTAGAGTGGCTGTTCAGACTGGAAAGGTCAAAAGAGGTACAAATGAAGCTACTAAAGCTATTGAAAGAGGTATAAGTAAATTAATTATCATTGCTGAAGATGTAGAACCACCAGAAGTTGTTGCACATCTTCCAATATTATGTGAAGAACAAGGAGCTGCATATGCTTTTGTTCCGAGCAAACAGGAATTAGGAAAAGCATTAGGAATTGAAGTTACGTCTGCCGCAGCAGCGATTTTGGACTCCGGTGATGCTCAACATATAATTGATGAAGTTGTGAGTTCTATTGCTAAAATTAAAGGTGGCAAATCAGAACCAGAAGCTAAACCAGAACCAGAAGCTAAACCAGAACCAGAAGCTAAACCAGAACCATGAGCACAGAAACACAAACCGAAGAGCTTACTCCGGCTGAAGTTATTCAGATTGTAGGTAGAACAGGTATTGCAGGAGAAGTCATTCAAGTTAGAGTAAAAATCTTGGATGGTAAAGATAAAGGAAGAGTACTTACAAGAAATGTAAAGGGATCAGTACGAATGTCTGATATTCTAATATTAAGAGAGACAGAACGAGAAGCCAAAAAGATCAAGTAGTGAATGTTATGAGCATGCTAGTAAAATCTTGCAGTTTTTGTAATCGTCCAGTAGCGAAAGGATCAGGAACAATGCTTGCAAAAAATGATGGAACTGTATTATGGTTTTGTTCCTCTAAATGCAAAAAAAATACTCTTGAACTAAAACGTGATCCTCGAAAGCTAAAATGGACAAAAAAATACGTAAAAGGCGGAATTAAGAAAGCAAAAAAGTAAATTGGCCGAACAAACACTAATCATTGTAAAGCCGGACGCTGTAAAACGAAATCTGGTAGAACAAATACTCTCACGTTTTGAAAAGAAGGGGTTCACTATTTCAAAGAAAAAAACATTAAATTTTACAAAAGAAATGGCTAAGGAATTCTATTCAGCGCATAGCGCTAAGCCATTTTTTGACGAACTTGTATCATTTATCACATCTGGGGAGGTTGTAGTTGCAATAATTGAACGTGATGATGCTGTTAGTCTAACCAGGGAAATTATAGGTAACACAAACCCTAAGGAAGCTAGTTCCGGAACGATACGTGGTGATTTTGGTATTAGTATAACAGAAAACTCTATCCACGCCTCAGACTCTAGCGAAAGTTTTGATAAGGAAGTGAATGTGGTATTTTAGTGATCAAAAATGCGCATTCGACAACCAATTGTGTCTGTTCTAGGACATGTTGATTCTGGAAAAACATCATTACTTGATAAAGTACGTGGAACTGGTGTACAGGGAAGAGAAGCTGGTGGTATAACACAACATATTGGCGCCAGTTTTCTACCAGTAGAAATTATACAGAAAATTTGTGGACCACTATATGAAAAATTAAGTAAAGTTGAACATAAGATTCCAGGTATTTTGGTAATTGATACCCCAGGACACGAAATCTTTACAAATTTACGTTCACGTGGAGGTTCGGCTGCAGATATTGCAATTTTAGTAGTTGATGTAAATAGGGGATTTCAGCCTCAAACTAATGAAAGTTTAAAAATTTTAGAAAGCCGCAAGGTGCCTTTTGTTGTTGCACTAAATAAAACTGATATGGTTTCTGGTTGGAAGGATACAGAAACACAGTTTATTTCATCAGCCATCGAAAAACAAAATCCTGAAGTACAAACATTTCTGGATGAAAAAATCTATGATGTAGTTACCGCACTTTCTGTTTTGGGATATCAGTCAGAGGCATTTTACAGGATTAATGACTACAAAAAGGAAATAGCTATCGTGCCTGTTAGCGCAAAAACTGGTATAGGTATGCCTGAACTGTTTGCTGTTTTGGTCGGATTAACACAACAATATCTCAAAGATAAATTGGCTCAGGAAGAAAAATCCAATCGTGGCATTATATTAGAAGTTAATGACGAAGTTGGTTTAGGTCCTACAGCAAATGTAATCCTAATTGATGGTCAAATGAAAAAGGATGATTCTATAATAGTAGCAAAAAGAGATTCCGTGGTTGTTACAAAACCCAAAGCACTACTATTACCTAAAGCATTAGATGAAATGAGGGATCCGCGAGATAAATTCAAACCGGTTGATAATATACAAGCTGCTGCTGGTGTAAAAATAGCATCTCCAGATTTGGAGGGTGTCTTACCTGGTAGTACACTTTATGCAACTAGCAATAATTCTGATGTAGAAAATTTTAAAAAATCAATTCAAGACGAAATGCAATCTGTCTTTATTAATACCGAAACAAATGGTGTGATCCTAAAATGCGATGCTATTGGTTCACTTGAGGCTCTTACCGAAATGTTACGTAGAAAACAAATCCCTATTTCAAAAGCGGACATAGGACCAGTAACTCGCCGTGATGTTCTAGAAGCTATGGCACTAAAAGAAAATGATAGACATCTTGGTGTTATACTTGCTTTTAATGTGAAGGTTTTACAGGATGCTGAAACCGAAGCGGAAGATAACCATATCAGAATTTTCACTGATAAGATAATCTATAGTTTAATTGATACATACACCCAATGGGCAGAGGATGATAAGGCTGATGAGGAAAATTCCATTTTAGCGGAATTAACTCCAATTTCCAAGTTTACTTTTCTGAAAGGTTTTGTTTTTAGAAATAACAATCCAGCAGTGTTTGGTATTAGAGTGGATATAGGAAATCTACGACAGAAAGTTCCTTTCATGAACAAAGATGGGAAAAAAATTGGTGTGATACATCAATTGCAGCAAGATGGAAAAACTGTCACCTCTGTTAAAGTTGGACAAGAGGTAGCATGCTCCGTACAGAACATAACCATAGGACGACAGATAGCTGAAGAAGATGTATTCTATACATTGCCTTCCTCATCTGATGCAAAAAAATTACTAAATCGATTTGCTCAGAAGTTAAGCTCCGAAGAAAGAAATACACTGAATGAGATTGTGGAAATTCAGCGAAAACGAGATCCAGCTTATGGATATTGAGTTGTTTACAAATCCAAAAGATATCGCATTGTTATCTTACCATTTTCTTTTATTTCCATTAAATGAAATGTAGGAGATTTGATTTCTACTTTAAAATTGTGCTTTTCTAGATCTAATTTTTCACCAGAAATAGTGGAAATGATTTCATATTCATCATTTTTTTTGATATTAACAAAAAAATTGTTTATTGCAAAGCCGTCAGTTATTGTTATAGTTACAATCTCCTCTAGCCAATTATATAATAAATTTTGAAGGTTCCTGCCCTTAACTTTAACACTCTTTTTTTCAACTTCCTTAATGTTTTTTAGATCAATTATAGTTTCGACAACTGATTTACCAGCAACAGAAAATGCTTCTTCTAAATTTTTTGCTTTAACTTCGATAAATGCGTCAGTTGAATGTTCAAGATACTTGTAGCTCATACTTTTTTTATGAATTTCTGCTATTAATGAGTTAAAGTAAACAGCAAGTCTTAAAGGCACTTTTCACGATTTTTTTTTGAATGGAACTACCACGTGGAATGAAGGATTTTGATAAGGATGAAATGATAAAAATTGAATATGTCCGTGAAGCATTTTTGGAAACCGCAAAAACTTTTGGATTTGATTTGATGGAACCTTCACCGATTGAACTTTTATCCGTACTAGAAGCAAAGAGTGGACCATCTATTAGAGATGAAATATATCAATTCAAAGATAAGGGCGATAGGGAAGTAGCACTAAGATTCGATTTTACTGTTGGTCTAACAAGATATGCTGCATCTCAAAAAACTTTGAAGCTACCTGCAAAATTTTCTTCATTTGGTGGTGTTTGGAGATATGATGAACCACAAAAAGGTAGATACAGATTCTTTCATCAGTGGAACATTGAAACATTTGGTAATCTAAATACGGAACATGATGCGGAGATTATAGAATTTACATCTAGGTTTTTTTGATAACCTAATACTCAGCGATATTGTTATTGATATCAACCATAGAAAATTAGCTGAATCATACATCAGCCAGATCTTTGAATCAAATGAAACCACCTTACTTCATGATATTTTCAGAGCTGTAGACAAGACTCAAAAAAAATCAAAAGATGAAATATTGCAAGAATATAAGAAAAAGGGATATTCTCCAGAAAAATTGGAAAAAATATTAGAGTTTTCTAATCTTAAGGGCACACCATCAGAAATTGAACAATACCTAAAGATTAGCAATCTAAATCCATTGCCTGGTTGGGATGAGTTGTGTACATTATATGATACACTAAAAGGCAGAGGAGTAGATAACATCAGAATTAATTTTGGTGTTGTAAGAGGTCTTGATTATTACACAGGTATAATCTTTGAAGCATTCGATAGCACTTCTGACTTGGGTGCGTTAGTAGGTGGTGGAAGGTATGACAGTCTACCAAATGCATTTGGTCGTGATGATTTAGGGGCTACGGGAGTAGCAGGAGGTATAGAAAGAATTATTCTATGTCTTGATGATCAGGGACCATTATCAAAGACATACTCTTCGACATATAGTGGTGTATCTGTGCTTTATGTAAACGACGAGTTAAAACCACATGCAATTAATTGTGCGTCAAAACTACGAAAACTTGGAATACCAACAAACATCAATTTAACTGCAAAGTCATTAAAGAAACAAATGGAAGACTCGTCATACTCAAAGTTCTGTATTATTTTTGCCCCTAAGGAATTTACTGAAAAGAATGTTGTAATAAGAAATATGATGGATAGGACTGAA
>CACHDH010000031.1 GCA_902578515.1 uncultured marine group I thaumarchaeote | reverse complement strand
GAATTTTTTAATCATATCAGAGTAAGCCATAACATTTCCTCCAGATTTAATTATCTTATTTCTAGCAGTTGTGGATATTGAAAAAGAACTTAATGTAATTTTATGAGATAGATTACCTGTTCCAAGAATTTTACCAGGTACAAACAACACATCATTGTCCTTTGTGATTTTATTTATTCTTGTCAAGTTAACAGTACGTTTTGATGATGATGATTTTAGAGCAAGATCAGCAAGCTTAGACCATATAGGCGCCTCATTTTTCTTTGAGGCCTGCTTAAGATCCTTTACCATGTGTAAAACTATTTGATTGACCAATAGATTATTGCCCTCTCTAACCCAAATATAACAGTATGACTACTTCAAGTTAACAAGAGTTTCCTTAAACTCTTCTAGTCTTTTAGAAAGTTCTTCAATACCAGCCATTACAATTTGTCTTGGTTCAAGAGAACCAGCAGTTTCAATAGTTAAAACATATTCATCATCCTTGTCAGTATTTGTAAGTACAGATACATTTGCCGAATTCCATTTAGAATGTTCTGTCCCCCTACCAAGTCTTGCATATGCTTCAAGCTTAATGCGTTGACCAGGTGCTAAATGTATAATAGGAATTTGATTAGAGATTGGTTTTACAACTTGATCCTTTGATTCTAATTCAGCAGAGGTAACTACCTTAGTATTTTCTGTAGCTTCTGAATCAAGAACCAACATAACTCTTGAATTAGATTCATCAGCACCATTAAGTTCTGTCTTTAGTGGAATTAGGCCTAATGTGTGGGCAATACCCTCATCTGGTAAAACAGATGAATTTTCCATTATGTCGACCGTATCTATTGCAAAAACTGGAATCCCATTAAGGCAAATCCTTCGTAGTGCATTTGCATAATATGATGAAACACCCTTGAGTTTTACAGATATTTTCCTATCATCACTAGTAAGAACTTGGATTGAAGACAAACTTATTGAAAACTTCTAAAATCCAAATAAAAATCTAGCTCGTATATCTATAGGTTAATATCAATTCTTCAATCATTACTATTATGTCAGATAAGCTTACCGTGGTGAAATACACTTTTGAAGGTGAAAAGTTTGAGATATTAGTTAAACCAGATCCGGCTCTTGATTATAAGCTTGGAAAGATAAAAGACATCAGCTCTATTTTGGTATCAGAGGAAATTTATCAGAATTCTGGTAAGGGTACACGAGCATCATCTGAAAAATTACAGAAGGCATTCCAGACAGAAGATCCTTTGATTATTGCAGAAAAAATATTACAGAAGGGTGATCTTAATTTAACAACTGATCAGCGTCGTAAGATGACTACGGAAAAACGAAAGCAGATAATAACATTCATTGCAAAAACATTTGTTGATCCACGGTCTCATCTGCCTCACCCGCCACTGAGAATTGAACAAGCCATCAGCGATGCGCGTGTTAATATTGATCCTTTCAAAAGTGTTGAAGAACAAATCAAGGATATTGTGGAAAGCCTTCGTTCTATAATTCCATTAAAATCAGAAAACCTTTCATTAGAAATTTCTGTTCCCGCACAGTATGTTGCAAAGTCTTATTCTGTACTAAAATCAACTGGTGTTTTGAAGAAAGAAGAGTGGCAAAAAGATGGTTCACTAAAAGCGATACTAGAAATACCCGCTGCGGCAAGACCGAATGTGATAGATAGATTAGGTTCTGTGACAAAGGGTACTGCATTTGTTGAGGTTTTAAAATGAATCAAAAACAATCTGTTATTCCAGGAGACATTATAGCTACTGGTGATTATAGACCTGAACAAAATGTTGTACTTGTTGGTGACAAATTAATATCCACAGCAATTGGATTTTCTGAAACTAGTGCTGACTCTGTATCTGTGATTCCTATAACTGGATTTTACACCCCAAATGCAGACGATTTAATCATTGGTAAAGTCATTTCACATAATGCATTATCATGGGAGGTTGACATAAACTCCTATTATCCAGGAATTCTCTTAGCATCTGATATCTTTGGAAAGGATTATTCACCATCTAGAGATGATCTATCATTAAAATTAACAATAGGTGATATTGTTTTAGCCAGAATTACTGGCATGGGTTCTAGGGATCCATTAATCACTATTGCCGGAGAAAATCTAGGTCGACTTGATTCTGGTGAGTTGGTTAAAATATCTTCGACTACAATTCCATATCTTACTGATTCAATTATACAAACAATTGAGTCATCTACGAACACAAGTATTACTGTGGGTAAAAATGGTTTGATTGTTTTAAAATGTGATAATTCTACAGGTTTAACAAAGGCTATCAAGTCTATCAAAATGATTGATATGATACGTGATAGCAATAGCATGGAAGAAAAAATTAAAAATTTTTTAGATGAGGACAATTGAAAAAACGAGAACCTAAAAAACGATATGTACTCCCAGGAGATTTTATCACCACTGCACCTCTTAGGTTGCAAACTAATGTTGTATTAGAGGGAAAGCGAATTATTTCAACTACTATAGGACTGTCTGACATTTCTGATGATAGTGCTAGGGTGATCTCATTAACTGGAGGATACATGCCAAAAATTGATGATTTGGTAATAGGTACAATTACATCAGTTTCTGGTAATTCTTGGTTTGCAGATATTAATTCGTGCTATCAGGGAATGCTTTTGGGGCAGGATGTATTTGGAAGAGGTTCATATCCTACTGCAACAGAAATGAGAGAAAGATTAGATAAGGGAGATATTGTTTTTGCAAAGATTGCAAATTTTGATAGGCAGCGTGAACCTTTGATTTCTATCGCAGATAAAAATTTGGGAAGGATTGATTCTGGAGAATTGGTTAGGATATCTCCCACTAGAATTCCTCGTCTTATTGGTAAACGTGGTTCTATGATACAAATGATTGAAGCATCTACTAATGCAACACTTACTGTAGGCCAAAATGGCTTGGTTGTTGTATCATGTGAGGAAACAAATGGATTATTAAAGGCACTTGCAGCAATTCGGATGGTTGATGAACAGGCACATCTTGTAGATTTGACCGATAGAGTGAAAAAAATGTTAGAAAATGATGGTGTATAATTAATGGGAGGAAGAGAAGCTAATGTAGTATTACTTGATGAGAACGGAATTCGTTCTGATGGACGTAAAGTAAACGAAACAAGAAAAGTTACAATAAAAGCTGGAGTATTAAAAAACGCTAATGGTTCTGCATATATTGAATTCGGCGGAAATAAAATTCTTGCAGGTGTTTTTGGTCCAAGAGATGTTCATCCAAAACATATGTCAAACCCTGATACGGGAATTTTAAGAGTTAGATATCACATGGAGCCTTTTTCTGTAGGTGAAAGAAAAAAACCGGCTCCGTCACGACGTGAAATCGAGATCAGTAAGGTCATCAAGGAAGCATTAGAACCTGCAGTTATGCTTGAGAACTTTCCTAGAACTGCAGTAGATGTGTTTCTTGAAGTATTGCAAGCAGATGGTGGGACAAGATGTGCTGCACTTGATGCAGCATCTGTTGCATTAGCAGATGCGGGAATTCCTATGAAAGATATGGTATGTGCATGTGCTGCAGGAAAAGCAGCTGACGCATTAATTCTTGATGTGAACAATGAGGAAGACCAAGCTGGGCAGGCAGATATGCCAATAGGTTATATGCCAAACTTGGGAAAAATTACACTCTTACAATTGGATGGTGTCCTAACCCCTGATGAGTATAAGAAATGCATCGAATTAGGTTTAGAAGGATGTAAGCAGGTTTATGAAATACAGAAGAATGCATTACGTGAAAAATATTTCTCGAGTAGTGATAACAGCTAATGACAGATATTTCAATCATTGACAAGCTCAAAAGATCTAAAATTCTGGATCTATTGCAAGAAGGAAAAAGAATTGATGATCGTGCATTAGATGAACCACGACCGCTGGTTATAGACATTGGGGTTATACCTCATGCTAACGGTTCCGCACGTGCGAGATTGGGCGATACCGAAATTGTAGCAGGAATCAAGGTTCAACCTGACAGACCTTTTCCTGATATGGGTGAGAAGGGGATCTTTATGTGTACAGCAGAAATTCTTCCGTTGGCTCATCCAAGTGCTGAAACTGGTCCTCCTCAACCAGATGTAATTGAACTAGCAAGAGTTGTTGACAGAGGTATACGTGAAAGTGGTATGATTGATTTATCACAGATGGTTTTAGAGAAAGACAAATCTGTCATTGGTTTATTCGCTGATAGTGTAGTAACTGATCATGATGGTAATTTGTTTGATACATGTTCATACGCTGCGGTTGCTGCTATTCTTACATCAAAGATTCCAAAGTGGGAAATAAAAGATGATGCTCCTGTTTTAGTAGAGGATCAAGAGTCAGACACACCAATTACCACTATTCCAATATCAGTTACAATGGGTCGGATAGGCGAATTCATAATTGTAGATCCAAATCTAGATGAGTGGGAATGTCTTGATGCTAGAATAACGATTACTACAAACTCTGATGGAAATATAGTAGCACTTCAAAAAGGTGGGTTTGATGGATTCTCTTTGGAGCAATTAGTAAAATGCTCTGAATTATCAATTTCAGTAGGAAAAAAGATTAGAGATGTTATAAAAGAAGCAACAGGAGTCAGTAAATAAATTGGCAAAAAAAACTCGTTCCTTTAAGGGTCTTGGAGCTAGATATGGAATCAAGATTAGGAAAAAATATTCCATAGTTCACAAAACTCTAAAATCCAAAAGAAAATGCCCTGAATGTGGCTCCTTGAAATTTGGTCGACAAGATATTGGTATATGGAATTGTAAAAAATGTGGGTTTAAGATAGCTGGCGCTGCATATGACGTCAAAATTTAATGTCAAAATAGAAGTAGATGCAGGAGATAAAACAGACGCAGTTTTTGATTCCATTAATATAGACAATAAATTTTATCCCGAAAATCCAACTAAAACCGAGATGTTTTGCGACGATGGAATCACGATACTAATAGAGGCTAATCAACTAGCACAAATGCGTGCAAATCTTAATTCTTGTATACGCCTTATTCAGACAAGTTATGATTCAATTAAATCAGTAGATATATAATTAAAAAAAGTGCTTAATCCCATATGTCATCTAATCCACAAATTCCTCCTATGGTGCAAGAACAATTAGCAAAATTACAACAAACGCAACAAAACTTTCAATCAATCCTAATGCAAAAACAACAATTAGAATCACAAAAACTCGAGACAGAAAAAGCATTAGAAGAGCTAAAAAAGGTTGGTGATGATGAAGCAGTTTTTAAACACGCTGGAACTATCATGATAAAATCTAACAAAAAGGATCTTCTTGAAGAACTTGAAGAACAAATGGAACTAGCAAAAACAAAAGCTTCTCTTTTAGCTAAACAAGAAGAGAGATTGAAAACCACTTTACAAGAGCAAGAAACTAAAATTCAGGAAATGATGAAAGGTCCTTCGACTAGTACTAACACGTCAAAATAACAGTATACCAAGAAAATATTAATCAAAACAACTAGTATTTTTTGTGAATCTGAAGAAACTACGAATAGTAGTAGATGAAAGAGAAAAAAAAAGTGGTATACCAGACCTTCTAAAAGAAATTGGGATTAATTTAGAAATTAAAACCCTGCCTATTGGTGACTATATTGTTGCACCTGAAACAGTAGTTGAAAGAAAAACAATATCAGATTTAATTTCATCAATATTTGATGGGCGTTTATTTGATCAATGTAATAGATTGAAGGAGCATTATCAATTTCCAATTTTATTGATTGAGGGTGACATCAGCGAAATAGAGAAATTAACAGAAAATCCATTTGTATTTTATGGTGCAATTTCATCCATCGTTATAGATTTTAAAATTCCAGTAATTCCTACACCAAGCGCATCACATACTTCAAAGTTGTTGATATCTATGTGTTCAAGAAAGGATATAGCTAATGGTCCGTTTATTAAAAAAATTAGAAAATCAAACGACCTACAAAAACAGCAACTTTCGGTGTTATGCAGCTTGCCTGGAGTTGGAGAAAAAACTGCCATACGCATGCTAGAAAAATTTGGGACTCCTTTGAATATATTAAATTCATCAGTCACGGAACTTTCAAAAGTAGGTGGTCTTGGTGAGGCTCGAGCTAAGAGCATAAAAAAAATATTAAAAGTTCAAAGCAAATATCTGAAAAAAATCAATCAGAAAACACTTCACGATACATAAATCATCTTTTAATGGCTTTTCTTTTTAGTTTGTTTCCACATCTTGGGCACTCTGTGATTTTGGAAAAATTTGTTTTACATCCTGGGCAGTAATACTTCCAGGTTACAACGTTCTTTATACCATCTGTCATCACAGGAATGACTTTGATGTTAAGATTTTTTGCGACATTAGATACAGCAAAATCATCAGTTACAAGCTCAGCACAAAGTTGAAGGCTTAGAGCAATTGTAGATATATCCCCGTCTGATAGATTAGAAAAGTCACCAGATTTTTTTGCAGCATCAATAGACGCAGTGATAAATTCATCCTCAGGTTCGTTGACAGTTAATCTTTTTGTTTCGATTAAAATTTGGACAGCATCATGATCTTTTTTGATGTGTTCAATTTCATTATAGACAAGCGATGTAATATGACCTGCCTCATTTGAGCTAAATGGAATTCCTGCATAGAATGCACTGGAATCTAGGACTCTAGAAGCCAAGTTTATTCATTTGTCTTAGACCTTTCTTTTTTAATCTAACAAAAACTGCCGGTTTTTTGTATTTTTTTATAGTTATAACATCTTCAAAACTAGCTGATTTTATGACTTGAGCATCCATCACTATATTGCAATCATGAGAACATGTAATCTCAACCTTTTCGTCTGGGACAACTATGGATGGTAGTCTGTGAACTGGTGCAACAGGTGTTATAATTAGCACATCCAAACTTTCATGCAATACAGGTCCTCCAATTGATAAAGAATGACCTGTTGAACCGCTTGGTGTTGAAATGATAACACCATCCATTCTTTGTTTCACTGTATCATTTTGAAATTTTATTTCAAATTCAGCAGTCTTGGTTAAATTTTTTCTATTAACATAAATCTCATTTAATGCAGGTTGGAATTGCTTACCATTGCAAGAAGCAACAACTCTTGTTCTTTTGTCAAGCCAAACCTCATTTTTTTTAATGTGTTGTATTGCATCATTAATTTCATCTAACTTTATTTCTGATAAGATTCCTCTATTACCACCAACGTTTATTG
>CACHDH010000030.1 GCA_902578515.1 uncultured marine group I thaumarchaeote | reverse complement strand
TGCTTAAAGAGCAGGAATTGTAGATTGTTGTGTCTCTGATTGTAATATTTTGATTTTTGTAAGCAATTCATTTCTAAGGTCTCGAGCAACACGTCTTACAGTAGGTCTTGGAACACCTAATTTATCCACAACTTTTGAGTAGATATCTTGCTTGTCTGTAACTCCCTCGTCAAGTAAAGAGTTGATTGCTTCTTTGATAACTGTGCTTTGATTTGTACGGTTCACAAAAGTTGTTTTTTGTTGTTCTATATAAGACTAGTTTTAAAAATCTAACAGAGATAGTTATTTATTTTAGCGAATTCTATGGTATGGATCCCAAAGATTCTTAACCTAAATTTAAAAACTAAAATAAAATGCCCGAAGAGGTTACTATTAAAACAAATTTTGGAAGTATAAAATTTAGTTTACTGCCTGAGTTAGCACCAGAGACGGTTAGAAATTTTTCAAAATTAGCCAAGTCTGGCTTTTATAATGAAACATTATTTCACAGGGTGATACCTGGATTTATGATTCAAGGAGGCGATCCTAATACAAAAAGTCCTGACAAAAGTGCATGGGGACAAGGCGGACCTGGTTATAATTTAAAAGCTGAATTTAATTCAAGATCACATCTTCGTGGTATTGTTTCGATGGCTAGGGCAGCTGATCCAGATAGCGCTGGATCACAGTTTTTCATCGTAACTAGTGATAGTACATTCCTAGATAAGCAATACACAGTGTTTGGTGAAGTTACTGAGGGGATGGATGTTGCAGATAAGATTGTTAATCTTCCCAGAGATGGTAATGATTGTCCAGAGCAGGAAGCAAAAATGCTTGAAGTTACAACATCTGAATGAGCTAATTAGTTAGTAATTCCTTTTGAACAAAGTAGAAACTTCTATCAGCCTGCTTGCCTTTCGTGAGTTCCTTACTAAATGCCATCTTGGCTAATATTTTAGATACGTCCAATGGGTTTACAATCCAACCATGTTCTCTAAGTTCATTGACAGTTTCTGATACGGTTCTTGGTTTATCAAAAAAGGAGCTTTCTGATAGAATTGTCAGTTTTCCGCGTAATTCTTTTATTGGTACAAAAACTGGTTCTCCAAACTCTGGCTCATAAACCTCCGCATTTTCTAGTGAGTCAAGAGCACTATTTTCTTCTAAACTAGGTTCATTTGAATATGGTAGGATTCTTGCGTTACTTTCTTGTAAAAGCGAGGATATGTCTGCAATGACTTTTCTTATTGTGTTATTATCAACATAAAAATCTCGTGAGTCAATTTCAATTTCGCTGTCCCCAACTCTAAGCCTGATTTTTGCCAATAACATAATGGACTTAAATTTTCATTTATTTTGGTAGCTCTAAGTAGCTTAAAGAATGCATCAAAATTTTTACACATTGTGTCTGTTTCCAGTTGAAAGGGATTTATACGAAATAACAAGTCCGTAGATAATGCTGACTGTTTTTGGCTCAACAGCACTTGATACCATTAAAACTCCAACTAAGGTGTTAAAGGATGTGCTTGGAGGGGCTGCAACTTTTGCCAGTATCTCAGCTAGTTTTTTTGTAAAACCGGGACTGATTGCAGTTGTAGGAAAAGATTTCCCAAAAAAATATCACAAAATTCTTGCCAAACGCTTAGACTTGAAGGGTCTTTCGATAAATGATGGTAAAACGTTTCGATATTCGGGTAGTTATGATAGCACTCTGAGCTTAAGGACTACATTACGTACGGATCTAAATGTGTTAAAAAACTTCAAGCCTACTGTACCAGAAGATTATAAAAAATCTAGATTTGTGTATCTTGCTAACAACGACCCTGATCAAAATAAATCACTGATTAAAGAATTTGACAATGTAAAGTTCTCAATGTGTGATACAATAGATTTTTGGATATCAACTAAGAGGGAATCTGTGATAAAGATGTTCAAAGCTGTTGACGCTGTGGTGATTAATGATGAGGAGGCAAAACTACTAACCAAAGAATTCAATCTAATAAAATGTGCAAAAAAAATAATGAACTGGGGAACAAAATATGTTATTATCAAAAAGGGTGAGCATGGATCACTTTTGTTCTTTGAGGATGTTATTTTTCCTTCTGCTGCATTTTCCTTAGAAAAAGTTGTGGACCCTACAGGTGCGGGTGACTCGTTTGCTGGTGCTATGATGGGATATATTTCCAGTAGGAACAAAACTGATCTTAGTACCATTAAAAAATCCATTGTCTATGGTAACGTGATGGGTTCATTTGCTGTTGAGGGCTACGGTCCCGAAGTATTACTACGAATAAAAAAATCAGATATCAAGAAAAGAATAACACAATATGAAAAAATGACTAAATTCTGAAAAGTTATACATGTTAACATGGTTTGTGTGGTATGGAAGATAAGTTAGAAGAAATTTTTTCTCTTCAAAAAGGACTAACTGAAATGATGAATCTGGATAGATACCCTGATGATGTTGAGGGTAGGATCTCTGCTTTGTGTACAGCAATGATCCATGAGGCGGTAGAACTACAACGTACTACAAACTGGAAGTGGTGGAAAAAACCAACAGAATTCAACAAAACAGAAGCAAGAGAAGAATTAGCTGACATTTGGCACTTTCTTATTCAAGCTTCACTGGAGTTGGGTCTGACGCCAGATGATATCTTAAAGGAATATCAAAGAAAAAATGAGATAAACAGACAGCGACAAAAAGATGGTTATTAGATCAATTTCTTCCCAAGAGAATATTCTTCATTCTCACCAAATCTTGGTTTCTTACATTTGGGTGCACTGGTAGACTCATTACATGAGAAGCTGCCCACTCTGTATTTGCAAGGTGTAAACGAGTTTTGTAGTAGGGTGTTTTGTGAACAGGAGGCGAATAATATACTCTTGCAGCAATTCCAGAAGCATTCAGTTTTTTCATTGCATTATCTCTACTTTTCATAGCTATTGTATACAGATACCAGTTTACAATTTCGTTTTTTCTTGGTTCTGGTAGGATTATATCAGAATGTTCTAAAATCTCAGTAAGTGCTTTTGCGTTCTTTCTTCGTTGATTTAGTAAGTGGGGTAATTTTCTCATTTGAATTTTTCCTATAGCTGCACTAATCTCAGAAATTCTAAGATTGAGACCAAATCTAGTTGTAAGGTTGTTTTTACTAAGACCGTGGTTACGAATCTGTTTTAGTTTTTCAAATAATTTTTTATTATTTGTTATAACGGCACCGCCCTCGCCAGATGTAATAACTTTGCCAGCATACATACTAAAGCATCCAAGATGTGAAAAAGTTCCGGAGTGTTTATTCCTCAATTTTGAACCTAATGATTGTGATGCATCTTCAATAATTTTGATGTGTTTCTTTTTTGCTATCTCTAGGATCTCATCCATGTAAGCCATATGACCATACAGATGTACTGGAATTATTGCCTTAGTACGTCTTGTAATCTTCTTTTTCAAATCACTTGGATCTATTGTATAGTTAGATTTGAGAATGTCAACAAAAACTGGTTTGGCTCCAACAGATTTGACTGAATTTGCAGTAGCAACAAAAGTAAATGATGGTACTAGTACTTCGTCCCCTGGTTTGATATCAATTGCGTATAAAGAAGCCTGGAGTGCAGCAGTTCCAGAATTAACGGCTACGGCAAACTTTGATTTGACAAATTTTGATAATAGTTTTTCAAACTGTTGAACTTGTTTTCCTCCGTTAAATGATGCCGAAGTCAGTGATTTTTCTGATAAAACCTTGTTCACTTCACGAATTTCTTCTTTATCAATGGCAGGAATGTTTATAGGAATTTTCAATTAGTGGGTTTGGTAGCTGCTTCTTTAATAAATTTCATTGAGAAATTCTATGAGTTTTTATAGTGATTGTTCTTAGCGCAATAAATGAAAAGACGGCATCTTCATGAACGTGACAGGCAATACAGGGTTTTTCTCTATGTCTTCTATGCATGTGCTATCATAATGTCTTCCATCACATTTTTCGGTGTCTATTCTATGACGCAGGATTGGAATGAACAAGGCATGTTTGTGATGGGAGAAGTTCTGGTACAAACACAAGTTCCATTTGAAAACTTTGCAAATCTTTCAACCTGGCTCTTTTTCTCCATAGTAATTGGTTGGTATTGTGTTTCCAGAATTGGCTGGAAAAAGACAACTAATTTGCGCTCCTATAGAATGGGTTTACTTCAGTTAATGTTGTTAGGATTTACTATAATTTGCTTGTATGAAATATTATGGTCTTTTACAGTACTGAATGCCGAAATTACTGCGCAGTTGATCTTAAGTGGTCAGATACCAGATATCGATGCAATGAAGGTAGAATACCCGGATGTTTTGAGACCATGGAATCTAATTTTTGCTACAAAGATCTGGCTTGCTGGTGCCATAATTAGTGGTCATGCGTTCTATCTTAGCACAAAACCAAGAAAGCCGTTAGAAGATCTAGAATCATAATTTTGGATTATCAACAATCTGCAAACTTTATAGGCATTCAAAAAAAATTCAAATGAAATGGATGTAACTGAAAAGGTTGACCTAGTATCAAGACCACCAACTGAGGAGGTTGTCACCCAAGAAGAGTTGTTGGAATTATTCAAAACAAATTCAAAACCAAAACACTACATAGGTATCGAAATTTCGGGATTCTTACATCTAGGTAGCCTGATAAGCACTGGCTTCAAAATTAATGATTTTGTCAAGGCTGGAGTTGATTGTACTGTGTTTTTAGCAGACTGGCACACTTTATTGAATGAAAAGTTGGGCGGTAGTTTTGAAACTATAAGAAAAGTTTCGAAATATTATGAGGATGCGTTTAGATTAGTTTGCCCCGAGGCAAATGTAGTTTTGGGAACTGATCTTTATGATTCTAAGAAAGAATATTGGTCTGAGCTTGTACAAATTGCAAAACACATGTCACTGGCAAGAACCATGAGAACACTTACCATAATGGGAAGATCAGAGAATGATGAAAAGATTGATCTGGCAAAACTCATCTATCCTGCAATGCAAGCTGCGGATATACATTCACTTGACCTGGATATAGTACATGCAGGAATGGATCAAAGGAAAATCCACATGTTGGTTAAAGACGTATTTCCAAAAATGAAATGGAAAGTTCCAGTAGCTGTGCATCACAAATTACTGCCTGGTCTAACTAAACCAACAGAAGTAAAACCTGATGGTGAAGTAGTAAAGATGAGTAAATCTGATCCCAATGCTGGAGTTTTCATCCACAACTCAGATGATGAAATTAGAACTAAAATTAAGAAGGGGTTTTGTGATGAAGGCGTTATAGAAAATAACCCAATATTAGAAATTGCAAAACATGTAGTATTTCATGAATTTGACACTATCTCTATTGAGCGACCAGAAAAATTTGGTGGTAATGTTAGTTATGATAGTTTTGAAAGTTTAGAATCTGATTTCTCACAAAAGAAACTTCATCCTGCTGACCTAAAACAATCTGTTGGAGAATCATTAGTTAAGATAGTATCTCCAATTAGGAAGAAATTGGCGTTGAGTGATGAACTGTCTGATTTGATCAAAAATAGTTACTAGTTCTGTATTTTTTGTTCTGCCTGAAGACTGTATTTTGATTTGTAGCCTCTAGGGTTAATCATAAGATCGTTAAAGTTGTAGGTTGATGAGTTTCCGACAATAACAGTGCTAATCATACCTAACTTGTCAGCATATTCCTCCATATGTTCCAGATCAGTAATAACTATGGATTGAGATTCTCTGTATGCTCCTTTGATGATTGCTACAGGTGTTTGCGGGGAACGATGTTCCATCAAAAGTTTTCTAGTATCCTGTAACTGGTGTATTCTTTTTTTGCTTGAAGGATTGTAAATTACTATAACATAATCGCCTTTAGCTGCCGCTTCTACTCGCTTGACAATTATTTCCCAAGGAACAAGAAGATCACTCATGCTTACCACTGCGAAATCTGTCATCAATGGAGAACCAATTAATGACGCACAAGAATTCAGTGCGGAAACTCCTGGTACTATCTCTACTTGCAATCCTGTTTTAGGATCCCAACCAGATTCTGCAAGTATCTCAAAAATTAGTCCTGCCATACCGTAGATACCAGGATCACCGCTAGAAACTAGTGACACAATTTTTCCATCAGTAGCAGATTTGATGCATTGTTGTGCTCGTTCAACCTCTTGTGTCATGTCATATTTGTAAACATCTTTTCCATCAATTAGATCTTCAACCAAATTTACGTACGTGGAATAACCAACGATAGTGTCACTTTCTTCAATTACTTGTTTTGCACGAAAAGTCATGTGATCATGATGACCAGGACCTACACCTACTACGTATAATTTTCCTACCATACCATTGCTGGATTTACAATTAATTTATCTCTTTCAATATTTAGTTGATTTTATCCAACCGAAATTCTTCGTGAAGTGATTCTAGAACAGACTTACAATCGGAATCCTTTACAACAAATGCTAGATTAAGCTCTGATGATCCCTGTGCTATCATCATTACATTGACTTTCCGTTTTTGTGCGGCAGAAAACACTTTGGCTGCTACACCAACCGTACCCTTCATGCCTGAACCAATAACTGCTATTATGGAAGCGTTTGATGATCCCTCTATTTTTTTAACCATTTTGCCTAGCAAATTCATTTCAAGCGCATTGATAGATTTTGCAAGATCCACTTTTTTAACAATTATTGATATGCTTGCTTCAGATGGGTTGGAAGAGACCATCAATACGTTGATATTTTTTTCTGCTAAAATTGTAAATATTTTTGCCGCTGATCCTGGTGCGGCAAACAATATGCCTCCACTTAGATCCATCAATCCTATGTTTCGAAGTGCAGATATGCATTTGACCGTTTTTTTAGTTGCTGCGGAAGGTGATGGTGTCACAAGTGTACCGGTATTCTTTACATCAAACGTACTTCTAATTCGCATAGGAATTTTTTTGGATAATAATGGCTCAAATGTTTTAGGATGTATTTGCTTCGCTCCAAATTGTGCCATTTCAATTGCTTCTGAATATGAAACTTCTTTGAGTAGTTTTGCATTTTTTACAAGTTTTGGATCAGCTGTCATCAAACCATCAACATCGCTCATTAACCAAACTTCGTCTGCATTTATGCTAGAAGCAATTATTGTTGCAGTATAATCTGAACCACCTCTACCGAATGTTGTTACGTTTCCATGTTGATCTGCCCCAGCAAACCCACCAACAACAGGGATTACTTTTTTTGATAGCAAAGATCCTAAAGTCTTAGAAATACGGATTCGAGTAGTGTCCATTAATGGTCTTGATTCACCAAAATTCGAATCAGTTACTATGCCAACCTCCTTGCCATTAAGTGCAGTAGATTTTTTATCGAGATCTTGTAGTGCGAATGATACCAAATCATCAGAAAGACGCTCACCAAAAGAGACCAAGTAATCCAATGAGCGTGCTGATACTTCCTTTAGCAATGTTAATCCTCGTACTAATTCCTGTAGTTCAGAAATATCATCGTCAAGTTTTTCTACCAATTGTTTTTTTATTCCAGAATTTTTTATTGTCTGGTCAGCAAGTCTCCTAT
>CACHDH010000029.1 GCA_902578515.1 uncultured marine group I thaumarchaeote | reverse complement strand
GGCAACTGGTCAGACATCATATTCTCAACACGATTTGGGAATAGCTACAGAGATCTCCATTGGATCCACTGATTTCAGTGGAAAGAAGATCAATGCAGAAACGGCTAGTCAAATGCATAGATTAGGAAAGTGGCAACAAAGAGTGAGAGTCTCCTCATCACGTGACAGAAGATTGTCAAACGTTCTGTCAATTTTACTTTAGCTTGGAGCTAGATTGAGTTTTATTTTGACTGTTTTGCTCTCTTGGCAACCATTTTTTCTGAAATTTTGTCAAGGACTTGTGTTTTTGGCAATTTTTTTTCTAGCATGATATATCCCGATCTTACAAAAGGTCTTTTTGGAAATCTTACTTGATCATCACTTTCTGTTGGTTCAAGACCAGCAGCTTTTGCTGACTCGACTAATTCATTTAGTGATGGATCAAAAATGCATTTTTCTTTTGGTAATCTTCTTCCCTTTTGTCTAGACAATGTTTTATTGAAATAATCTAACCAGATTACGATGTGGTCGTAATCTTTCATAAGATCACTTTACTAGTATTGCGTTTATGGTACCATTCTGTCCTGGTCTTGAAACAACTCTACATTTTCCTTCGTCTGTTTCAAGTATTGCACCTTTTGTAATCACTCCACGACGTTGATAATCATTGTTTGTACCATTTTCTAACACTCTAATTATTTTCACTCTTTTTACTTTCGAGTCTACTGCAAGATTAACAGAGTCAATTGTTTTAATTCCAGTTTTGTTATTTTTTCCGCGAACCTTTCTTGTAACAGTGATTTGCTCACCAAGCAGTGGTTCGTTAGGATATCTATCCATTTCATATTTTCGTCTAGAACGTAATGGATGTCTACGTCCGCCTGTTATTTTGCTTGTACCCAAATTTTCAACTGGTCTTTTCATGCACACAGTCTAACTAACTCTAATTTATACAAATCGAATGAATTATGTGATTTTTTGTTATTTCCTGACTTTTTTGAATAATTTTTGTTTGAGTGTGGTAACATCACCCTCAATCCCAAAATATTTTTGAAATTTTTCTGTAGTTGAGTAGATCTTTAGCCTTCCAACACTTTGATGTTCAACAAAATTAAGCTGTCGTAATTCCTTTAACTGTCCATAAACACCAGATCCCCTAACTTCTAAAAGCTGTTTTGAGCTTATTGGTTGTTCTAATGCAATATATGATAATGTTTTTTGTGTAGCTCTTGATAAGAGTGGTTTAGATGCATACTTTCTTACGTTTGCACTGTATTCCGGTTTAAGTTGAAATACATAACTACCATCTGGCAATGTCACAATTTCAATAGCTTTGAATGTGTTTTTCATTTTTTTAATAATTGATTCTAACACAGCAATGGTTTTTTGTTGTGATTCTGTTCCAGCAGCTTTGACTAGTTCCTCTACAGTTAACGGTCTTCCAGCAGAATACAACGCCGACTCAAGTCGTGCTGCTATTTGATCTTCATTTAGAAGTTTGCCCATCTTCATCTCCTTTCTTATTATCGTCAATCAAAGTTACTTGAATATCATCATCCATCTGGACCAACTCAACCTTTTGTTTTTGTGCAAGAAACAAAATTGCAAAAAAGCATCTTATCGAGTCTAAACTGTCTAAATCAGTTACAATTTCTTTTAACAATCCACTCCCAGTATCTGTAATTTTACGAGTGATTAGAGCCTCGTATTTTTCAACTATATTCTCAAATGAAACAAAATAGTCTTTGAAATCTGGTGGCTCGGTAGGCTCAAAATCTAGTTGTCCTCTCCTTCGTGAACGTTGAGGATTTGCTATCGAACCAATCAGATTTTCGAGTAATTCTAGTAGTTCGTCAAGTGATACAGGATATGTTGATTCGTGCCTGTATGGCATATCTAAGATATCAATATCGACATCACGCCTGTTGATTAGAGGTTTTTTCTCCATCGCTGCCTTTTGTAGGGCAAAAATACTCTCTACTTTCATTCGATAAATTAAGGATGAAGAGAGAGCTGCCATTCCCGCAACCTTCAAGTCTTTTTTGCCAGCTTCCTCTAGTATTTTGATTAATATCTTCAAAATTTCTATGAGGTTAATTTGCCATACATCTTTTTTTTGAATTACAGATGGATTAAACAAAATATTGACAGGCTCTTGTGATATTCCAGTAATTTCTTCTTCAGTCACATATTTTGTATGATAGCGATTCACTAATACTATCAAATCTATTTTTTTCTTGCTTCCAGTCAACTCTTATATTATAATAAACTGAAAAATTCGACGTTGAAGGCAGCACAAATCATAGAGCCTAATAAACCTCTAAAGATATCTGATATTGATACTCCGACCCCTACTGGTAAACAAGTTGTAGTCAAAGTCAAAGCGGTGGGAGTTTGTCATAGCGATTTGCACCTTTGGGAAGGTGGCTATGATACTGGAGATGGATTCATGAAAGTTACAGATAGAGGTGTACAATTTCCTGTCATACCTGGTCATGAAATTGTCGGAACAGTAACAGAGATTGGAGATTCTGTAGAGGGAATCAATGTCGACGATGATGTATTAGTATATCCTTGGATAGGATGCGGTGATTGTCCAACATGCAAGAAAGGTGATACAAATTTATGCGAAGCGCCAAAATCACTTGGAGTTTTTCAGGATGGTGGATATGCTGAGTATTCATTAGTTCCAGACTACAAATTTTTGGCTAAAATTTCAGGAATAGATCTAGATGGTGCTGCATCATTAGCATGTTCTGGTCTTACTGCTTACACTGCAGTAAAAAAGGCAATGTCAAATTCACCAGAGAATATTTTGATAGTTGGTGCTGGTGGTCTAGGTTTGATGGGAGTTCAAATTGCACGTGCACTTTCTAATGCTAACATAATCTGTGCTGATTTAGACGATGAGAAGTTAGGCAAAGCGAAGGAGATGGGAGCACATAATATTGTAAATACAAAGGATTCTGAATCATCAAAGAAAATAATGTCAATTTGTAATGAAAAAGGTGCCGACAGTATAATTGATTTTGTTAATGCTCCTCCTACTGTCAAACTGGATCTTTCTGTCATTAGAAAGAGAGGTAATATTGTTTTAGTTGGTTTATTTGGTGGTGCTGTAGACTTGCCATTGGTTTCAATTCCATTAAAAGCGATTACAATACAGGGAGCATATACTGGAAATTATAATGACATGCTCGAACTAATTGATTTGGCCAAACGTGGTGTCATTAAACCAATTGTTTCAAAGCATTATTCGATGGATGAAGCAAACACTGCACTAGAAGATCTAAAAAATAGAAAAGTTGTAGGTCGTAGCGTAATTAATCCATAAATTGGGTTGTAAGTCCCAAGTGAAGGAATTGAACCTTCGACAACCCGGTTTCTGTATGCCTGATAGGCTGGAAATTCAGTTAGCCAAAAGCCAACCACTACAGCCGGAAGCTCTACCAGGCTGAGCTAACTTGGGACAATATCATCGAAACATTTAGGAGTTAAATAACTATCGACCAAAATTTTATTCATTATTACGTGGAACGATCATGAAAAAATAAGTATGGGTATGATTCCAACTCTATGTTGCATACAAATACAAAGTCTGGATATATCTGCGTACCATATCAGCATGACAAGTTCTCCATAGACGTAAAAGATATGTGGAGTTCTTCAAGAAATATAAAATCAATATACTTTGTTACAGCAACTTTTTCAGATGAATGTAAACCATATTTCCCATCATCAACAAATCATTATTTATTAGCAAAATTTGAAGATGAGGAAAAACTCATCAAAGATGCAGAAAAATTTACTAATACAAAACCAACATTTGTTTTTACTGTTGATAATGAGCTTTTTGAAAGAGATCTAGAAAGCGAAGAGAAATTCATCTCTACATACTATTTGGAGTATAATGATTCTGAGGCAATATCTGATGTTGCAAAGACTATAGTTAAAAAAGACAAAATACGACAGGCTGGATTTGCACATTTGAATCTTTTTTCTAATGATAAGCCAAAATTTACATTCCCACATACTGAAAAAATTGTTATTGTAGAAGTATCTGACGCGCGTAGCCCACAAAGCATAAATCAATATTGTGAGAAAACACGTCAGGATATTTCTCGTAAGGGCGTTGTGATGAATAACTTTGTTAGTCTTTCTCTTCTTGAAAAACTAAAATAGAAAAGTTCAAAAGCTCCTCATGATCCTTTTCTCATCATGAGCAAGCCTACTGAATTGGGATCATTGAAAATTGGATCTTACATCTTACTCCCAGTATCTGATCAACCAACTGGCGATCCTTGTAGAATTACTGAGTATGATACAAGCAAACCAGGTAAACATGGATCAGCTAAAGCAAGAATAGTTGGAGTAGGAATATTTGATGGACAAAAACGTCCACATGTGGGTCCAGTCAACATGCAGATACATGTACCATTAATTGACAAAAGAGCAGCTCAGATAATTTCTATAGTAGGTTCTAATGTGCAGGTTATGGACTCGGAGACATTTGAAACAATTGATGTTGACATGATTGAGGAAGAACTTGAAGGAAAATTAGAGCAGGGTAAGGATATTGAATATTGGAATGTTATGGGTAGAACTAAAATAATGCGCGTAAAGTGATCTTAATAGGATGCTGATGATAATTGGAAAAGCCGTCTGAATAATGATGACGATTACGAGTGTTGAAGTGTCCTTAATTTTTCTCTTGGCAAAAAGTAAAATGTTTTGATTTGTAGTTTTTTGTATGAATCTAGCTGCGCTATTCTCTGGGGGGAAAGATAGTACTTATTCGATTTACAAAGCAAAACAAATGGGTCATGATGTAAAATGTCTGATTACTGTGTTTCCTAAATCAGTTAATAGTCATTTACTACATTTTCCCAACATAGAATTAACCAAACTACAATCAGAAACTTTGAAAATTCCACAAATCACTTCAACTTCAAACTCTGATGATTTGTCAGATGAAATGTATGCACTTGAAACACTAATAGAAAAGGCAAGAACAGATTTTCAGATTGATGGATTAGTGCATGGTGGTATTTCTAGTGAATTTCAGAAAAAGAAATTTGAAAAAATTTGTAGAGAAGATGATTTGAATATAATTACTCCGTTATGGAAGACAAACCCAAAAGAATACATGATTAACTTACTCAATTCTAATTTCAAATTTATTTTGACAAGTGTGTCATCTGATGGCTTGGATGAAACATGGCTGGGAAAAATTATTTCCATAGATGATGTATCATTACTTAGTAATTTGTCTAGCAAGCATGGATTTAATCTAAATTTTGAAGGAGGCGAAGCTGAAACATTTGTTACAGACTGTCCAATTTATTCACATCCCATTAAGATAAACAAATCACAAACAATATGGGATGGATATAGAGGAAGGTTTGAAATAGAGGATGCGAGTTTAGATTCTAATGCTTGATAATCTAAAATCCAGTCTGAGATCTGCTATTAAAAAAATAGTTAGCTCGTCAGGTGTTGATGAAGAACTCATCAAAGAACTATCCAAGGATGTTCAGCGTTCATTGTTACAATCTGACGTTAATGTTAAGCTAGTACTTGAGATAACCAAAAATATTGAGGATCGTTCATTAAATGAAAAACCTCCACCTGGATTGTCAAGAAAGGATCATATTGTAAAAATACTATATGATGAACTAGCAAAATTACTGGGTAACGACACAGAATTTCATTTCAAGTCTGGTAAAATTAACAAGGTTCTCCTTTTAGGAATTCAGGGAAGTGGTAAAACAACTGTTACATCAAAACTTGCTAGATTCTTATCAAAACAGGGTTACCGATTGGGTGTAATTGGTGCTGATACATTTAGGCCTGGTGCATTAGTACAATTACAAACTATGTGTGAGAAGTCTGGCGTTGAGGTTTATGGTGATGAAAAAAATAAGGATTCACCTGAAATCGTTAAGAATGGATTAAAACATTTTGAGAATTCTAATCTTGATATAATTTTGATTGATACTGCTGGAAGACACAAGGAAGAAAAAGATTTGCTGGATGAGATGAAGGAAATCAATAAGATTGCCTCACCTGATCTTGCATTGTTAGTAATTGATGGTACAATTGGTCAACAATGCCACGCTCAGGCTGAAGCATTTCATAAAACAATTCCAGTTGGTGGAATAATAATCACAAAACTCGATAGTTCAGCTAAGGGTGGTGGTGCCTTAGCTGCTTCTGCAGCTACTGGTGCACAAGTAATGTACATTGGTACAGGTGAGCGTATAGATGACTTGGAAACATTTTCTCCAACTCGTTTTGTAGGAAGATTGCTTGGTATGGGAGATATTCAGGCAGTACTTGACTTGGCTAAAAGATTAGAGAACGAAGCTGATGATGTTCGTATGAAACGAATATCAAGTGGTAAAATGAACATGGAAGATTTCTACTACCAACTTGAAGAGGTAACGAAGGTTGGTTCGTTTCAGGGTCTACTTGACAGCATGCCAGGTTTATCAGGTATGGTTAAGGAGGATCAAGTTGAAAAAATGGAAGAACGTATTGACAAATGGAGATACATTATTCAAAGCATGAATAATGATGAAAAAGCTGATCCTGATCTTCTAAACGCATCCAGAGTAAAGAGAATTGCACGTGGTTCTGGATGGCCTGAACATGAAGTAAAGGAACTAGTAAAAAATTATAAAAATTCAAAAAACATGATGAAGGCATCTAAGGGTAGACAGATGCAAGGCTTCCTTCGTAAACTTGGAATGGGCTAACCATTTGTTGATTATTTTGAATTAAATTTGTCAAAATAATTAATCATAAGTTAAGATTAACGGTTTTTTACTGAAAATAGTGGTTAGTACCAATGAATCCATTACTAAAAGTTAAAGAAGCATTTCAGAACGGTATTCTACCGGAGAAAGAATATTCCTTAATTGTTAAACGATTTCCAATAGTAGTTTCGGGTATTTCTAGAATAGAGAAGGCATCAGGCGTAAATTTTCCTATAGCATACGTTGAGCCATCAGTAACTATGTCATCGTCAAATGTAAATTCGTTCGAATATGGAATATTATTTGCAAGGACAATTCCTGTAGTAGCCAACGATAACTTGCATGTTGTTATTCAGATATCAGCACCACTAGTTGCATATGGTTTGAAGGGAACGATACATGCAATTTTGGCACATGAATTCTTACATTATTTGGAATTGATGCGTAAAATTTCTGACATGGAATTAATATCTGACGAACTTTCTGCAAATCTTTTTGAAAATGTTTATGCAGACAACCAGAGGTTATTTGAACCACGTGCAGTATTTACTGATAAAACATTACTTTCACATATAACAAAAAAATTTCCATCAGGGTTTAGAGATTATAAACTGGAGGATAAGGTGATAAAATATTGGATTGAAAAAAATCTTCCTACAACTAACATCACGTTAGATACTAATATTGCAAAATTATCGCCCGACCTAGTATCAAAAATCAGACTTGCACCAAAACTTACCTCAAAAATTAAAAGTTTTGAATTAAAAGCATCAAAGCTAAGGAAAAAAAGACTTTATTAAGAAAATTCCGTCAAACCACATTTTCCACAGGTTCTTCTGTCTTTGTGTTCTGACATGAAAACTCCTTTACCACAACGAGAACAGATCTTGTGTGTCTTTGATAATTTTTCACCATCTACTTTGTAGTATTTGTAGAC
>CACHDH010000028.1 GCA_902578515.1 uncultured marine group I thaumarchaeote | reverse complement strand
TAGTCAGAGTATCATCATTAACTTCACCCAAAGTCATTTTTCTGACTATTTCATGATCCGTTCCAAGATCTTGTCCAATTGCAAAAATGGAACTGTCAGGAAATCCTGCGTCCCTTAAAACCTGTATTACTTGATCAAAATATCTTCCATCTTTAAGAAATATCATGCTTTCTGAGTTTCTGGCAATTTCCTTTACAGTTGTTAAATCATAACAGGATGGAATTACTGAGACTTTTTCAGCGCCTTCAGCCACACTAACTCCAATTTTTGACGCAAAACTGAATATTGAAACTATGCCTGGCACTACAGTGATCTTAATTTCTGGATGATTGACTCTGATCTCTCTGTGCATGTATATCCAAGTGCTGTATAGATATGGATCTCCTATTGTAAGATATACAACGTTTTTTCCAGACAGTACTTTTTCAGCCATTATCTTCGCATTTTTTTTCCAAGTTGCCTCAAGTACATCCTTATCCTTAGTCATTGGAAATATGAGACGTACAATTTCCTGATTTTGTGTCTTATCAATTATTTCAGAAACAACAGATAACGCAATGCTTGGTCTGTCCTCGTTAGAAGCAGGACACATGATAGTGTCTGCCGATTTAATGGCATTTACAGCTTTAACTGTTAGTAATTCTGGGTCTCCCGGTCCGCATCCAACACAAACTAATTCAGCCATAAAAAATCATCCCTTTAGTTTTTTGTGGCAGACAATACTGTTACTGGATTTCTGGCAAGCATCATAGTACCTGTGGATGTCTTCCTACTCTTTGAAATTGTAATTTGAGTTATATCAACTGACTTGAGTCCCTGTTCCTGTACAAAAGATAGAACAGAAAATATTGTCTCTATTTGTATCATTCCTACTACTATTCTTCCCTCTGGCTTAAGTTTCTCTAGACACATCTTCACTATTCCTGTCGTATCTTTGCCTGTTCCGCCAACAAAGATGGTATCCGCTTCAGGCAACTCAGAAATAGCTTCATCTGCGTTTTTACCTATTACAGAAACGTTAGATATTTCAAATTTTGCAAGATTCTTTTTTGTTAATTCAACAGCCTTTGGATCATAATCTACCGCATGCACATGACCAGAATCTTCTATTTGTATTGCTGCTTCAACAGATATAGAACCAGATCCACAACCAATATCATAAACAATCATTCCTGGCTTTAGCCTGCCCTTTGCAATCTGAATAACTCTGACTTCTTCCTTTGTAATTGGAACTTTTTCATCTCGCTCAAAAAGTTCATCAGGAATGCCAGGAGTTTTTGTCTTCCACATTGATACAACCAGTCTAAGTAAATGGTAGTGAAAAGTCCTCTTTTGGAAGATTGAGAAGTGTGTAGGTCATAATCCATGCGAACAAATACAAGAATATGTAACTGCCCATTCCTGTTGTTACAAGTTTTTTCCTATCTGATTTTGGGAAGTTTATCTTCATTCCTTTTGCTATGAAGCAAGTGATTATGAAAAGAACAATCATGAAAATTATTGATGTCCATCTGCGTTCTTCGCTATCTTCAATACCATCAAAGAGAAATGTTGCAACTGAACCGCCAATCATTGCAAAGGCAAATCGCAACCAGAAAAGAATGTTAGTACGTTTTTTGGTGATGTCTTGTTGTTCCTCAGAGATCACTGGTTCGGTTGGTTCTACATCTGGTGTATCAGAGGATGGCGCTAAAGGAACATCAGCGAACTCTGGTTCTGGTTCAGGTTCAGTTTTTACGTCGTCTCCGGTTTGATCAGGTGAAAGTTTCTTTTTAATTTCATTGTAATCCCACTCATTTAGTCCAACTGCATTGTAAATTGTAGTATCAGGATAGTTTCGCTCAAACCAATCACGATATTTCTCTTCTAAAATGTACCTCTTGATATAACTACGAGGATCTTTGTTAGGATCTACGAAATCCTCAATTTTTTTATCCTTTGAACCAAACCTTATTCTTTTTTTACCGTGTCTCGCCAATGAAATTTCTAAGGTTGACTCAGTAATGCCTTTTTTAAAACCTTTGTCTGCCTATACAGATAATCGATAAGAGTATAATCGGAGACCATTTAGTGATATTATGGCCTTAGCTGGAATTGAATTAAGATATCTTGTTAACGATATCAACAAAAGAATTGAGGGTTACTATGTCAGTAACATTTATGGAATCACAAAGGATAGCTTGCTCTTCAAATTTCATCATCCAGAAAAATCTGACATTTTACTCATGCTGTCTACTTTTGGAATTTGGGTAACAAATGTTAAGATAGAGCAAATTGAACCAAACAAATTACTCAAACATCTGCGAAATAATCTTCTTCGATTCAAACTTAAGGAGATAAAACAGATCGGTACTGAAAGAATTGTCTATCTAACACTTTCATATTTTGAAAAAGAGTTTGTTATTGTAGTAGAGTTGTTTGGTGATGGAAACATCATAATTTGTAATAATGAAATGAAAATTCTAGCTCTATCACATTCTATCAATGTCAAGCACAGGCAACTGCGTGTGGGCTCGCAATATATTCAGCCTCCATTAGACAGCCTAGATGTTCTGAATATGACTGAGAAAGATTTTGAACCTATTCGTTCTGCACCAATTGCCGTAGCAAAATGGATCGGAAAAACCTTGGGGTTGCCCAGAAAATATATCGAAGAGATAACAAGCTTGGCAAAAGTTGAATCAAAAAAGAAGGGAGAAGAGATCACTGACGAGGAAACAAAACGGTTGTTTGACTCCGCAACTCAGATTATTAACAATGTTGTCACCGGTAAACATGATCCTGAAATTGTTCGTGGTGATGAGATGCACGTTAATCCAATCTCATTAGCGGGAGAAAATCATGAAAAAATTGCTAGTTTTATGGACGGCCTTGATACGGTTTTCACTGAAAATATTCTTTCCAAGGGAAAGACAATTCAAAGTTCTCCTTTTGCCAAAAAAATTTCAGAGTTAGAAACAAGACTTGATGAGCAAACAAAAGCAATTGGGATAGTAACTGAAAAATCAGAAAAAATTGCAACAGTAGCAAACTCCCTTTTTGATGGCGTTTCCCAAGGAATTTCATCCATGGATGATCCTAAAATTACTGCACTTCTAAAAAAGAACAACTCAGAGATTGTAAAAGAGAAAGGGATAACATATCTCAAGGTTGAGGGTGAAAAAATCAAAATAGATTTGAATTCATCTCTTCCTACAACGGCTTCTGCATTGTTCAATGAATCAAAAAAACAAAAAGCTGCCATAGGCTCTATTGAAAAACTATTAGAAAAAACTGAGAAGGAACTTCAAAAGGTGGTAAAGAAAGGTGAGGGTGCAAAGCAAGTCAATGTTACACAGGTAAGAAAGAAAAACTGGTTTGAACGTTATAGGTGGTTTTACACAACAGATGGCGTCCTAGCTGTGGGTGGACGTGATTCTTCATCAAACTCTGCTATTATTCGAAAACATCTTGAGAAGAATGATAAGGTTTTTCATGCTGAAATATCTGGCTCTCCGTTTTTCTTGTTAAAGGATAATGTTTCACCAACACCCGCAAGCCTAACTGAAGTGGCTCATGCTACAGTCTGCTTTAGTAAAGTATGGAAGGAAGCATTCTATGGTTCAAGCGCTTATTGGGTTAATCCAGATCAAGTCAAAAAGGGCGCTCCCAGCGGGCAATCGATGGCTAAAGGATCTTTCATGATCGAGGGACAACGCAACTTTGTCAAAATTTCAAGTTTGAAGATGTGTGTTGCCATAATCAAACATGAAGAAAGTTATTTGCTTACTTGTGGTCCGCCAAGCCTGAAGAATACAGCAATCTGCTACGCCATGATAGAACCTACAGGACAAGATATGCCCGATATTGCAAAAAGAATTCGTTATCAATTTTTGTCAAGTAATGAGGAGATTGCAAAACCATTTAGTATTGATGATTTTGTACGAGTTTTGCCTACAGGCGCGTGTAACATAACAGAATCTGGATCAGTCTAAATTTTCTCGGTATCTTTTTTTGTAAGGATCTTTGTATCTTTTTTTCTTCCTAACACTCTTAGCCAAGTGATATCTCATCCCCGTCTTTCATATTTTCATATTCATCAGGTGACAGAATAAACAAAGGAATGTTTGCAAGCGCACAACCTGATGCAACTGTAAGATCTACCTTTTGGCAAGCCATCGCAGCAGGAGCAACGTTGTTTGATTTGAGAGAATAGATGGTATATGCACCAACACTACTGCCTATTCCGTTTGGGAAAACCAGGATCGAATCGGCAATCTTTTTCCCAAAGAGATCATGCTTTTGGTCAGTAATTTCGCCTGTTTTTTTGTCAATAGAACCCAGAAAGTTGATTGGTTGGATAGATTTGATAACCTTGCCAGAAACCTTTCCTCTCACAATAGTTTTCAGAGTCAACTTGTTTCATCCTCGATAATTTTTGATAGTGGTTTTAGATTTACGTCTAAGCCGCTTGAGTTTTTGTAATAATATGCTCCCTTGATGCTATTTGTGGTAACCCTGTCCACATCTTTTTTGGTAACTAGCGGAGTCAGACATGTACAACAGTCCGACATCAATTCGCACCCGGCACTTTCAAGTTGGCTCGCATATCCCAAATGTCTTGCCTGTTCCTGAATTGTTCTTGGACAGAATATCAGACATCTCTTCTTGAATGCCCTTCCCTTTAGCATTGAAGTCAAATCATTCATCTCATCCAGTCCAAGTTGCGGACTGCCGAGTGTAACCATATCTCCTGACTCTGTTGTGTTTAATTCATCGTAAACTTTCTGCATCTCCTTTTCATCAAAATCTACCTTTTCTGATGCACCAGAGTTGTCATCCAAAACAAACTTGCCACAACTGCCAGATGTTCCCATGCTAGCACATAATGACTTGTTACATCTTTTATCCAAATTCTTTACGCCAGAAATTGCAACAGATTTGTCTGCTACCTTTCCAGCAAAGTATCCCAACAGTCCAAATGTAAGCTCGTTTGGATCTGAAACCTTCATTGCGATTGACATGGTTGGGGAATCGTCCTTTCGTAGATCAGAGTATGGGCTTTTGCCAGTGATTGCACTTGCCAGTGCAGAAAACGCACTCTCCTTGTTGGTCTTTAACTTTCCAATCGAGTTTGCATAAATTGCTGCATTGGTTTCTGCAAAGGCTACTTGGGTGCCTTCCTGTGGCATGTCATAGATTTCATAAGGAATGCAAGAGAATGATGGAATCACTCCCATCTTTTTGTATGATTCCCTAATGCTTTCCTGCTTTTGTATAAAATTTTCATCAAGACCAAACTTCTCTACACTGTCCTTGTCATACCCCATTGGGTTTACTGTAGTTCTTACCTTGAACTTTGCATTCTTGCTTAGAGTTGCCAGAAACTCCTCGCCTGCATCTCCAATCGTGTTATAGTTTACACCAGAGACATGCGCCCAATCAATTGGTACAAGTTTTTCAGCGTCGGTTGCTTCGCCGGTAGCTGACAAAATTCTGTATGCAATTTGTAGCGCTTCGCCATGTTCTCCGTTTAGCGATTTCTCTTCATCTTTTGTTAATTCCAATAATTGTGATTTGGCTTTTCTCTATAATAGTGATTACTGTTTTGCACCACACTTACCACAAAACTTTGCAGTTGGTTTTAGTGGTTTTCCACAACTATTACAAGATGAAGATGTTGGTCTTGATTCCGCAGGTCTTCGTCTAGGCCTTTGACCTTGTCTTCGTAGGTATTGCTCCTCATAGTCTTCCAGATCTTGTCTAGCAGGTTTTGGTCTTTTTGTTCCACTTGATCCTCTCCTTACAGCAAAGACAATTCCAACAATTGCAGCTCCTATTGCAGCTGCTCCAGCTGCAATATATCCTGGCTGGATTGAGCTTCCTGATGATTTGTCAAGCTGACATACTCCATTAACCATAACTGTTCCTGCACCACATCCATCATTGGATTCCTTAGGTGCAAGTTGGCAAACTCCATCTACCAATACTGTTCCTTGTCCACATCCATCAGCTGCAAACGCAGTAGGTGCTATTATAACTCCAAGTAGCATAATTCCTAAACAAATTGGAAGAATCATTATTTTTTCCATCTTATCACACATTCTTTTACTTATCGCTTTGCCCCACAACTAGTACAAAACATATCGTCTCTAGCAAGTTTGGCTCCGCATTCTTCACAAAACCTATTAGGTTTTTTTGATTTAGGTTTCTTTACTTCTTTATTCTCTGTCTCTGGTGGTCTATAATATCGTGAAACTACTTTGCCTTCCTTCTTACCGTCTACAGTTTTTTCAGCAAAGGTGGTTGGCTCTTCCGCTGCTTTCTGGCTCTCTGTAGTTTTTTTGCCTGAAAGGTCTGGCTTTTTCATTCCAACAATCCTGAAAACCTTAATGCCAGTAATCGGAGATCTGCCTTTGATTGCCCACTTGCCATTTTTCATTTTTACAACTTTCGGATCCTGAATTTCCACTTTCCTTTTTGCCTTAACATCGTAGGCCTTCCAAGAAACTTTGGTCTCTGACTCATTAAGATATTTTTTCTCATACTCTTCCAGCTCCTCTTGTCTGGATTTCTTCTTTGGTTTTGATTTTTCTCGTACAGTTTCTTTGGTTCCAGATTCCATTATCTCGCCATCATCAGTAAATGTAAAGCCACCAGTTCTTCCTTGCTTGTTTGATTCAACTTCTGGTGTAATTTTTGGCTCTGTGGTAGGTGCAGGTATATCTTCAGTTGGAGGTGAGCTTGATTCTATAGGCGTACCACAATCAGTACAAAACTTTTCATCGGGTGAAGCTTCCGAACCACACTCCTCACAAAACCGTTTAGGAACATCAGGTGTCGATACTATTCTTGCCTGGTATATCCTATCTTTCAAATGTGTCTTAACTAAATCATGTAGAAAATTCTTATCAGAGATGTAAAGTTCCCTTCCACTCTCAAGGGTTTCCCTTATGTGCATTAGCCTGTACTTGTCTCCCCTACCTAACGCGATCAGCATCTCCACTTGTTCAATATCAGAAAGCAATGGTTTTGATTTTATCTGCTGAAAATTAAACTTATAACAAAAAATCATACGAAATTGTATGTAAATGAAGAGAATTCTGGATGGTATGCAAAAGACTATGATGGCTGTAAAACCACCTAGATACACAGCTCTGGAAGGATTACATCAGGCTGAAACTGCTAACCCTTTCAAGATACTCATTGGGACTGTGCTCTCTGCTAGGACAAAGGATGAGAATACTACCAAAGCAGTAACACAACTTTTCAAGGTGTATAACACTCCACAAAAACTGGCAAAAGCCAAAGTAAAGGATGTTGAGAAGATAATAAAATCAGTTGGGTTTTACCATGTAAAGGCTAGACGTATAATCGAAGTTGCTAATATCATACTCACCAAATATCATGGAAAAGTTCCTCCTGACATGGATAAACTAGTAGAAATTCCTGGGGTTGGAAGAAAAACAGCTAACTGTGTTCTTGTATATGCATTTGAAAAGCCAGCAATACCTGTTGATACTCATGTTCATCGTATATCGAACAGACTTGGTTTGGTTGACACAAAGACTCCCGAGGATACAGAGATGGAGTTAAGGAAAAAAATCCCAAAAAAATATTGGCTTCCCATAAATAACACATTTGTTATGTATGGTCAGAACATCTGCAAGCCAATTTCACCAATGTGTGAGGTTTGTAAAATTAGAAAAAATTGTAAGTATTTTAAAACTAAGAACGCTTAACCCCAGTATTTTTTATAGAT
>CACHDH010000027.1 GCA_902578515.1 uncultured marine group I thaumarchaeote | reverse complement strand
TGAGATTAATTCCTTTACTGAACAGTTTATTCCGATTAAAATCAGCATCAACTAGGCTGGTTTCGCTCTTTTTGGTAAGTTCGGTTCCTGTCTGTTTCTTTTTCAAATCAAATGTTCTTTCGCTTGGTTGCTTTTTTACCGATTTTTCCTTTTTTTCTCGGAAAAACTCTGGCATTTCATCTGATTTTTCATTCGATGTATTATCCATGCTATTTTGATTATGGAAATCGATCTAGTTAAAAACTCTTTCACAAAACGGCATTTTTTCACCATAAAAAATATAAAAATACCTCAACTTGCGACGAATAACAATGCCTAAGGGAATAGAAATTTCTGGTAAATCACCATTCGGCACCACCTCTGGCGTCTATGAGGTCATAATTTCTATATCTGAAAACAAGCCATCTGACACTAGTATAGAAAACAACTCGTTCAATTTCTTATGGAAAGATAATTTTCATCTTAGAGTTTCTGGAGACCAATTTTCTCAAGTTTTAGGTAGTGGTTCTAATCCAATACCTGATAATGTTTTTGACTTGGACTATGTTTGGATTGTAATCCAGGATCAATTTTCTCCTGTCCATACCTCATTTCAATTTAATATTTCTCCAACTAGCAAACCTGTATCTACATCACAAGAAAAACCCAAACGTGTTGATACTTCAAGTGTAAAAAGAATTATAACAAAACCTGGTAGACCTGGTCCTCCAGGTGGTAAGGGTCCAAAAGGACCATCAGGACCATCAGGGTATCCTGGTGCAAAAGGTGACAAGGGTGGAAGGGGACCAACTGGTGATAAAGGAGACAAAGGAGACAAGGGCATTCCTGGACCTCAAGGTGACAAAGGTAAGACTGGTCCTCCTGGTGATAAAGGTGATAAAGGAATTACTGGACCTCCTGGTCCAGCAGGTCCAAAGGGTTCAACTGGTCCTCCTGGTGATAAAGGTGACAAGGGTGTTCAAGGTAAAATTGGTGATAAAGGTCTTACTGGTACAACTGGCCCGGTAGGTGACAAAGGAACACAAGGACCACAGGGTCCACCTGGCGGTAAGGGTCTAACTGGAATTCCCGGTCCACAAGGAGAGAAAGGAACGAAAGGTCCGATGGGTCCAGTAGGTGAACGTGGTCCTACAGGAAAACCTGGAGAGTCTGGTCTTCAAGGTCCACAAGGAATTCAAGGGCCACAAGGTGAACGTGGTCATTCTGGTCCGCCAGGTCCACAAGGAGAAAAAGGTCTTATCGGTGATAAAGGAGAAATAGGAGAACGAGGTCCAAGAGGTCCACCTGGTCCTCCTGGTGACAAAGGTGGTCAAGGTGGAATGTCTGAAGAGAACAAAAGAATATTCAAAGAATTGTTAGAGTTACTTGCATCAAAAAATATTATTTCAACTGAAGAGCAAATCAAACTTACTAGTTATCTATACTAATTTTTCTATAAAGAAAAAACTATTTCATGCTCCCTTAGTTTTTATAATTGTTAAAACATCCTCGTCAAATAAGATATGATTTAATCCAACTCGTTGACCACCGAATTTTACACTTTTACCCCAAACAAGCCCATATCTGAAATCCTTCCTAAGCTTCCTATGTAATTTGTTACATACATCTAAAACAGTATTATCTTTTCTTATAATTAATGGCTCTTTATAATCTGTTTTTCCACCCTTTGGACGCATATAGATTCGGATAAACTCTAATTCATCATAAATTCTATCTCTCAGTTCTGCAATGTTTTGTTCAGCATCAGCAGAAACCGGAATAAATTCAGTCTTGAGTTTTTTTGAAACCTTTTTGAGAAATTTTTTATCAACTAAATCTATTTTATTCAGAATTGTGATTGATTTTGCATATGTTTTATTTCCAGTAAGAAAATCGACTAATTGCTCAGAATCAATATCCTCACGAATTACTACTCGTGCACTCGTATATCCATAAACGTTCAATATATCTTTAAGAAGTTTTTCTGACATTTTCTTTAATTTAACTTGCTGTGCAACAGCAATCCCACCAGTTGTTGATTTTTCTATTACAATATTTGGTGGCTTCTGGTTAAGCCGTATTCCAATATTTGATAATTCATTTATCAGTACATTTTCATGATATGGTTGGAACACATCAAGAACCAATAGTACAATATCGGCACTTCTAGCAACTGATAAAATTCTTTTTCCAAGACCCTTTCCACTTGATGCACCCTTGATAATACCAGGGAGATCAAGCATCTGAATTTTTGCTCCACGATAATCTAGAATACCGGGGACTACTGTTACTGTTGTAAATTGGAATGCACCAACAGATGATTTTGAACCAGTTAAAGCATTAAGCAGTGTTGATTTCCCAACACTGGGAAGACCAATAAAAACAACTGTAGCATCGCCACTTCTTCTAACATCAAATCCATCTGATTTTTTAGAACTTTTTTTAATTTGAACTACTTCCTGTTCTCTTTTCAGTTTTGCGATTTTTGCTTTTAATAGACCAATATGGTGTTCTGTAGCCTTGTTGAGTTGTGTTCGTCCTATTTCATCTTGAATTGCTTTGATCTTTTCAGGTATTCCCATAATCTTTCGCTAACGTTTCAGTTATTATGCTCTATGATTCAAAAAGATCTATTGAAGAAGACATTTGCAGTCGATATTGATGGTACGATCACACTTAATGGAATGGGAACAATCCATCTTGAGGCATTGTCTAAGTTGCGCTCACTGAAGAATGATGGTCACAATGTAGTCCTTGTAACTGGCAGATCTTCTGTTGAAGGATATTTACTTTCAATATTTGGTGGCTTAACACATTTGGCAGTCGGAGAAAATGGTGGATCTATAACTTTTGGTGATAAAATTCAACATAAGCTGCTTGGGAATAAAGGTGAATGTGTTCATGCATTAGCAACAATTCAATCTAAACTTGATGCTGAAATAAAAGAAAAACCAGTTTTTCCTAGGATGACTGAGATAGTCTTAGAACGAACTTTTGATATCAAGCAAGCCCAGAAAATTATTGACATGGATAATCTCAATGTGTCTTTAACTGACAGCGGTTATGCTTACCACATAAATTCTATGGGTATTGACAAAGGCTCTGGATTTTTGGAGGCATTAAAAATACTGGAAGTTGATATCAAGGATACAATTGCAATCGGCGATAGTGAAACGGACGTCCCACTATTCAAAGTAATCAAAAACAACATTGCAGTATCTAACTCAACCGAGAATCTAAAGCAATTGGCTAAAATTATTACAACCAGAAAATCAGGAGAAGGTGTCCTTGAAGGGTTAGATATGATAGCATCAGATCTTAGATGAAATATGACATTTCTTGATATCATAAACCAAGTCAAAGATAATACTTCAAGAATTATTCGTGAAAAGGGATATGATACCGTCAATTTCGTTGTAGAATATTCTAAGAGTGGGTTTGGAGATATTACATGTAATGTTGCTTTTTTGCTTGCAAAGAATTTGAAAAAAAATCCACAGGAAATTGCTCAAGAATTTGTTGATGAATATGAACTTGGAAGTGATTTAGAAAAAGTTGAAGCGCATAAAGGTGGATACCTTAATTTCTTTATCAATAATAATTCATTCAATAATACAGTTTTACCCAAATCACTAGAGGAGAATTATGGCAGTGTTGACATTGGAAAGGATTCCAAGATTGTTATTGAACATACATCTGTTAATCCAAATAAGGCGTTACATATTGGACATTTGAGGAATGTTGTAATCGGTGATTCAATTTCTAGAATTCTTTCAAAGGTAAATTATGATGTTAATGTTTTGAATTATGTTGATGATTCTGGTCTTCAGGTTGCTGATATAATTGTGGGTTTTAAGTACGGGGGATTTTCTGAGAACGCACCAGATGGAGAAAAGTTTGCTAATTATTGTGGTGACACTGTTTATGTTAACACTACTTCAAAATATGAAAGTGATAAGAATTTAGAATCTAAGAGGCATGAAATTTTAAAAGAATTAGAGGATCCAGTATCTGATACTGCAAAGTTTGGAAAGATATTGACCAGGAAAATATTATCTGATCAGCTTGACACAGTTTGGAATCTTGGTGCATCATATGATTGCTTAAATTTTGAATCTGAAATCCTGTATTCAAGACTCTGGGAAAAAATCTTTGAAAGGATGAAATCTGAAAATCTTGTACGCCTTGAGAATCAAGGAGATAATTCTGGTTGTTGGGTGCTGCCAATTGAAGGCGAGGATGATAAGATAATTGTGAGAAGTAATGGCGTTGCAACATATGTTGCGAAAGATATACCATATGCAGCTTGGAAATTAGGTGCATTAACAGATCCATTCAATTATGCAGAATACACTACGCAACCAAATGGGAAAATATTGTATAAAACAACCCTTGAAGAAACACAAATACAAAAACAATCTTTTGCTGCTGACAAAGTGATTACAGTTATCGATAACAGACAGACTAATCTTCAGAAAATTGTCACTAACTTAATGTCAAAATTCAATCCAGAAAGTTCTTACGTACATCTTGGTTATGAGGCAGTTACACTAAGCTCTGAAACTGCTAAGATCTTAGGTAACACAACTGATGGAAAAGATGTACAAATGTCAGGAAGAAAGGGTCTTTACATCAATGCCGACGAAATTATTACAAAACTTGAAAAACATATTTTCCTTGAATCAAAAGAAAGGAATGATGATCTTGATGATGCATCACTAAATGAGATAGCACATAATGTTGCTGTGGGAACTATCAGATATGAACTGATTAAGCCGGACCTTGGTAAAATCATTACATTTGATATCAATACATCACTAAGGCTTGAGGGAGACACATGTAGTTACATTCAGTATTCCTGTGTTAGAGCTGGGAGAATTTTAGAAAAATTTGGTAAAGAACCAAACTTTGACATTCAATTTGATCAATTGAATACTGAATATGAGATTAATCTCATTAAGCAAATTGGATTGTTTGAGGTTTTTGTTAATGATGCAGCAAAAAATTACTCGCCAAAAGTTATTGCAAAATATTGCTATGACTTGTCTGTTGTATTTTCCTCATTTTATGAACATGTCAATGTCTTGAAGGCTGATACTCCTGAGTTGATTAACGCAAGATTGTGTTTAATATTATCATTCAAGTTAACCTTGGAAAAGGCACTTGATTTGATTGGAATTACAGCGCCCCAGCGTATGTAGATAGATTATTACATATAACCAAATTCAGTATCTAATCTCATGGCAAAAATAAAGCAAAACAGCTACGTTTTGTTCTTTTACAACGACTCGAAAAAATGGTTGGTCAAAATTTCAAAAAATGATCAGCTCCATACCCACATCGGAGTGATAAAACATAGTGATGCCATTGGACAGGAATACGGTTCCAGGCTTATCACAAACAAAGACAAGTATGTGTATCTTTTCGAACCAACTATGCATGACTTTGTAATGAAGATACAACATGGAACCCAGATAGTATATCCAAAAGATTTGGGTTACATTGTTGCCAGAACTGGTCTTACTAGTGGTCAAAAAGTTGTTGAAATTGGAACAGGCAGTGGTTCATTGACATCATTTCTAGCTGGAATAGTAAAGCCACGAGGTCATGTGTACACCTACGATGTGGAACCAAAATTTATGAAAATTGCTGAAAAAAAATATCAAAAAAGCTGGAATGTCAAAATATATCACAATGAAAGAACTTGATTTTAAAAAGGCAAAAAAATTACCACATTCAGACGTTGATCTAGTTATTGTGGATCTTGGTGATTCTTGGAATGTGGTTCCACAAGCACGAAAAATGCTGAAAGGAAGTGGTGGTTTCATAGCCATCTGCCCAACTATGAACCAACTTGAAAAATTAGTTCGCATTTTAGTACAAAATGAATTTTCTGATATTGAGTGCACTGAACAAATTCTTCGTCATATTGAAGTACGAGAAGGAAAGACAAGACATTCTTTTCGAGGAATTGGACATACAACATATCTTGCCTATGCTAGAAAGTCATTCTTCGATAAAAAACCTGTAAAAAAATCAAAGAAGGTTAAGGCAAAAGCTACCAACAAAAAGAAAGTTTATTCATCAAAAAAGTAAGTGGGTATATTGTCAAGCACCATAACATCAAAACTAGTAAAAAAGTTCATTCCAGTACGAAAATCATCTTCGAGAAAGGGTGACAACGGTAAGGTCTTAGTTCTTGGAGGAAGTTATATCTATCATGGTGCCCCAGCCCTCTCATCACTAGCTGCACTAAAGACAGGAGCTGATCTTGTATACACATGTGTTCCAAAAATTAATGTCCAAGCTACACGTGCGGTTTCACCAAATCTTATTGTAATTCCTTTGGTTGATTCTAAATTGACACGTGGTGCAGTTAACAAAATGTTAGGTCAGATTCCTGACGATCTCGATTCAGCTACTATAGGTATGGGTCTTTCAATTCAGGACCCTGAGGCACTAAAATTGTTGGTTAAATCATTATTGGATAGAGACGTTAGGATTTCACTTGATGCAACCGCATTAGTGAATTATATTCTTCCACTTTTGTCTGGGAAAAATACGATTGTTACTCCACATGCTGGTGAATTCAAAAAGATGTTTGGCGAGGTGCCTCCAGAATCAAAGAAGGCGCGTATCGATATGGTTGAAAAATTTGCAAAAAAATATTCTATCACGATTCTCCTAAAGGGTCCAACTGATATAATTTCTGATGGTGAAAAAACTTACCTAAATCCAACAAATACCCCTGGAATGACTGTTGGTGGGACTGGAGACATTCTTTCAGGTATTATAGCGGGAATGCTTGCACGAAATAGGAATGCATTAGAATCTGCGGTAATTAGTGCATACTTTAATGGTCTTGCTGGCAAAAGTACACAAAAGAAACTTGGACCTCATATGACTGCGACCGATTTACTAGATGCATTACCTAGCGTCATGAAATCATTTGATAAAATAAAATGAATATAAAAAAAGTTTTACAACATGTTGATAAAAACATGAATGTACTTATTAATGATCTTCGTGTATTGATACAACAACCAAGTGTTTCTGCAAAAAATCATGGAATAAAAAAATGTGCAAATCTTGTAAAAAACACTTTAAAAAAATCGGGTATAAATGCAGAAATCCTAACTATGAAAGACTATCCACCTATTGTGTATGGTGAAGTAAAATCAAAGAAAAATCCAAACAAAACTTTGTTATTTTATAATCATTATGATGTTCAACCAGTTGAGCCACTCGAACTTTGGGACGAGGATCCGTTTAGTGGAAAGATAAAAGGAAACAAAATCTATGGTAGAGGTTCATCTGATGATAAGGGTGAGCTGATTACACGAATAAGGGCAGTTGCATCATTTCTAAAAGTTACTGGTGATGTACCATGTAATGTCAAATTTGTTATAGAGGGGGAGGAAGAAACTGGAAGCGCACATATTGAAGAATACCTAAAAAAATATCAAAAGAAGTTTTCTTGTGATGGTGTCATATGGGAATTTGGGCATGTTGATAGTAAAAACAGACCAATCATAGACCTTGGAATGAAAGGCTTACTGTATGTTGAATTGTCATTGAGAGAGGCAAAGATGGATGCACATTCAAGCCTTGCTGTATTGATCAAAAACCCCGCTTGGCGTTTAACTGAGGCCATAAAAACACTGCGTGATTCTTCAGGGAAAATCCTGATCAAGGATTGGTACAAAGAAGTACAATCTCTAAGTAAATCAGATATTAAAATTCTCAAATCATTTCCATTTGATGA
>CACHDH010000026.1 GCA_902578515.1 uncultured marine group I thaumarchaeote | reverse complement strand
CTTAATTTTGATCATGCAGAATCAGTAAGTGGAGTTGATTATCCGGAAGACAAACAAATTGAAGTTGTATATCATCTAGGTTCTTATACTAATCAATCACTTGAGAAAAAAATTCTTGTATTAGCTACGCGAACACCACGTGAAGACAATCCAAACCCTGGAAATGATAGTACAAAACTTCCAAGTTTACGTGATGTTTTCCCAAGTGTTTCATTTCATGAAAGAGAATGTTTTGAAATGTTGGGAGTTTATTTTGATGGTAATCCAGATAATCGACGTCTACTGTTACCCGAAGATTGGGCAGACATACCGCCATTAAGAAAAGACTTTGCGATTAAGGGTAGATAAAAAATGAGCGGACAAGTATATCCAAAAGATACGAAAGTGTTGCCAGGTCTTCAATTAGAGAAAGTAGATGATAGAATAATGACACTAAATGTTGGTCCTCAACATCCTGGTTCCGGTCACATGCGAATTATCATAAAAGTTGATGGTGATTATATTGTTCACTGTGATCCAGATCCTGGTTATGTGCATAGGGGAGAAGAAAAGATGGCTGAGTATAGAAATTACATAACAAACATTCCTCACCTGGAAAGACCAGTCATTCATGATTCATGTAATATTCTCTATCCATACTGCCTTGGAGTTGAAGAGTTACTAGGAATAGAAGTTTCGGAACGGGCCAAGTATATCAGAGTAATTGCTGCTGAGCTCAACCGCTGTGTGTACATACAATATTGGCTTGCCATTTATGGTATTTTCCTTGGTCATTCTACGATGTTCATGTGGCCTGTCGGTGACCGTGAACTCATGATTGATCTATTAGATAAAATGACTGGAGCACGTGTTACTCATGCCTATTTTGTTCCCGGTGGAGTGAGAAATGATGTCCCTGCTAACTTTGAGGATGTGTGTTTGAGACAAGTAAATTATTTTGAGAAAAGACTCAAAGAATATGCTGATGTTTTTTACGATAATCCAATATTGATTTCACGAACTAAAGATACAGGTGTTTTGTCAAGAGAAGATGCCATTAAGCTTGGTACAACTGGCTCTGTTTTACGTGCAAGTGGTGTAGACTTTGACATCAGGAAGAAGGAACCATATGATGTTTATGAGGAGTTAGACTTTCAAACTAACGTACTTAAAGAAGGAGACTCTTACGCACGTTCTAAAATCCCTTGGCTTGACATGCTTGAGAGTTGTAGGATAATCAGAGATGCACTTCAAAAAATGCCAAAATCTGGATCAGTTAGAGTAAAACTAAAACCAAAACCAAAAGCCGGAGATACGGAAGTTTATCGTAGAGTCGAGTCAGGCAGAGGAAGTCTTGGTATGCATATTGTTTCAAGAAATAACCCTCAACCATATAGATTAAAGATCAGTGTTCCTTCATTTAGAAATTTGATCGCTATGCCACATTTACTTACAGGTGAAAAGCTTGGAAACCTTCCACCTGTTTACTGGAGCTTGAACTATTGGCCAGTGGAGGCAGATAGGTAATGTCGGTAATTGCACCAAAGTTTAGACTTGGTTACCTTATCAAAGGTATTACCGACAACATCTTTTGGATAATTGTCATATTAACTCTGGTTGGAATACCAGTTGTTCAAATTGTTCTGATCTACATAGATTTTCCCATAATTGATGGAGAGATTTGGAATCCGTTTAGAGTATTAGATGCGATGACACATCCTGAAAGGGCATTACCTCTAGTGAAATCTTTCATGCAAACTGACTTCTTCAAGGTTGCAGCATTTCCTGGATTTGGATTTGCTGCTGCTATTGCAGGGGGAGTTATATTTGTAGAAAGAAAGTTGTTAGCAAAACTACAGCTGAGAGTGGGACCATTTTATTGTGGAAAAGTAGAGGGTCTTCTACAACTTGTAGGCGATGGTCTAAAATTACTTTCCAAGGAAATAATAATTCCAGCAAAAGCTGACAAACCTCTTTTCTGGGCGGCTCCTGTACTCTTTGCTGCAACCGCTGGTGCATTTGTTGCACTGATACCTGTTGCACCTGGATGGGTTGTAGCTGATATCGATTTAGGTCTGTTAGCAGTCTTTGCAGTAATAGGATTTTTCCCAATAATCACTATTGTATCAGCATGGTCTGCCAATAGTAAGTTCCCATTCATCGGTGGAATTAGGGCTCTTTATCAAATGGTTTCATTTGAAATTCCGTTAATTCTTTCACTTTTGGGAATTGTAATGCTTACGGGAACTCTAAATTTAATGGAGATTGTTGAGAGTCAAGCCAACTTTCCATGGATCATCTTCATGCCAATCGGGGCAATTGTATTTTTCATAACAATTCTAGCAGAGCTTGAAAGAATTCCATTTGATCTGCCTGAGGCGGAAAGTGAAATCGTAGCTGGTTGGTTAACTGAATTTTCTGGAATGATGTATGGTCTTGTCCAACTTGGTTCTTATCTTAAGCTTTATGCATTTGCAGCACTCTTTGTTGTATTATTCCTAGGTGGATGGAATGGTCCTTGGTTTTATCCAATGGAACCAATTGCAGAGGTTATCACTGATGGAGTTGTTCTAGTACCAGATGCACTTACCTTAGAAATTGAAGGCGGGCTATTATTCTCACAGGAGATGCTCAATGGATTAATTTGGTTTGTAATCAAAACTGTTGGAGTAATCTTAGTTATACTCATCCCAAGAGGAGTTTTCCCACGTATTAGAATTGATTTATTGTTACAGATTGGTTGGTACAAATTAATTGTATTAGCTTTCATCAACATATTCATTGCATTGGCTTTGGTTTATGGTGGAATTATTGGACCGGAGGGTATACTGTAAATGGGAACAGCATCTGGAATAATTAAAGCACTTAATTCTGGTGTTAGACATATTGCAACTAAGCGTTTCACCTTTAGATATCCAGAGCAAAAACTAAAGTTTGTGGGAGATGGCTATCAGTTTGATCCTGAAAGCGGTGTAGGTATAGCAGGATACAAAGGACGACACATACTTTTCCATGACAAATGTACTGGATGCCAACTTTGTTCTATTGCTTGCGAAGAAATTGCAGAAGCTATAGCCATGCCAAAAGTGGAAGAGGAATGGAAGCATAACAAAAAGTCGATAATGCCTCAGATAGATTATGGTAAGTGCGTCTTTTGTTTTAATTTAGTATCAAGGTATTGCCCAACTCTAGCATCCTTGAATCAAAGTTTCAGGTCTTGGAGGACATCCTGGTACATAAACATCCACAGGTAATATGCCATCTATTCCAGGCAGTACATTGTAAGAATCAAAATATAATCCTCCAGTGATGGCACATGCACCCATTGCAATAACATATTTTGGCTCGGGCATTTGATCATATACCAAACGAAGTCTAGGTGCCATCTTTCTAGTAATTGTGCCTTGTACAACCACAAGATCACATTGTCTTAAACTACCAAATGCCTCTATAATTCCAAATCTTTCAACATCATATCTTGGGCCTGATGCTGCACCGAATTCCACACTACAGCAGGCAGTCTCGATGTGAACAGGCCATAATGACCACAGGCGTCCCCAATTGAGAGCCATTCCTAATGGACTATCAACTGCTTTGTAAAGCAGGTCACCTAATTTACCAACAAAGACATTAGCGTTGTGAGTATTGACCTTATCTATTATGTTCAATCCACTAGACTGCTTTGGGTTTACAAGGTCGTCTACCATATGTTCTTCCTCTTTGTTTGGTAAAGTGCAAATGCCATTGCGGCAAACATTATCGCTAAGAATGCAAGTATTGGAAGTGTAGCCTCCTTTGGTAGATCCAATAATGCGCTTCCCCACGCATACAGAAAGATAGCCATTACATCAAAGATTACAAACATGAGAATGTAGGCATAGTATTGCATCATGAAATGGGTACGGCCTGCTCCTGATGGGACTTGGCCACATTCCATAGGCAAATACTTGACAGGATTACTTTTTGTACGTGGTGAAATCATTCTAGATATAACTAGGGCTGGAGCCAAAGCGAGTATTGCAAATCCAAACATAAACAATACATTGCTATAACCTGCAACGGTTTCTCCGACCAAAGCAGCTTGAGTCTCGTTGGAGAATATAAAAATCTATTTAGGTTATTAACGATCGAAACAACTGAATTTTATTTCTAATCCCCATGATTGATATAGCACATTTTTTAGATTAAAACATGGTTTTGAATGTTGGAGACTCTGCTCCAGACTTTGAGCTTACTGATCCTGATTTGAAAATGAGGAAACTTAGCGAATTTAGAGGTAAAAAAGTCGTCTTGTCATTCATTGTAGCCGCTAGTTCTCCTGTATGTGAGACTGAATTGTGTACATTTAGGGACTCTTGGGATGAAATTTCTAAGCTAGGTGCACAGGTTATTGCAATTAGTAATGATGGCCCATTTGCAAACAAAGCATTCGCTGAAAAAAACAACTTTAATTTTCCACTACTTGGTGACTACAACAGTAAAACAATAAAGGATTATGATATTCTTGCACCTGATCTTTTGCACTTGAAGGATTATAATTTTGCAAAACGCTCTGTCTTCATCATTGATGAAAATGGAATCATATTATACAAATGGGTTTCAGAGGATCCATTAAAAGAACCAAATTATCAGGAGATTATTGATTTTCTCAAAAAAGGAAATTAATTTTATTCTATTTCAGCTAAAATGTCATTTTTGTTAACTGAATTTCCTTCTTTAATTTTCAAATTTTTAACTTCGCCATCTTTATGAGATTTGACAGATACTTGCATCTTCATTGATTCTAAAACACATACTACATCATCTTTTTTTATTTTATCACCAACCTTAACCTCTATGGAAACAACCTTTCCAGGAATTTGGCTTTTGAGGTTTTTCTGCGCAGAGCCAGCATCAGCTCCACCTGAACTCTTGTAAACAATCTTATCCAATTTGGAATTCTTGTTAATTGTTAGTGATACACCATCTAGAACAATTTTCATTTCTCCTGTTTGATTTTCGAGATAGTTTACGTTGTGATAGTGATTATCCAACACGAATTCCATTCCACGAGAATTAATATCAAGAATTTGAAGGTGATGTTCTTTATCTTGAATTTTAATTAGATATTCATTACTTGAAATCTTACTAACAATCTCTCCATTGAAGGTTTCTTCTATGTCTTCAAGTTTGAATTCCATTTCTTATCTATCCATCCGGCTTTTCCATCGTGGATTTACAGAAGTTGATGATTTTACTCTGCTTTGATAAAATGTTGAATGCATTACAGCTGCGGCAATTGCTGCAAGTTGTTTATCCTTTCTTTGATTTTTTAGATCTTCTTTTAGTCTATCTATAATGCCAAATCTTTTCAAAAAGTCAGTTGATAACTCACCATTTTTGTATTCATCCGTTTCCAAAATTGTTTTGTAAAGTGGAATTGATGTTTCAACACCTTGAATGTAAAAATCATTCAATGCATTTAACATTCTTAATCTTGATTCCTCAAATGTTTGTCCCCAAGTACAGAGTTTTGCCATCAAAGAATCATAGAATGGAGATACAGTACATCCAGGATACAGGTATGTATCACATCTAACACTTGGTCCTGAAGGAATTGTAACATTTGGAACAGGACCAGTTGATGGTGCAAAATCTAAGAATGTATCTTCGGCATTAATTCTACATTCAATAGCATATCCATTCATCTTAAGATCACTTTGTTTGAATGGTAATGGTTCTCCATTTGCAATATCTAATTGAAGTTTAACAAAGTCTAATCCAGATACCATTTCAGAGATTGGGTGTTCTACCTGCAATCTTGCATTAATTTCTATAAAATAAAATTCCCCATTGTCAGCTCGTAGAAATTCTGCAGTACCTAAGTTAGTATAATCGACAGCTTCAGCTGCTTTGACAACTAATTCTCCTATTTCTTCTCTTTTGGCTTCATCTACTATAGGGGATGGAGTTTGCTCAATGAGTTTTTGATTTCGTCTTTGAATGGAGCATTCTCTCTCAAATAGATGTACTGCATTACCATGATGATCTCTACACATTTGATATTCAATATGTCTTGTTTTTTCTAGGAATTTTTCAACAATGATTGCAGATTTTCCTACTGCTGCCATTGACTCTGATGTAACTGTTTCATATGCATCTCGTAATTCTTGATCAGTATTTACAATTCTAATTCCACGACCACCACCACCATAAACCGATTTTAGCATTACAGGATAACCAATTTCATTCGCAAGTTTTTCTGCTTCATCAGCATCTTTTACTAAATCTGGACTTCCAGGAACAGTTGGAACTTTTGCTTTGAGCATTGCTTCTTTACAACGCATCTTATCTCCACAAAGATTCATCGAATCTGCAGAGGGTCCGATAAAGTTGATCTTGTTCTTTTCACATAATCGTGCAAAGTCATCATTTTCTGAAAGGAAACCATAACCAGGATGTACAGCATCGGTACCAGAAGATAACATAACTTCAAGGATTTTTTCTTGGTTGAGGTAGCTTTTAGCAGGAGCAGCCTCACCTATATGATATGATTCTGTAGCCTTTTTTACATGAAGAGAGTTTCTATCTTCGTCAGAATATACAGCTACTGTCTTTATCCCAAGTGCTGTACATGTCTTAATAACACGTAATGCTATTTCTCCACGATTAGCGATTAACACTTTACTTATCATTTAAATCACAGATTGATGTTTCCATGTTTTCTAGGTAACTGTCTGTCACGTTTGTTAGAAAGCATTTCAAGAGCTTTAATAACCATAGGTCTTGTTTCAGCAGGATCAATAACTGTATCAACTGTTCCATGAGACGCAGCAACATACGGATTTGCAAACTTTTCAGTAAATTCATCTACTAGTTGTTTTTTCAGAGCTTCAGGATCCTTTGAACTAGCAAGTTCCTTCCTGTTCATAATCTTAACAGCTGCCTCAGAACCAAGAACAGCAATTTGTGCAGTTGGCCATGCATAGTTAATGTCTGTTCTCAGATTCTTACTACCCATTGCAATGTAAGCTCCACCATATGCTTTTCCAATAACAATAGTGATCTTTGGAACTGTTGCTTCCGAGTAAGCATACAAAAGTTTGCTTCCATGACGAATAATTCCATTATGTTCTTGATTTGTTCCAGGCATATATCCAGGAGTGTCAACCAATGTCAGAATTGGAATGTGATAACAATCACAAAATCGAATGAAACGTGATGCCTTGTTTGAAGAATCAATATCAAGTGCGCCAGCAAGGTATTGTGGTTGACTTGCTACTATCCCAATCGTCTTCCCATTCATTCTAGCAAAACCAACAATAATGTTTGGTGCAAATAATTCGTGAATCTCAAAGAAGTTATGGTTGTCAACTATTGAATGAATAATCTCTTTCATATCATAAGGCTTCAATGAATCCTCAGGAACCATGCTGATTAGATTGTGATCCAGACGGTTTGGATCGTCATCGTTTGATACAATTGAAGGTTCTTCGGTGTTATTTTGTGGAATGTATGAAAGTAACTCCTTGATATAATCCATACATTCATACTCATTTTGTGCAACAAAATGAGCAACACCACTTTTAGTGCCATGTGTCATAGCACCACCTAACTCATCAAATGAAACTTCTTCACCAAGTACAGTCTTTACAACATCAGGTCCCGTAACAAACATGGTTCCTAATTTATCGACCATTATGACAAAATCAGTCATTGCTGGAGAATATACCGCACCACCAGCAGAGGGTCCAATACTAGCAGTAATTTGTGGAACTACACCTGATGCCAATTGATTATGATAAAAAATATCACCGAATCCATCAAGACTTTCTATTCCTTCCTGAATTCTGGCTCCACCTGAATCCATTATTCCAATAATTGGACATCCATTGCGGACAGCATGATCCATTAATTTGGTGATTTTTTTTGCTCCCATTTTACTTAGTGTTCCACCCAAAACTGTAAAATCATAAGCAAAAACGTAGACTTGTCTACCATTAACCATTCCATATCCACCAATTATGCCATCACTAAAGAATTTCTTCTTCTGCATTTCATACTCGTGATAATGATGTGTAGTTAAAGCATCAACCTCCACAAAACTCCCTTCATCAAGTAATAGGTCGATTCGTTCTCTTGCTGTAAGTTTTCCCTTCTCATGTTGCTTGGAAATACGATCCTGACC
>CACHDH010000025.1 GCA_902578515.1 uncultured marine group I thaumarchaeote | reverse complement strand
GAAGGAAAAACTCCTAAGGAGTTTACTGCCGAAATAAATGACGGTAAGTGGGATAGTAAATTCACATAATTTTTTCTAAATATTGAAGAAAGATCAGTTTTCTATAGGTTTTTAGTTAGATATACAGGATCTTTAGTAGTTTTTTGTAATTCTACAAAAGTTTCAGTATTTTGTATACCTTCAATTTTTCCAATCTTTTCTATCACAATAGTATGCAATTCTTCAAGATCTTGAGCATAAATCTGTATCACAACATCAAATCTTCCAGTAACTTCAGAAATGGAAACTACTTCATCAACTTCCAAAAGTTGTTTTTGAATTTGTGTCTTAAATTTAGGGTCTCTGTTAATACCAATGGACGCCTTAACACCTATGCCTAATAATGAATCGTCAATTTCTATGGTAAATTTCTTTATCAGTTTCTTTTTTACTAGACGTTTTATCCTGCTATACAATACAGATGGATTAATTCCTAATTTTTTTGAAAGTATTGGAACCGAAATATTTCCGTCCTTAGTTAATTCGAAAAGTAATTTCATATCAAGTTCGTCAAATCCTTGCAATGATCGAAAAAAGAGATATTTAGTAATAAATGTAGATTTTATCTGCTCTAGTGATGTTAATTTCAATTAATCTACTAGAAAATAGAAAATTTTCAAATAATAACAAAATTGTATCGTTTCGTCTATAAACGATTTTAAGTAGGGTTTTTAAAAAAATCGCTATGGCGAACGAATCACAGCTTGTAGAAGTAATAAAAAAAGCAAAAGAAACCGACAAGGATCGTAAATTTACACAATCTATAGAGATGATAATGGTATTCAAGGATGTTGACGTAAAAAAAGGATTTGCAATTAATGAAACTGTTCAACTACCAAAAAAAACTTCAAAACCTGCTACAGTGTGCATAATGGCATCTGGTGATATGGGAATTAAAGCAAAAAATGCAAAGGCAGATTTGGTGGTTGATGAGAATGAATTGGCAAAATTAAGTGGAGATAAAAAGAAATCAAAAAACATTATTAACAAATATGACTTTTTTCTAGCAGATACAAAACTTATGCCAACTGTAGGTAAAACACTGGGCCAACTTTTGGGACCAAGGGGTAAAATGCCAACACCAGTTCCATTTAATGCTCCTATTGAATCATTTTTGGAAAGATTTAGATCTTCTGTAAAAGTAAAGGCAAAGGGATCTCTAGCGATGTCCTGTAAGATTGGAGAAGAGAGTATGGAGGACTCTGATCTTGCTGCAAATGCAAATGCTGTTGCTACAGCCATAGAAAAAGCACTGCCTAATGGAAGTAAGAATGTTAAAAAAATCATGTTTAAAACCACCATGGGTAAGGCGATTAAAGTAGAACAGGTGAAGAAATAATGCATGAGAATAGAACAAAATATCCAAAAAAGAAGACACAGATGTATCAGCAACTACAGGAGCTCCCAAAAAAGTATAGTGTTACTGCACTAGTACGAATGGAAAAAGTCCGTGCATCTCAATTATTGCCATTAAGAAAAAAATTACAGGGAGAGGTAGAAATTGTTAGCATTAAGGATAGAGTTGCAAAAAAAGCTCTTGAAAAATTAGATATACCTGGAATCGAAAAACTGAAGGATAAACTAACTGGTCAATGTGTATTTATGTTCACAAACATGTCCCCATTCAAGCTAAATGTCTTACTTGGTAAAAACAAGGTTCTACTCACAGCAAGGGGTGGAGACATTGCAAGTATGGATGTCATAGTACCTCCAAAAAATACGGGAATAGCACCAGGTCCAATGCTTACTGAATTTAAGGAAAATAAGATACCTACTAAAATCGATCAAGGAACAATTTGGATTCTTAAAGAAACAATTCCTGTTAAAAAGGGCGAGGCTATATCAACTAAATTAGCAGCGTTATTGGGAAAGCTTGACATTAAACCAATTGAAGCTAAAATAATCTTAAACTCTGCACTATCAGAAGGAATTCTATTTGCTGAAGCGGAACTTGTTGTTGATGTAGAAAAATTCAAGGAGAGTTTAGTGCAAGCTGCTCAAGAAGCAAACTCATTATCAATTGAAATTGGATACATCACACCTGAAAATGCTCAACACATAATTTCAAAGGCTGCACAATCTGCACGTTCTCTTTCAATTGAATCTGGTTTTCTTACCGATGAAACAAATGAGCAGATACTACAAAAGGCTCATGGACAAGCACAAAGTGTCTCATCTAAATTACCTGCAGAAGCAACAACTGATGATGCTCCTGCTGAGAAAGCAGATGCAGAACCAAAAGCTGATGCTCCTGCTGAGAAAGCAGAATAAAATTACAGTTTTAAAATAACTTAAACTTCGACACTTGGATTTTCCGATTTTAGCTTTTCCCAGTCTGCTAGAAATGCCTTCAAACCTTTGTCAGTCAATGTATGGCCAAGCATCTTACCAAGAACTGCTGCTGGGACTGTTACAACATCAGCACCAATTTTTCCAGCATCAACTACATGTTGTGGGTGTCTAATACTAGCAACCAGAATTTCTGTTCCAAAATCATAGTTTGCAAAAATTTGTTTAATTTCTTTAATAAGATCCATGCCCGTGTGACCAATGTCATCCAGTCGTCCGATAAATGGACTGACATACTTGGCACCAGCTTTTGCAGCCAAAAGAGCTTGATTTGGAGAAAATATCAACGTAACATTTACTGGAATTCCTTCTGCAGTTAAGCTCTTACAAGCTTTTAGTCCGTCTCCAGTCATTGGACACTTAACTACAACGTTATCGCCATACTTACGAAGTTGTCTTCCTTCTTCCATCATTCCGTCATAATCAGTACTTACAACTTCAAGACTTACATCCCCCTTAATGATCCTTGAAATTTCTTCCATTGTTTTTTGTGGGTCACCACCTTCTTTTGCTAGCAATGAAGGGTTTGTGGTGATACCATCTACGAGTCCCATATCGTTGTACATTCGTATAGCATCAAGATTAGCTGTGTCTAGGAAAATTTTCATGGTTTTTGACCTCTCGCTTTCTTTACTGTGTTTGCTATATTAATAGATGTTATCCCATGTTTTTCGAATAACTGTGGAATTTCGTTATCACGCGCTGATTCTCCAAACTTGTCTTGTGCTCCAATTCTTTTGATTGGAACTGGATAAGATTCTGAAACAACTTCTGCTACACTTGAACCGAACCCGCCCATTATGTTATGTTCTTCACATGTTACAATAGACCCTGTTTCTCTAGCAGCCTTTTCTAAAAGATCTTTGTCAATTGGTTTGACAGAAAAGGAATCGATAACCCTGCAAGATATTCCCTCTTGCTTAAGCAAATCAGCTGCATCTAATGCAATCTTAACTGTAATTCCACATGCGGCTATTGTGCAATCAGAACCATCTCGCAGTACAATTCCTTTTCCAATCTGAAATTCTTGTGACTCGTTATGAATAATTGGTGTCTTTGATCTAGCCATTCTCATATAGAATGGTCCGTACTGTTGAGAGATTATCCAAGTAAGTTTTGAAACACTGATTGAGTCAGATGGCACAAGCACTCTCATGTTGGGAATTGCTCGCATTGTTGCAATATCTTCTAACTGCTGGTGGGAACCACCATCAGCCCCAACACTAAGACCTCCATGAGAAACAACTAATTTTACATTCAGACCCTTCTTATCGCCTGGAGATGGATATGCAATTGCATTTCTAATTTGATCAACGCATCGTCCTGGTAGAAATATGGCATATGTGCTTGCAAATGCTGTCTTGCCAGAATAGGCAAGTCCTGCAGCCACTGAAACTAAATTTGCTTCCGCAATTCCCACGTTAAAAAATCTTTCAGGAAATTTTTTCCCAAAATTTGAAGTTTTCAACGAGTCAGTTGTGTCAGCTCCTAGAACTACAACATTTGGATTCTCCTCCCCAACCGCAACAAGTGCTTTGCTATATTCAGTTCTCATATCACCGAACTGTTCTGTGCTCATTGAAATCCAAGCTCCTTTGCAATTTGAACTAGTTTGTCTTTTTTCTCTCCAACAACGTGAAGATCAATCCAGCTGTTAACGAGTTCTGTTCCACCTAGTTCGTGTGCCCTCTTAATCAACAATCTTCTTCTGGACTCTAGAACTTGGTTTCTAAATTCTTTAATGATCATTCTGACATCATTTTGTCCAATGATGGCACTGCCTCCCACAAACGCTCTCGCACCATCTTCAAAGCATGATCCTATATTTTCCAAATTAACTCCTCCATCAGCCTCAATGTATCCTTCGAATTTGTGCTCCCTAAGATCTTTAACAACTCGTTTAGTTTTTTCATGGGTAGCTTCTATGAATTTCTGACCAGATTTACCAGGAACAACAGACATGATGATTACTTGGTCAAGTAACTCTGCAAATTTGTAGCACCATTCAGGTAGTTCTGTATCTGGATTTATTGCCAATCCAATTCCAACTTGGTTTGAATGTAGCATATCACATATCTCACCAAAGCTAGATTCATCACATACCTCTGCATGAACAGTAATAATATCACTCCCAGCATCTATGTAATTACGTACATGTTTTACTGGTTCGTTAATCATAAGATGGGCATCGAATGGGATTAACGTTAACGGACGTAACTCTTTGATCTTTGTATGATCAAATGTTTTGTTAGGAACAAACTGACCATCCATGACATCCAAATGGATATAATCAGCTCTGCCATCTTCACATCGTTTAACTTCTTTGTCAAGGTTTGACATATCTCCAGCAATAATTGAAGGTGCAATCATAAACTGAGATTCTAACTCATCTTCAATAATTGGAACCATCTCTGGTTTTGGAGCTTTACCATGCCATTGTGGATTATCTTCCATATGTTCTACTCCTTTACCTTTGATTGTTCTAGAAATGATAATTGATGGAAGGCCTTTTGTTTGATTTGCCCTTCTTATGGCATCTGAAATCTGTTCAACTCTATGCCCATCAATTTCGATAACATTCCAACCAAAAGACCGCCACTTATCTCCAGTTTTCCATCTACTTGCATCCTTCCACATCTCTGATAAATCAGTACCAAGTAATTCCTCATCAAGTGGCATGATTTTTTCTGTATAGGAGTCCTGTTGTATGAAATTTCTATCAAGGAACACAGTCATGTTATCGATCTTGTATTTGGCAGCTGTCATTGCTGCCTCCCAAACTTGCCCCTCATCAGATTCACCGTCACCAATAATTGTGTAAACTCTCTGATCCTTACCATCAATTCTTGCAGCTAAAGCATTTCCAATAGAATATGATAATCCAATTCCTAAAGATCCACCACAAAATTCAACACCAGGACATTTTAGGTCTGGATGACCCTGAAGTTTACTGCCAAACTTTCTTAATGTTAAAAGATCTACAGGATCAAAGTAACCAGCTGTTGCCATATTTGAAAAAAGACCTGGTGATGCATGACCTTTTGAAAGTATGAGTTTGTCACGATCTTCCCAACTAGGATTCTTTGGATCGTACTTCAAATATTTGTAAAATAAACAACCCAATATTTCAGCCATAGAAAAAGATCCACCAGGATGACCAGATCCCGCATTTGATGTGCCCTGAATTACAAGCTTTCTAGCCTTGAGAACATTTCTTTTAATCCTATAGTAATTTAGTCCCATTGATATATAGAATTAACAAATCACAATTATAATTGCATTGTATTACATAAGCTAGGTTAAAATTATTATAATAATAAAATCTGAATATAGTGCTACCATATGGATCTGAAAGAAATGACACCGCTTGTAATCTATGATAATGAATGTTATCTTTGCCTACAGTTTGCTAAAATTATAAATTTTTTGGCAAAAGGAAGACTACATTTTGTTGGTCATTATACCAGTTTTGGTAAGAAGATCAGAGAGAATATTCTTGATTCTAATGCATTAGAGATGTTTTGGTTTATTGATGATAGTACTGCATATGGCGGTAGGGCTGCCTTATGTCCTTTATTTTCTGCAATATTCAATGCTGATGGAAAAAATATTCAAAAAAATATATCTCAAGATTCTTATGAGCTTGGTTGCAAAAGCCCAAAGGCAGTTTTTTTTCGTTCTGCAAGTCTTCTAACTAATAGTAAAAAGATCAAAATATAGAATAAAACTAGTATCCTCTGGAATTTCTATCTGGCTTATCGATATTTGGATTTCTAAATCCATGTTTTTCCATCATATGATTTAGAAATCGTATATCATCGGAAAGATGTTCTCCACATACTGAACAGATTGGCATACGAATACTAACTCACTTATCTATTTTTATGTTTTTTATAAACTATTTATCTAGATCTAAATTTGATATTTCGCATGAAGGAACTTGTATTTGTATTAGTATTTGTTTTTCTAGTATCTCTAATTGGTTCAATTGAACCAGTACATGCATCTGATATCGAATATTTATTGTATGTACATCTAGAGGTTAGAAATTCACAGGGGTATCTAGTTGGTATTATAGAATCTAGAGCTTCTCAATATACACAAGGTCAAATACCTGACCATATATTCAATTCAATAATTGCGAAAAAAGAAGTTATAATGCTTGATGGAATTAAATATGAAAAAGTTCAGTTTGAAAATTCTTCCAAAATAAAAGATCTAATTAATTCGCCTGATGCACAAAGGTATGATCCTATGTTTAGATATGCGTTATGTGCCACTTCTGTACAGGATGAATTAAAGTGCATTAATTTGGAACACAATGGGTATTGGATACTTATGGAAGAAGGAGATAATGTAACAGTAAAATGGACTGTTTTAAGAGTCATTGACTGATTTCTTTGAAAAGAACATTCCTATACCGATTGAAAAGAATACTAGTAATGGAATGAATCTGTAAGGTAAAATTTCATAATGATATGTGATTGTTACCAATAATGGACTAGCAATTATAGTTCCAAAAATAAGAATTAGAATAGAATCAGCGTGTTGCAATTTATTTTTTGAAAGGAATATTAATCCTACTGTAGTTGGTAATAATAACATTATAAAGAAAGTGTCAAACCTTAATTGAGATATGATAGTTTGAAATGCTAAAATAAATTTACTAAAGTTTATTTCTATGACATCAGGATATACTGTTTCACCTATGAAAATTATAACGGCAGAAATTATGACTACAACTGCATAAGAAAGTAATATAGCAATTTTCGTTCTCGTAGATATTTGTGATCTATATGTAGTAAATAACGTCATTAAGAAAAACGGTGCGACGTATGCTTTAGTATAAAATGCAAGTATGTAAAAAACAGGGGATAGAAACCATTTTTTTTGTATTATATACAATGAAAGCAAGAAAAACAAAACCCACAAATTTTCATACACTGCAATAGTATCAAACTTTAGGAATGTGTAACTTTGTAATAATACAACTATAGCAATAAGTCCTGCAAAACGCTTGTGACAAAATTGGACAGTGATCAAATAAGTAAAAAAAACTACTAGAATACTAGCCACAAACGGTAACAGCTTGATATTTTGAAATATATCAAGTGACACATCAAGGAAAAACATCCTAACATATCGATCGTTTTGCTCTTGCACATAGATATCATCAGTTTCACCAAATGGCCAAATCTCTAAGGCTGGTATCAGTATTGAATTATAATCACTCCATTGTTTACTTTCATCAAGTAAAAGTTCTGATGATGAGAATCCAATATATATTCCAAAAATAATAATTAAAGAAATTACAGTTATTCTTTTTGATGTTTCAAATGTCCGAATTTTTTCAAATATACTATGCACTGGGAAAGAAATTTTATTTTTATAATATGCAAATCCAAATGAAAGTATCACAGCATTGCTTAAAATAAGAAAAATTGATTGGTGTCCAAGCTCAAATGGATCTAGATTTTCTGTAAACATTCCAAAAAGTACTGAAAATAATGCAGGAAAGATTACTGGAGTGAGAGTTAATAATACAATTACAAGGGTGCAAAAAAATACTGTATAAGAAACATATTGAGAGTTTTCCAAATTACTTACAATTAATTATTTGTTGGGTTAATTAAATTACTATCCTAAAAATTAGGAAATTCATTTATTTACATCGAAATGTCGTATTTTGTATGAAAAAATTTACAATAACATTAGCAATTATTACTTGCATAATATTGACAATCAATTCTATTCCATCTATATTTGCAGATGAACATTTTCCAATTGAAGGACTTTTTAAGAAACAGGGAGAAGTGAATATTGTTACAAGTAAAGATACGAATTATTTGATATATCTACAACTTGTTATTAGAAATGCTGATGGCCAACTGATCAACATTACAGAAAGTACAGCTACTGGGGCGTTTGTACCTCACCCAATAACTGATCATGTATTTGATACATTGATGAAAGGAGAAGAAGTGATCAATATTGATGGTGTCGAGTATGAAAAGGGTCAATGGGAACATAGTCCAAGTTTGGAACATAGATTCCTTGCACTTTACCCAATTTATTCTGAAATCACGATTGACTTAGTGGTGGATCCTAATGATAATACTTCTAAGATGTATGAAAAGGAAAAGGATTATTCTATATGGAAAATACATTATTGTGCAAATTTCGAGCAATATGGTTATAATTGCATACCTGTCTTTCAAGTACTAACTCCAACTATGGTACTAGAACCTACTGATACAGTACATAAACAGTGGACAGTTTTAAGAATGCTTGATTGAATGATTAGAAAATAAATGCCAGCACCACCGCTTCCCAAGAGCTCTCGCATCTTAGTAGCACGGTAGCGACATTGGGTTTGACTTCCAGGTTCGGAAAGGGACTGGGTCGCACCCCAACGCT
>CACHDH010000024.1 GCA_902578515.1 uncultured marine group I thaumarchaeote | reverse complement strand
AGCAGATTGCTTCAGTCCTCCCTGATTATCTGTCTTTAATTTTTCACGTAATCGTGCTAATTGCTCTTTGATTTTACTTATCTTCTTTTCCTTTTTAGTTTCCACGCTTTTATCTGCCATCAAAAATCACCATTAATTGTATTATCATGTGGAAAACTGAATGCAATATAAAATATCACATAATGTCGATTGTCGAACTAATTTTGACTAATAATTTAAATCTCATTCGTATTCATAGACACTAATTGCGTCTTAGAAAATTTAGAGTACAGGCATTTCGTTGCATCCATGATTCAGGTGATGTTGTAGTGGGTGACTTGGCAGCATTTGTTGGTCGAAATGAGAGTGGTAAAACAACAATTCTACAAGCATTGACGTTGCTAAACAAGGAGGAGATTGTCTCTGATCTTGATTTGTGTGATGAGATGACTGAGCGACTTAAATCTGAAATTCGAATTGTTGAAGGAGATTTTGACTTAAACCATGACGAGGTTGAGATAGTTAAGGAAAAGTTTCCTGATTTAGAGTTAAATAAATTAAAAATTTTTAGAACAAACAAAAACCCCGAAATACAATATGATTTTGGTGGTGCTAATATTGATGAGAAGGAAGATGAAAATCTAAAACACTGGCAGGGTATTACAAAACAACTGTCAACATTTGTTGAAAGCATACCAAATTACATAAGCAAAAAACTTGATACTTATTTTTTTACTGCAAATATGCCAAGCAGCAAAAAAGCCATTCAATCTGAACTTGATGACTTTGATAATAATATACAGAATATAGCAAAAGATGAACAGCAGATACTCACCGAGTGGGAAAAAACCTATACGGACATGGTAAAAAATATTGGTAAAATTTCAATGAGTGATACTAAAAGTAACAATTTAAAAAAATTCATTGGAGAAAACCTACATCCTAGGTTTGTTTACTTTTCAGATTATAAGAAAATTCTTGGAAACATAAACCTGACAGAATACATTAAGGAAACTGAGAATGAAGCTTCAGCAGGAATTGAGTATATTGAGGGATTTGATAGGGCAGAAACTGTAAGAAACTTACTATACCTTGCTGAGTTGGATATAGAACAGCTAGAAGGAATGAAGAACAGCCCATCAAAATTAATTAAATTTTTGAGTGCTGCAAGTAAAAATTTAACACAACGGCTAAACCCATCTTGGAAAGGCGAAGCAATCAACGTAGAACTAAGATTGAATCCTGGAAATATTTTGAGTGTTGTTCTGTCAGATGTTCATAGGGATGGAACGATAACTAACACTGGATTACTAAACAGAAGAGCTGAAGGCTTCAAATGGACATTTTCCTTCATTGTAAACTTTGCTGCAGAAACACAAAAAGCAGAATTGAAAGAAGCTATACTGTTACTTGATGAACCAGCACGAAACCTACACCCAACGCAACAAATGGGAATATCTGATCTGTTGAGGAATCTAGCTGGTTCAAACCAAGTCTTATACGCTACACATTCACCTTTCATGATTTTTGATTACACACCAGGCAATCTTCTGGTTGTAGAACTTGATAGAAAAAGACATTTGAGTAAAATTTTTTATGATTACTGGAAGGCTGATGATGCAACACTTACACCAATTCTCTATGGATTATCAAAAGGATTAGTTGACTCGATAACTACTAGAGAAATTGGTTTTAACTCACGGCCACTCATTATAGTTGAAACAATGTCAGACACAATGTATCTTAATGCATTTGATAAATTCCTTCAGGATCCAAACATATCCATGAACCCACTGAATGTTGTACCAGCATATAGTAAGAATTCAGTATTACCGCTATCACTATTCTATCATAATCATGGATACAACACATTTGTTTTACTTGATAATGATTATGAATCAAATCAGACTGCTAATCAATTAAAAACGAACAAATTTTCTGAAACACAGATCATATTTTTTGAGATAGATGGAAAACTTCTCCAGTCAATAGAGGATTATATGATGCCTGAGGATTACCTATATGCTGTTAACCAAACTTATGAAATAAAATTACGTAGAGAAGGATACACAAATCTAACCACAGAAGAAGTGTTGATTCATGGGAAAAAGGGAATCATTGAAAACCTAAAAGCAGTATGGAATGATCACAGTGACGATGATTGGGGGGAGTTTGATAAAGAAGAAGTTTGTAGGTACATATGCGGTAAGGTTGCTTTGAATGATACAAGTTTCTTAACGGAAAAAACAAGAGATAGTATACGCAATTTATATCGCTTGATTGCAGAACGTATACGCCAATATCAGAATACAGCTCCTATGGAGGAATTTTCAAATAAATGATGAATTTAAACAGTAAAAGTTCATTAAAAATGCAAAATCAAACTACAATTAAATTAAAGTTTAATTGCTGACAACAAAATGATGAATAATATGAAGTATTATCTTGGCGGAATTTCTGCTTCATTGTTTCTTGTATTTTCTATTTTCACTTTATTCTCAATCACTGAAGTAAATGCAGAGGAAGTAATTTCTGTAAACCCAATTGGATTTGAAAATACAATAATTGTTGAATTTGAAAATAATGGTGATTCTAAAATAAAAACTGTTAGAATGTGGCCTGGCGGGGAAATAACATTTGAATCATTCAAATCAGAACCAGGTTGGGGTGGAGGAAAATATTCTGACGGTAAGTTGATAATATTCACCGCAACAAATACGCTAAATCCAGGTGAATCAGCAAAGTTTGGTCTAGTAACAAGTGAAAAAATAGATGGAATTAATTGGAAAGTATTGGATCAAAATGGTGACGATATAGATTCTAATAAAGCAGAAATTTTGTCAATCTCTGAATCAACCTCGGACTTTATTGAAGATGAAAGTGAGGAGGTTGAACAGGCTAAAGAGGAAGGAGGAAAACTTTATGGTATGAAGAAGTTTATCCCAGAAAAAATCAGAGTTGGCTCTGATTTGAGACTTGTTGGGAATGGATTTGGTTCAGATGAGAGTTTGAAGTTCTATCTTGATAATACCATATTAGGATCAATTGATACAGATGAAAAGGGTAATTTTTTAACTACAATCTCAATACCTAATGACTATAGTACCGGAACAAGTGAGTTTATTATTAAAGATGAATCTGGAAATATTCAAAGTAGTAATATTAACATTGATGAAGAAAAAAACAGATTTTTAAAAAGTTCGAAATTTAATGTGAATGAAATTCCTGCTGAAATAAGATATGAAGAAACCTTAACTATTTCTGGCTATGCGTATCCAAAAAGTGCAATTATACTTTCATTTGAAGACGTGAATAGAGTTTTAGAAAAAACTAGAGTAGTTATAGCTGATTCAAATGGTGATTGGGTACTTGAAGAACTGATAGATCGTAATGAAAATCTTGGTGAAAGATATGTAATTATTGATAATAACAATGATAGAACTACAAAAAATATTGAGATAAAATCAGATTATCTAGTAGAAATTTCTACTTCGGCGATAAGATACAATACAGGAGAAACTATTGAGATAAGTGGAATTGGTGAACCGTCAAAAAATACTACAATACTGATTAAAGATGAAACGAATAAAATAATACATTATGATGTATTTACAAGCGTGAATAATGGGGAGATAAATTATGAATTTCTAATAGAAGATTCAACTTCTGCTGGAACTTATACTATAATAATAAAACAAGATAATGGAGCTGATGCTACTTTGATTGGTATTGGTAAATATCCGAGTGAAAAAATTATAACGTTGATGGAAAAAACAAATTTTTCACTTAATTCTAAGGCGGTACTAAATATCATTGGACCAGCATCTTCTAAGCTAGGAATTAAAATATTAGACTCAAATGATAGTATCAAAATAACTGATTCTATAACAACAAGTTCATCTGGGAAAAGTAAATACTCTGTAGATTTGAATGGTCTTAATTCAGGAATCTATAGAGCTGTTGTTGGTTCGTCAAACATTCAAGACTCGGTCAAATTTTCAGTTGGTCTAGAAGCGGGATCAGGTGATATTTCATTACTTTCACTTGAAGAAAATTATACTCTAGGTCAATCAATACTTGTAATTGGTACAACTGGTACTGATGCTAGAATTACTATAACTCTTTATGATCCTAACGGGGAAGTAAGTAGCAAAACTGAAACATTCTCAGATTCCGTAGGTACTTTTTCTACAGAGGAGATAGGAATACCAATTGATGCTGAACTTGGTGTATGGAAACTTACTGCAAACAGTCGTTTGGATACAAAAAGTATTAACATCAAGGTAAGTCTTCCAACGGAAAAAGCTGTTGTACTTCAACTGGATAAGTTAGAAGTCGACCATTCTGATGTTCTAATGATTAAGGGCGTGGCACAATCAGATTATCCACGTCTAACAATTGAAATATTTGATGAAAATGATGTACTTATTGTAGAATTAGAAACTCCTATTACAGGTGGTGGTATGTTTTCAGTTCCTTGGTCAATACCTGATACTCTTGATACTGGAAAATATACTATCATAGCAAGTGATGCCGAAAATAGTGATAGTGTAGAAATATTCATACAATAATTACATACCTCAAAATAGTTTTTATCCCTCATTAATTTTTACAAGTAATATGAATTTGAAGAGAAAGATAACAGAGTATCCAAACTTTCCAAAAAAAGGTATCTTGTTTAGGGATTTCAGTCCTATCCTAAATGATCCTGCTGCAATGTCATTTGTTGTGGAAGAGTTTTCAAAAAAGTTTCATCCAAAAGATGTTGATACTTTTGTAGGAATTGAATCTAGAGGTTTTATCACCGCATCCCTTCTTGCACAAAAATACAATAAGGGTATGGTAATGTTAAGAAAAGCGGGAAAGCTTCCTGGGAAAACTGTAAAGATTTCATACACAATTGAATATGGTAAAGCAATACTAGAGATTCAAAAGGATGTATTAAAGAAGAATGAGAGGGTGGTAATCTGCGACGATTTGTTAGCTACTGGTGGAACAGCGAAAGCTGGTGCAAAATTAGTTGAAAAGATTGGTGCAAAGGTTGCTGGCTTTGCATTTATTATTGAATTAACTGACTTGAATGGAATTAAAGAAATAAATGACTACAAGGCAGTTTCATTGGTGCAATACTAATGGATAGTGAGACAGCGGAGATTGGAATTTTTGGTGGAACAGGAATTTATGATTCTGAAATGTTGCAAGATAGTAAAGAAATTACGATTAGAACACCATACGGTCAAACATCTGATTATATTACTGTAGGAGAACTTGGTGGGAAAAAAGTTGCATTCATGCCAAGACATGGGAAAAAACATTCCATTCCTCCACATATGATAAATTATTGCGCAAATATCTGGGCATTCAAGGAATTAGGAATTACAAGGATTATTTCTGCATCAGCGGTTGGAAGCCTAAAAGAAGAAATAAAACCTGGTGACTTTGTTCTTCCAACACAATTCATTGATTTTACAAAATCTAGAAGAACTTCATTTTCTGAAGAGGGAAAAGTTATCCATATTTCGGTGGCGGATCCTTTTTGCCCAGAACTTCAGGAAATTGTTTCAAACACGGCTAATAATCAGGGTATATCTTTACACAAGGATTGTACATATACTTGCATTGAAGGTCCAAGATTTTCAACAAAAGCAGAATCTAGATTCTACAAATCTACTGGGGCTGACATTATCGGAATGACATTGGTTCCAGAATGTCAGCTTGCGAGGGAGGCTCAAATATGTTATGTATCAATTGCCACAGTCACAGATTATGACGTTTGGGCAGAAAAACCTGTAACTGCAAAAGAGGTTATGGATACTTTATCTAAAAATGTTCAAAGCACAAAAAAACTGTTAGTAGAATTAATCAATAAAATGCCAGATGATTTTACAACAAAAAGAAAATGTTCCTGTGAAAAGGCACTAACTGAGGCAGAATTTTAATCATCTACAAATGATTCCCGTTTCAAACCATCAGGAACACTTAGGCTTCCTGAGACAAGTTTTTTTTGTAAATCATCAATAACCTTCTCAACATTATATTTGAGAGATTTTAGTTTGTTTTCGGTCTCTTCAGATAGTTTAACGCCAATGTTCTGACCACCTATACGACCAAATGCTATTGCCATAAACTCAAACGAATTATTATCAATCTCAAATGTGCCAGTAATTTTGGCTGCCATTTGTGAGCCATCAACATTGTTTACGTGTACTTTTATGTCCAAGTGAGATCTAAATTTCTACTGCCCTGTTTAAGTGATCTTCTACTAGAAAACTAGTATGATAATCATCGACTATGCTATAATTCTCAATTTTAAGATCTAACATTTTCTCATCCGCTGTTTCATATTTAATAACTCCATTTTGTTTTAACTTTACAAGTTTCCATTTATCTTTCCCTTTCTGTAGTTTGCTAACAATCACTCCCCATTTCTCATCATCTTCTATTCTTGGCATCCCTACAATATCGGTAATTGAATCTATTCCTAATTGTTTTTCTTCGCAAAATTTTTTTTTGCAAACAGCACATCGCCATACATCAACACTACCTATTGTCCGTTCATCTACGTTTATGTTAACAGGAGCTAGGTAAGTGATTTGAGGATTATCACAACAACGGTAGATTTCTCCCATGAGATTTTCACTATTTTTTGTTATATTTAGTCCTTGCATCGTCATATTGTTCCTCCAATACAACACCAAGATTGTCAACAATGGTGTTTTTTTTAAAGTCAATGTTTTCTCTCTCACACATTTTTCGATACATGTTTACAGTTGTGAATCGGGGATGCATCGCCTCAAATTCTGTTTCAGACATATCGATAAAACCACCTAACTCAACAAGTTTTTGGGATGTTTCTAACGCATCATCCGTAGAAATATCTAAAGATTTAGCAATTTGATCAACTTCCATTTTTCCCTTTAATGTAACTAGCAAAAACACATCAGCCTGATTTGTAGTTAGTCTGATCTCAGATACCAGATCATTTTTAATTTTCTCATGATCCATCTAAGATTCTAAGAATTTATTCTAATTAAAGTAGCACTCTAAAAAATTCAAATATACTTTATATTTGGTAGAAATGATTTCTATTCGTTGTCTAAATTCAGCAATACGTCTTCATATACAAATGAAAAATCATTGAACTTCGTAGTTCCAATAATCATACTTCTTTTCATTGGAGTTATTTACATAATGACACAAAGAGCAGATGGAAGTTTTGTAAATTTCATTTTGGTTGGAGTTGCAACAATTACGACAATTTACTGGGTTCATATTATTAAGAAAATGCTGAAAAATGTAAAACCAAAGTATACTGCAAGGGAAGCAGAAGCCAAGAATTGGGTTTATGATTTAATCAAGGGTGATAATCAGTTTGTCTTTGTAGCTGAAGTACCTGGTCCTGATGATAAAATCATGGTTAGATTGATTGATGGTATATTATACATTAGAGGCTCTGGTGGTTTTTCAAAAGAAGTTGCAATTGAAGGATCAAATAGTATGAAGATTTCTGATTTCAAGTATAGAAATGGTGTACTAACACTACGAATAAGTTAAAGACTTTTTGCAATCTCAAGCTTATGTGGTAGATATTTGTCCGTGATGTTGGTTAGTCCATACTTGGAGAATGCTTCGAGTTCTGCTTTTCTTTTAATCTTTAAGAATACTTCGAGTTCCTTCTTCCAAATACCCTCCTGATATCGTGGATCCTTCTGTAGATCATAACATCTTTTGATGTCAGATTCTGTCATTGGTATCGTAGGAAGTTTGTATTTTTCAATATCAGTAGCCCACACTCCAACCCATTTTGCATCTGGAACAGTCAGTTCTCGCAAATGTGCTGCATTAGCTGAACCTGATTTGATTACCATTGCAATATGTTCTCCATAGACATCACCATCAGTCAAAATAACAACAGGAAGACTCAATTCATCATGAAGTCTTTTTAACAATGTTCTAGTTGAGCGTGGAGCTTGACCACCAGTATCAACTATGATTGACTTGAATTTTTTATCTACCTGTTCTTCAACAAATCTAGTGAATAAACCACCTTTCTCTATCGCGATTACAACTTCTGCACTTGTTTCTATAAATTCTGAAGAAGTGAGACTTGGACCTATAGCATAACCATCTGGATGATCAGATAGATTTGTTTTTTTTCCTTGATATCCTGGAACAGTATATTCTATTGTCAAGTCTCCAAACACACTACTACGTTCTTCTGGAAATACATGGAAAGATTCTCTAGGAGATGAAAGTACTGCCTCTAGGTCAACGATTATGTTATCAGATTCAGCTTGGTCTTCAAAATCAACCGCGAATGCTTGAGAGGAATAATATACATCTCGAAGGGTTGAAGATTTTTTATCACCAGTTAACCTATTAGCAAAAAACGCCAGCCACATTAATTGCGTAAATGAACGAAGTTGTGATGTGTTTCTAGAACTTCTAACTGCCGTGTTTGCTCCAAGTATGTATTGACGTATCTTTTTGTCATATACAATATTGCTTACCGAACGGCTAGGAATAGAAAATTTTGGGAAATTTCCCTTGTCAAGATCATCATAAATCTGTGCTCCATGTTTTTTCAAAAGCTCAGCAAGATTTTTTTTCTTCTCATCTGAATTTTTTTTCTTAGCTTTCTTCTTCAACTATAGGTTCCTCCGTAATCATCTTCTTATAATTTGGTTCCTTCTTTTTACCAGCAAGTTCTGTACAAAATTGTGCTATTAATGGAATGTATTTTGAATAAAGATTTTTTCTCTTTATGGCAGCTTCAGCCTGACCTCTTTTAGACATGAATGAGGATAATTTTCTAGATAGAGATAGCAGCGCGAGTTTTAACTCACGTTCAATCTCAGGTCTATCTGCTACATTTTCTTTTCCTACTGTTTTGTAAGGCACCCTTGTAGAACAGATGTGTGATACTATTACTAATGGTGGATCACCCTTGACTTTATAGCGTGACCAATCAGTATCGTTTACAACTTTTAGAACTACATCACTTCCCTCATCATAAAGAAGTGGAATTCTGTTAGCAAACCGATAAACTTTCATTCCACGAGTAGAAATTTTTCCGCCATATGCAACGCCCATCTCTATGACAAACGGAAATCCTGAATAAGCTGAAGCCCCACGCTGTACAACTGCAAGAAAATCTGGTTCAAAAAATCGTTGCATACCCTTTTCCAATGGAGACTCACCTAAAGGAGCCAGACAACTTGGATCAGGTGCCATGAAATCATCAAAGGATTGTAATGAATCAGTAAGTTTTACAAGCTCTTGATTTGTCATAGTACCAATTCTGTGTTCAGGTTTGAATTTTGAATATTCAGCAAACTTTTGAGCTGTAGTATTCCCAACTCTCTGAAAACGTTTAGTTAAAAATGAGGTTAATGTTTCACCCTGTACAGTATTTGCTATTTGCTTGTAATACTCACTTTCAGGGTCCATATCAATGGAAATAGATTGTGATTCCCCAAAATCCCAATAGGTTAGTTTCTTATTTCCTATGTCAA
>CACHDH010000023.1 GCA_902578515.1 uncultured marine group I thaumarchaeote | reverse complement strand
CATTTTCTTGCTATCTCAATCGCACTTCTTCTTTTTGGTGGAGTGTTGATAATTCTGGCTCTGTTTGTTTCAGTGAGGTTCTTTGGATATGGAGGATTGATTCTGGGTGTTGTTATATTAATTGGTGGCATTGTTCTAGCAATTAAGTCATCGAAAGAACGGGACTTTATTCCAAAAATACGAAAACCCACAGAGACAAAAGAATCTGAAAGCAATTTCTGTGAGAACTGCGGAAAATCACTAAAACCAACAGCAAAGTTTTGTGGCAAGTGTGGTGATCAAGTATAATGAGGTATCTTCTTCTCTCAGTTCTTGTGGTTTGTATGATTGGAGTTATGGTTCCAAGTGTGTCTGCATACACCTATGACGGAAGTTCCATTCCACGTGCTTGTACTGGAGATGCACTACCCGGATCTCCAGCTTGCGGTGGCGGTGGAGGCACTGGTGAGGGTGGTGGGAGTTGTAATTTCGATCGGTTTGCTACTGACATTCGTACCGATAAGGAAACTTATCAGTCTGGCGAAACTGTCAATTTTACTGTTGAAATATTTAATGAGTGTGTTTCCAAAATTATGGCGGAGGGACCAAGCCACGAGGAATATGAAATGTCTGGTCAACATCATGATTTAGCGTTTCATATAGGGGGGTATGTTCGTGCCGACTGTGAGGGTTGTTCTACATCTGAGACTATGCGTATCAGAATAGGCGAACAAAAAACGTTTCAATTCGAGCCAGAAATTTTAACATGGACTCAAGAATATCAAGTTCATGGTCTAGGTAATCATCATCTTTTTTCATTTTACGTACTACCTGCCGGTGGATGTGGTGAAGGAACAGTACTGGTGGATGGAGCATGTCAGCTTGCATCTACTCCCAAAACTAAATCATCCTTCATGTCAATTGAGCCACTCTATATCATAATTGCAGTTGTTGGAATTGGAGGAATAATTGGAGCCATAGCTGTTGCAAAGAGAGGATCAAAAACACCAAAGCCTGCAGCTAAACCAAAACCTGTTAAGCAAAAACCAGTGGAGAAAAAAGAAACGTCTGCATTTTGTGAGAACTGTGGAAAGAAACTAAATCCTACTGCAAAGTTTTGTGGTGGATGTGGAACTAAAGTCTGAAAAATACGCTAGTTTTCTCTAGTTTACTAGGCACAACCATAATTAGCGTGTTTACTATATAAAAACGGGAACAAGTATTACTGGAATATTACTGATCTAAACAAAAAACACACACCAATTACTAACACGCAAAAAAACTATACATACAATACATACATTATACATACAATACATACACTTTACAACAAAGACTAACACGCAACAAAACTATACACACAATACACACTTTATACACACAATACACACTCTTTTCAACACAATTGGTATTTTGTTATGATTTTACTCTTATTCGAACTCATTTTTTCTTATTGTTGTTCATAAGTGGTAGGAAGTAATGTCGTTGTGATACATTTTCCCTCAACGCTTTGATGTCTTTTTCAATGGTTGAAAGGCTACAGTGTAGTGTTGATGATATACTTCTCTGGGAAAAGCCATTGAGAAGTAGTTTAACTACCTTGTTTCGCCTATATCTCACTCTGTCCTTACTTGGAAGTAGGTCTCCCGCATAGTCTGTGAGCGTAGTACCATCAATTATGATACCAATTTGAGCGTCTTTCATTGTTTTACCTCCCTTATCTTACAACTGGGATTCTTCTCAATGTGTGCCTGAATTCTCTCTACATCTCCATGCAATTTACCTGAGAGGAACTCTTCATCAGTAATAGGAATCTGAAATGTCTCGTGGTGTGCTAAACATTGTAATTTCTTCATTCCATTATACTTATTGTCATTTATCAATTAAAAACCCTATGAAAAAGGCAGAGCTAATTTTCCAGAGAAGTTATATTCTAAATTGGAAGCGTTTTGTTTTCCCGAAGTTTATCTAAAATTTTCTTATCCTGTTTTGCTTGTTGTTCTTTTAGTGTTCTAACTTCTTCTCTAAGTTGTGAGATTGATGAGTTTTCTTCTTCCAACTGTTCTATCTTTAGTTTATTTTTGGTCTGCTCATAAACTACAAGGTCTGGTTCAAGCTCAATGTACATGTTCATCTTTTCTTCTTCGGTCATTCTGTCATATTGCATAAGATAGCCACCATGACCAGTCATTCTGTGGGCATAGTTGTCCCCGTGTTTTCTGGCAGCCTTTGTGAAAAAGTATGCTCTAAAACTGTGTGGAGATATCTTGAAAAAGTTATTTGATTGGTATCTTTCATCAAGTTCTAGCCTATTTAGAAGCCTACGAAATGCAGTTCTAAAGTTATCCGCCCCAGAAACTGGACTTTCCATGCAGAATACATAATCATCTGGATTAATCTTCTCTAGTCTTTTTTCGATCTTTCCCATAACTTCCTTTGTAAAGAATGTGGTTCTTCCTGCTCGTGTCTTTGTGTGTGGTGGAATTTTTACCCTAACTCGTTGTGCAGATAAATCAAGATCTTTCTTTTTTACACGCATCAGTTCACCTATTCGCATTCCAGATGCTCCAAGAGCAAGGCAGATTGACTGAAACAATGGGCTTTTTGAAAACCCATCCACTATCATACGATACTCATTATCAGACAATGGATATTTTTCCTCCTTTGGAATCTTTGGAAATCTCAAATGTTCACGAATGTCTTGTTCGTTTGTTTTGATTTTTCGGAAGAAAAGATATTTCCTAACATTTGAGAATGTAATACGAATAGTGCTTGGATGTATTCCCTTTCTTTCATTCCAGTTTATCCATTCTTGTAACATGTCATACAGGACATCTTCAAATTCTTGCCCGTTGTCAGTTTTGAGTATAAAGAGTTCGTCAATTATGTCATTGGTAGTCCTGTCATCATATGTTTCAGAAACAAAGTGATCAAAGTTCTTTATTGCATACAGCTTGCATCTTTGAGTCGTTATCGGTTCTGTACTGATTCGCTGTTCATACGATTCCTTTGATTTGTTTTTTACAAGGAAACTAGTCATTCTCAACAACCTTTACGGTAATTTGCAATATAACACGCATCAAAAATGAGGATTTTACGGATGTTAGGTAGGACAAACGCGTGGGGCTTAAGTATTAAAATAGGGTCATAAGACGTATTCTGATATGACAACTAAGAAACCATCTGGCCGTTCTCATGGATTTAAGCACAAATCTAGGTCTATTCTGACAAAGAATCAACCAAGAGGCGTTTCATTTCTTTTACGTGAATATCATGAGGGTGACAAGGCATTAGTGATTATTGATCCTAGACAACATAAGGGATTACCACACAGACGATATCACGGAAAAGTTGGTACAATAAACAAGGTGGAAAGACGAAGTGTTACTCTTGATGTTAAACTTGGCAAGAAATCAAAAACTTTAATCACAAGATTTGATCATATCAAACCATTCGGTGTTTAATTTATGGAAGAAGTAGTAAAGAAAAAAATGATATCTCTACCAGAAGTCAAGGAGATATTATCAAAGGGAGACATGGAATCAATGGATCAAATTCAGCGTTGGACACATGATTATGTGTCAAAGTTTTCTAAAATTGATGCAAAGGCTGCCAAGAAAATGAAACAGGAACTAATGAAACAATGTGATTTAACTGAAGAAGAGGCAGTTGAAATTGTAAATATTCTACCCAGATCATTACCAGAATTACGTTCATTCACTTTTGGATGGAAGAAACTGATTCTATCAGAAACACTGGAAAAGATCCTCAAAATAATTGATGAGAACGCGTAAGTTTTAGGTGAAAAGTTTTGGAGATGGGGAATACCCAACTAAGGAAGTATGAGGAACATGCATATGTTTTGGACCACAAATCACGTGGAAAATCAACGACAGTTCGTGGCAGAACAGGAGTAATTGTAATTGCCCTAGGAGAAGAGAGACTTACATTATTAGAGATACTAGGGGCAGAAGATTCAACATTTGATGTTGGTGAGAGAGTATACATTGGGAAGGAAGGACGAACTAAGGTTCAATCAGTTTTAGGAAAGATGGATTATGGCAAAACTCCCGAGTCAGCAAAAAATGAAATTCTAAATGTAGTAGAGCTTATTGTAACAACAAATGAAAAAAAATTTGTGGATTACATAAACAATGCACAACCACTTACACCAAGAGTTCATGCTCTTGAATTGATTCCTGGTATTGGTAAGACATACATGAATGTTATAATAAAAGAGAGAGAAAATGAAAAGTTTCAAAGCTATGATGATATCGAAAAGCGTACTGGCTTGAAGGAACTAATCAAACATTTAACAAAAAGAATAGTTGAAGAGATTACAGGAGATGTAAGAATGAATCTCTTTGTTAAGCGATGAACAAACGTAAAAAATTCGGTCAACATTTTCTGAAATCAAAAACCATTGCAAAATCTATTGTTTCTAATGCAAAAATTACAAGAAATGATGTTGTCCTTGAAGTCGGAACAGGTCATGGAATTTTAATTCCATACATGTGTAAGAATGCCAAAAAGGTCTATTCAATAGAGAGCGATAGGAGATTACATATTTCCGCGAAATCAAATTTTGATTACTCAAACTTAGTTTTAGAGCATGGTGATGGTTTCAATTCAAGGCATGACTTTTCTATTTTTATCTCCAATCTTCCATACTCAAAAAGTAGATTTGCCATTGAATGGTTACTACAAAAAAAATTCTCACGCGCAGTTATTATGGTACAGGCAGAGTTTGCTGAGAAATTGATATCAAAGGAAGAGCATAAAGCAATATCAGTTTTAGCAAACCATGGATTTAGAATAAAATTTCTAATGAACGTCAAAAAATCAAACTTCATCCCAATGCCAAAGGTGGATTCAATGATAATTCTTTTGGAAAAGAAGAAGATAGTACCAAAGCAACTAATTTCAACAGTCAATAAGATTTTTTCATATAGGAGGAAAACTTTGCAAAATATTTTAAAACAGTTTAATCTAAGCATAACTTCCAAAAAGCGCTTGGATGAACTATCAGGAGATGAGATTATAAAAATTGCACAGAAAATTACTAGAAGCTGAACCATATCCTCCCTCTGAGGATACATTTTTTTTGGCTGACCACATTAAGCATGAAAAGGGGGAATCTGCTTTAGATATTGGCAGTGGTTCTGGCTATCTCTCTTCCATTCTTAAGGAATCATTTTCCCTTGTTATTGGTACAGATATTCTTTTCAATGTTTTGAAAAAACGGAATTATTATACAGAAAATATCATTTGTTGTAGCGGAGCAGATGTCATAAATCATCAGTTTGATCTTATTGTTTGCAATATGCCATATCTAAATACAGATGATATATCAGATGTCAGAACTGATGGGGGGAAGAGTGGATTAGAAATTCCAATGAAAATTATTAATTCCGCCAAGTCATGTATAAAACCAGGAGGAAAATTCATCTACGTCACTTCATCACTTTCTGATTTTAAAAAATTGATTTCGTATACAAAACTTGCAGGATTTGATGTTAGTATACTTGCAAAAAAGAAATTATTTTTTGAAGAATTAATACTTGTTCAGGGTATCAGATTACTTTCTTAGTTTCTCCTTTGCAAGAGAAGCTATTGCATCGGTCATCTGAGATGTGTTAGCATTTCCACCAATGTCAAAAGTAATAGTGCTTCCATCATTGATTATATCTTCCGTAGCAGAAAATATTGCATTCTTTATGTCTGGTTCACCAAGGTATTCAGCCATCCAAGCTCCAGCAAGAATCGTGGCAGTTGGGTTTACTTTGTTTTGGCCCTTGAAAGATGGTGCACTTCCATGTGCAGCTTCAAACATGGAATAAGAATTTCCCATATTTGCCGAGTAAATTAATCCAATGGAACCAACAATTCCTGACGCCAGTTCAGAGATTATGTCCATGAAAAGATTAGTGCTTAGAAGTATAGAATTGTTGAATTGTTCCGGATTAACAACTAACTGCTGAGCCATATTGTCAATGTAAATCTCCTCTAATGTAATTCCGGGGTTTTCTTTAATACAGTTTTCCATTTCACTCCAAAATATCCCATCAGTTTTTTTGAGTATATTCCGTTTTGTAATAGCAACCATTTTTTTTATATCGTATTTTTTTGCCCAATCGGCAGCAGATGAAATGAATCTTCTACAATTATTTCTAGTAATCTGACGTATTGCAATCGCATCATCGTCAGATATTTCTACTTCTATGCCGCTATACAATCCCTCAGTTGCCTCTCTAAAACAAACAAAATCTAAGCTCCTATCCGGGGTTATCCTTTGATATGTTCTGATAGGTCTTACATTAGAAAACAATTCAAATTTTTGACGTAATGTTACCGCGACACTTCTTGGGGCACCTGGTTTTGGTATGGTTGTGGTCGGACCCTTGAAGCAAGCATCTGACTCCTTTAATGTCTCCATTGTCACATCAGGAATGTATGATTCATCTTTGCAGCCATTTTTTTCCCATTGCTCCGAACCAGCCTCACAGTTAATGATTTCCATCTGCGAATTACATTCCTTTAGGACATGTAGCATAGAATCTACAACTTCTGGACCAATTCCATCTCCCTTGATAATAGCTGTTTTTTTCGACAAGATGCCATAATCTCGCGTTTTAATTATTTATTCCTACCTTCATAATTTCTTGATTTGTTGAATTTGTATCACATTAACTGTTTAAAACATGTAGTTTGTTTTTTAAAATATGGAAATTGTTCAATTATCTGACATACATGTGGGTTCACAATTTCGTGACGAAATGTTCGAGAAGGTAATCGACGAAGTAAATTCATTAAAACCTGAAGCTGTGGTAATCACTGGGGATCTTACTAATGAGGGATTGGTTGACCAATATGAAAAGTGCAAGAATCTAATTTCACAAATGAATGTTGAGAAGATCATTCCGATTAGTGGAAATCATGATTATAGGAATACAGGATATCTGTTATTCAAGAAGTATTTTCCATTCAAAACTGAAAATGAATTAGGTGATGATACAGTACTTGTAACACTTGGCTCAGCTAGGCCAGATCGTGATGAGGGGGAAGTTGGTCACCACCAAAACTTGTGGCTTGAACGAACTTTGAAAAAATACGATGATAAATTAAAGATAGTAGCAATGCACCATCATTTAATTGGAATTCCTGACACTGGTTCTGATAGACTGACAGCTATTGATGCGGGTGATGTATTACGTACAATCTTAGATTCCAACGTAAATCTGGTTCTATGTGGGCATAAACATAGACCATGGATTTGGGATTTTAACACATTATCTATTGCAAATGCTGGTACTGCTTCATCAGAAAGAGTACGTGGGTTCTTTGAAAATTCATACAATATAGTAAATATTGAAAATGGTACTTTTCGTGTGGATCTAAAGATTGTTGGAGGTAAAAGAATGCCATTACGTGATATTGTAAAAACCTATACGCAAGAATCAGATTAAATTCAGTTTTCTAAAATTCTGTGTACGAACTTTTATTCAAACACTTCATTGTGTAACTATTAGCATCATCACGTTATACTAATTAACTAAAGTCATTTAGCAACAAACATGCGGGGGTCGCCTAGCCTGGTAGGGCGTGGGATTGCTAATTCCATGTTCGCAAGAACACGAGGGTTCGAATCCCTCTCCCCGCGCTTTTTCAATTAAATTTAAAAGTACGTTGATGTAGTTTTCATTATGGGACGAAGGAAAACACAAAAAATTATCAAAACAGGTCCAAAAAACGTAACCACTGGAATGTGTCCACATTGTGATACAATTGGTAGAATATTCATTATAGGCCAAGTTGGTCAAGAACGTGCAAAATGTCAAAAATGCAATAAAGAGTTTGACCTTTAGATTTTGTTACAAATTAACCCATAACTTTTTAAAGTGATTTTAATTTTTTAATTATATGTCATCAGATTCTGAAACTGTTTATGATAGGATTGCCAAGCTTGAGGATGAGGTGGCTTCATTGAGAAGCGAAATAGATTTTCTAAAGCGTGCACTACGTAATGAAATAGCACGTCACGAAGTAAAAATGGCCAAGAAAGGAACTGAAGTATCTTCACTTATAGATTAGATTTCTCTCTTACGCTTTTAATTAATTCTAGAATAAAATCTGCATCATCTGCTTCCGGTTGCAGTTCGAGATATTTATTGAGTAGAGGTAGTGCCTTATCATAACGCAAAAGTCGTTCTTCTAAAATTCCCTTATCCCTAATCTCTTCAGGCGATTCTGGCTGCATTCCCAAAATCATATCGGTGCATTTCATAGCTTTGTCATATGCATATGATTGCGTGTATGCATTCTTTAGATTTCTTAGTAACCTAGTCAAAAGTTGTTCCGTTGTTGCCTCGTTTAGATATTCAGGTATAAATTCAACACCGTCGCCAAAATTTCTACCCAAAATTTCTTCCAAGTTATCAATAGTCAGTAGTCTACCGCGATAAAATGGGTCCAAAATTATCTCATTTTTGTATTTTACAATTACATGACCGGGAAAACCAACAATCTGAAGATCAAGTCCAATATTTTTGGCAACTTCTGCATATATTATAGAAAGTGTAATTGGTATCCCAGTTTTTTTGTCAAATACTACATTAAGAAAGCTATTCCCAGGATCGTAATAATCCTCCTCGGCTCCACGAAAACCAAGCTCATCAAACAAATATTCATTAAGCATAGAAATAAGATATGTAGGATTTTTGATCTCGTTTATTTTTAAACTTAGGGAATTTCCAATCTCATTGATTTTTTTAATATATTTTGATATATCTAGATCATGGTATTCTAAGATCTGTGCGAGTTTTAGACATTTTTCAATCAAATTGTAGTTTGAATTTTTTGAAAAGGCAGTCCATTCAGAAACAAATGGATCAAATTGCTCTGTGTGCAATAGATTTGGTACTACTTGATTCTATTTAGATATAGTTGTGGTTCTTTTAACTCTCTTGTATTTGGTGGATCCCTGATCAGTTTCAAAAATGTGTCCTTGCCATACAGGTCAAATACATTTTGAGTGAATTCTTTACCAGTACTTTTTTTTACGCTATAATCAGAGTAATTTGTACCTACAAATGTTGTAAGATAATTTTGGAAATCTGCATCGTCTTTTAGTATTTGTTGTACGACAAACTCTGCCATGCCTTCCATAGTTGTAAATATTGCATGCTGTTCTTGTATTGGCTTTAGCCATCTTTTGTAAATTTCTTCGAGCGATGGAATAAATTCTGAGATTTTAGGATCAATTTCAACATGTGTGTATGTCATAACATCAGGCCCCATAACATTTGTAATGAAATTATCCGGGTTTAGCATGAAAAACAAATTTGCTTTCTTTGCAATTTGGAATTCATCCGGTACAAGTTGTAACTGTAGATATTCAGTTAGGCTAGTAACAGTTTTGTCATCTAATTCTAGTATAATTTTTGCCAATTCCTCATTTATCGCATTAACATTCATGACTGCCTGAATGTTTAATCTATGAAGATTATCCTGCACAGAATGAACAATCTCCTCTAAAATAGTCATCTTCATAGCTCCCAAATAACCGGATTTCACTGATTCCGCATTAGACTCGTACGGTTGACCCTGCTTGTATAGAATTATTCTTGGATAATCATCCAAAATGAATCTGTTGAGATAAATCTTTGAATCAAGGTAGTCACCATATGTAGTTGATATTTTTGAGATATATGATTTAACATAAGTAGAATAAACCAAGAATTTTGCTGTATCCTCTTTTAT
>CACHDH010000022.1 GCA_902578515.1 uncultured marine group I thaumarchaeote | reverse complement strand
ATTCAGCACCGCCTTATACAATCTGTGAATATAACTTGAATTTCCCTGATGATATCAAAGATAAGGTTACGTATATTGGGCATTTCTCAAGTAGAAAATTGGTTGATCATACATCACAAACTGATTTGGAAAAGATTGTTGACGGGGCAGAGTTTGGATATTGGATGAGAACTGGAAATAAATCTACAAATGATGGAACTGGTAAAAGATACGAAGAAGTTTTCCATGAAACTGATATGAATAACGAAAGACGAATTATTTCTCATGCCAAGAATGACAAATCTATTGATAGAGTTGTTGGGAAAGATGGGAAAAAATATTCAATTAAAGATGCATATGAAAAAAAGATTGATTGGATTCAAATTGATGTCGGCTTTTTGACGGAGCAAGAAATGCAGACGGTATTAGCTGGATGTAAATACGCAGTAATCAACGGTTCTCACACAATAATGGGAGAAGTGATGGGCATGAACTCAAAGCCTATAATTGGCATGCCGATATATGATGAACACACAAACCAAATCAAATGGGCAGAAGAAAAACAGTTAGGAGTTTTGGCGGAGAATAAAAAACAAGTCATTAAGGCAATCCAAAGGATAAAACAAAACTATAACAAATATGAAGAAAAGTTGGAAGAATTTTCGAAAAAATTTGATGGATATGGAGCAGAAAATGCTGCTAAAATTGTATCAGAGATTCTAGAAACAAAGAAATAGTTTTAACTTCACAATTTTTGTTAGTCTGGTACGTGGTATGTTCGATGGGCGAACTGACCTTAACGGGATGAAGATATAATCCACGTACTAGGCATGTTTTTTAGAAAATGTTATGCGCTCATTCCTATTGGGAACGCTTTTATGGAAAAAATTTAGTCTGGTGAACATTGCCTAATTGCCCAGAATGTGTTGCGCGAGAAAAGAAAGCTATTAAAAAAGAACATCAAATAAAAGCTGAAAAGGCAGAAGAAGATGGCGAAAGTTACCTCATTCCCGATGACAGAGATATTGGAAATGATATAGAAATACCTATGAAATTAGATCCCTCTACAAAACATTTCATCTGTAAGAGATGTGGCCTCTACGCCACTAGAGAACAAATATCTGATATACGTCAGAAGCTTAACCAAAGAGAATTTACAAAGGAAGACAAGCAATATGATTATTTAGAATGGTGGCAAAAAAGCAAGAAAGACAAACAGTAAATGTGATTTAAGTAAAATGGGGAAAAAACAAAATGATATACCTGAAGATATCAATAAAGAATTAGAATCGCCAAAATTTGGAAAACCTACAGAACTTACTGCGTCTGGATATATTCTAGATATTAATGAAAAAGATAACAAAGTTGACATCCAAACTTACGAACCAGTTTCTGGAACTACAATTTTGGAGGGGCTTTCTGTTTCAAAAAAAATTAAGCTAAATGATTTGGAAAAAGGTGTAGTTTGTGAATTCAAGCTTGATGAGCTAAAAGCTCCATTAAGCAAAAAAACTGTGGAATATCTGAAAGAGCAGGGAATAATGATGAATGCGATTATTAAACTTGAATTAAAAGAAATGAAAATAATCGATGAGCATGAAACATCTTAAGATTGCTTTTTAGAACTTCTTTTTGACAGTTGTTTTCTAAATGCGTTACCTATAATGGGATTTATTAAAAATGGGAAATTATGTTTTGACCAAATCGCGGCATTCGCAAGGGATGGTACAACAATTTCCAGTTTTGATGAGTTTGCAGCCTTGAGAACTGCATTTGCTACTGTTTCAGGTTTCAGTGTAGTTATTGTAGATTGCTTTGAAAAATTCTCAAATGATGGATGATCAAACAAAGAAGTATCCACCATAATTGGACTCACTACAGTAACATCCACACCTGTTCCATGAAGTTCGTGTTTTAAGCCCTCTGAAAAACCTAGCATAGCAAATTTAGTTGCGCAATATGAAGCGATACCGGGAACACCAAAGCTTGCTCCAACTGATGCAACATTAACGATATGTCCTTGTCTCTGCTCAATCATATGTGGAAGAAAGTTCTTCGTACAGTAGATCATTCCAAAGTAGTTTGTTTCCATCTGTGATTCTATTTCTTCAATTGTAAGCTCTGAAACTTTACCATAAATAACGAATCCTGCGTTATTCACTAAAATATCAATTCGACCGAAAGTATCTATTATTGTATCTGACATCTCCTTAACTTGTGATTTGTTAGAAACATCGCATTGACAAACCAAAGTAGAATCTGCATACTGTGAAATCTCTTTCTCCACTTGAAGCAATTTTTCCTTCCTTCTTGCTACCAAAACAACTTTAGCATTTTTTTTTGCGAATTTGATAGCTGATGCTTTGCCAATTCCACTGGATGCACCTGTGATTACAACCACTTTATTCTTGAAATTCATAGTTTCAAATTATTGAAGGAAAATAAAGTGCTTTCTACATCCTTATTGCGTATTTTGTTTGTGTTCATTTTCCAAATGACTAGCAAACTCAGTATCGCTTAATTGCTTGCCACAAACTGGGCATTCATTCTGTGCTGCTTCTGGTCTTGTATACTTACCAAGTGCTAGCTTAACCAACAGAATCCAAGTTACTACAATTGGAACATAGTATGTTGCAATTCTCCAGCCTATTACCGCATTCCATTCAAGTCCTTCCTCTGGTATTACCAAATTAAAAGGATCCAAGTTGTTTAGATATGCTATAATTCCAAATTCTGCCAAACCAGAACCTCCTACGGTAATAGGCAGGTTTCCAATTGCGTTTGCACCCATCACAGCCATTACAGATTCAAACAATTCTAGAGTAAATCCAACACTGTTTGCTATTATCAAAAATGAAATTCCATAAAATATCCATGCAACAAAAGCTACTAGGAAACCAACAGCAAAGACTTTTTTTGTTTTCTTTGAACTCAAATTTTCCCTGCTTAATGCACATACTTCTTCTAACCATTCATTAGTTTGTTTTAGAGATTTCTCACCACGTTCCTTTCCAAATTTTGTCATTAATACAGCTAATCCTTTTGGTACCTGAAACGTATGTTTTGACGAAACAAAAAACAGCACAATCCAAATCGCTGTTACAACAATACTAGTTCCTAAAACTATAGTAGCAACTACATAAGCACCACTTAGTAATGCAAAAACTCCAGCAAGAATTGATAGTACACCACCAGCAAGAACTTCTGTGACAATATCAACAATTGCTACCCATGATGCTTTCGCTGGTGAAATTTTCTTTTTAGTTAAATAATAAATCACTGCAAATTCTGCACCAACGAACATGGGTGTTGTAAATTTAATGAACTCACTTCCAACTCTCATAGCTGCTAAATTCTTGATAGAGTCAAAAGGGCCAAGAAATGTTCTTGCGATATAACTTAATTTCAGTCCTTGTAGTCCTAATTTTGCCATCATAGCTAATGACGCTCCAAGGAATGGTAATGCACCTATGGCAAGAACATCTTCTAATTTTATATCAAATTGAATGATGATGATGATGATGGGAATCATGGTTGCAGGAATAACTGCAATTCGCCAGTTCATTCGAAGAATTTTTCATGCATTCAAATATAAGCCAATCAAAGAAGATATTCTGACGAACGAGGTTGATGGTTAATGGTTACAAGTGTTAAAGTACTAGCCCCATCGTCAACAGCAAATTTGGGTCCTGGCTTTGATGTATTTGGCTTAGCACTAGATGCATTCCATGACGAAATAACACTTACAAAAAAACCATGGCGTGGAGTCAGAATACTAACTGCAGATGATATACCTAAAGATCCACAACAAAACACGGCTGGATTAGTAATCAAATCGATGAAACAAAAATTCAAGATAAAGTCTGGAATTGAGATGAGAATTAAGAAAGGAGTTCCAGCTGGATTTGGAATGGGAAGTAGTGCGGCTTCTGCTGCTGCGGCTGCATTGGCATGCAATAGGTTGTTTAATCTAAAATTAGATAACAAAACATTAGTCAAGTATGCTGGGATAGGAGAAAAGGCAAGCGCTGGAACAATCCATTATGATAATGTTGCCGCATCATTGCTTGGTGGGTTTGTGGTGGTTAAAACAAAACCATTTGATGTAATCAGGTTAGAACCACCAAAAGATTTAGTCTTGTGTGTAGCCATTCCAAAATTAAAAGTACCAAAGAAAAAGACAAAGGTTTCAAGAGCCGTAATTCCAAAGACAGTTAAACTATCTGACTTGACAGAAAATCTCTCAAATGCCGCTAACATTGTTTCTGGATTTTTGCTCAAAGACTCGGATCTCATTGGAAGATCTATTCAGGATGTAATTGTTGAACCAGCTAGAAAACACTTGATTCCAGGTTTTTCAAGGGTAAAGAATAATGCGCTTGATGCAGGAGCTTTAGGTGTCACAATAAGCGGTGCTGGACCATCTGTGATAGCCTTCTGTAAAAAATCTCAAAACGTAAAGAAAGTTGCAAAATCCATGGAGAAGGGATTTAGTTCTGCAAAGATAGATTGTGAGACAATTATCTGTAAGCCTAGTATAGGTCCTAAGATTAGGGTTTGAAATGAAAAAAGCCGTAGTGGTTTTCAGTGGAGGAATTGATTCTATCAGTGTCTGTGCATACTTGAAACAAAAATATGATTTGTATGGAATTTCTTTTCTATATGGACAAAAAGCAAATCAAGAAATAAAAACGGCAAAGTCGTTCGCAAGAATCTTTGGGTTAAAAGATCATAAGATTGTCGACATTAGTTTCATGAAGAAATTGTATGGAAATACAAATGCGCTTACAAGCTCAAAGAAAAAAATTCCTGGTAAATTTAATTATTCAGTTGTAGTGCCTATCAGAAACGGCATTTTCTTGTCCATTGCAACAGCTTGGGCTTTTTCAATAAATGCTTCTTTGATTGCATATGGCGCCCACACAGGAGACAAAAACTATCCGGATTGCAGACCATCCTTTTCAAAAAAAATTGAGGCTTCGTTTAATCAGGGCGAAATTGATGGCATTAAATCAGGAATTCGAAAAAGGATACAAATTTGGTCACCATACAAGGCAAAAATATCAAAGAAACAATTATTGAAAAAAGGCTATGATGTTTTAGGGGATAAAATTTTCAACACTTGGAGTTGTTACAAAAATGGAAAAGTACAATGTGGTCAATGTGAATCTTGTAATAACAGAAAGGTCGCATTTGTAACGGCAGGAATTGAAGATAAAACAGTGTATCTTAGATAATTATCGGTTTCCTAGAATTGGTTTTTTGATAATGAATCCTCTAATGACTATATACCAGCCAAAAAACACTGCGCCTACAATCCCCCAGTATATCCAATTTAGTAATCCCTGATCAGATACTTCTTCCTCAGTTGGGGCACATTTAGACAACCATGATACCTGCTCACAATACAAAAGATTCTTCTGACCAATTATCTCGTCAGCCATCGGTATTATTTGAAATGCGATTAGATTTGCTACCGCAAATACTATAGCGAACTCTATCAGATACCATGTAAAACTTGGCCAAGATTCCTTTGGAATATGAGCATTATCGCGTCCTACCACAAATCGAATCTAACTATTGATTATTTATCTTTTCAGGAATTTTCTGTGAAAAATGTTTTTGATGGTTTTCTAATAATATTTACAATACTTTCTTTGTCTTCTTTATTCTCATAAATTCCTCTAAATGCAGCAGAGGAGACAAATGCGTTATTTTTCACACCCCTCATCTTCATGCAAAGATGTTCAGCTTCTGCTATTACAGCAACTCCCTTAACTCCATGAGAATACAGTTCATCAGCTATATTTTTTGTCAATCTTTCTTGAATTTGGAGCCTTCTAGAATATTTTTCAACTAATCTGACCAGCTTGGAAATACCAAAAACCCTTCCATTTGGAGAATATGCTAATTGAATTTTCCCAAAGAATGGCAACATGTGATGTTCACACATTGAATAAAATTGAATGTCTCTTACTACCACGACTTCAGAGTCCTCGGAAAATTGTACAGATAACTCAGAATTAGAATCGTACCCGCTGAAAATCTCTCTGTAGGCATCTGCTATACGTTCTGGCGTTCTAGCCAATCCCTCCCGAGTTGGGTCCTCACCTATTTCTATGAGTAATTCTCTAACGAGTTTCTTGATCCTTTCCTCATCCATGATAATACAAATTAAAAAAGTAAAGCGCTATTTATACCAGATGGCGTGATCTATGCTCGTACCTAATATTTTAGAAATTATGGAGCTGAGATTATTTTATGCAGTTGTGGTACAACTCTGACTTCATTATAGTACGGATAAACAGCATCATAAAATTCCAATAATTGTTCCAAAGCTGGTTCGGAAATGCTGGTTGTTGGCTGAATTATGAATCCGGCAATATTTTCCTTCGAGGCAATCTTGAATATTTTATCCAAAAGATCTTTGAATGATGCTATCTCTGTTTTTGAGCTCACAACCGTCTTGATGTAGGTTGTTTTTTTAGCTTCTATTGCTGCCTGAAGGCATTCCAGTGTATTTCTAACAAGCTCAGGGTGATGTTGTTGATCAATAAATTCTGAATCTATTGTTTTGAACTCAATTTTAACAAAATCAATTGATGGTAAAACATGCAGAAATTTTTTTGAATCAAAGCATGCAGATTCCAAATACGTTGGTATGCCTTGTGCCTTGACATGTTTTGCGAGCTCACTGACAGACTCGTATTGAATAAGAGGTTCACCTCCAGTAAAGTTTACTTTGAAAGTGTTATCTTGCAGATTTCTATCTATCAGATTACAGGCTTCAGCAATCGAATATTCCTTACCTGAATCTAATGGAAGTGCATCTAGTGTATCACAATAAAAACACGAGTAAGGACATCCAGCAAGTCTCACAAATAACGTCTTAGTTCCATAAAGTATTCCTTCTCCCTCAATAGAGGTAAAAATTTCAAAAATTCTAGTTTTCATGCAGCTACTGGTTGTTTAGTATAAAACAGTCCAGCTATGAACAATATGACGCCTATAATGCCAATCAAACTTCCGATGAATTCAACTGTTTCTTTGACATCTCCAACAACAGGTGCCCAGAGAATTGCAATTAAAAATCCTGTAACAATCATTGGAATTCCAATCCCAACAGTAATTTGCTTCGATGCCATGTTTGAAACTGCTCCTAAAATTGTATATGAAGTTTATGATGAAGTGTAAATCAATTTTTCAACTTTCATAAGCAAGTCTTTGATTGTTTCAATGTTTTTCCCAATCGTTAAATCAAGGTTTTTTGTGTCAATTCTTCCAGAAACGTATTGCAAATCTTCTATGTCCTGTTTTGTCTTCTCAATAAGATTTAAAGCGTTATCGAGTAGGTTTGCCGCTGCATTGTTTCCTTGAAGATCATCAGCTAGTCGTTTAGCCTTATTTTCAAGTGGTTCAATTAATGATTGCAGCCTCAAAAGCTCAGCCTGGTTGACTTCTTTTACCTGTTCAACCTTTTGCTGATGTATGATGATAATTTTGAATTGTTGTTTTATTTGATTGGTGGTATTGGCCTGTAAAAGTTGGATTTGAGATTGCCGCAACTCATTAGCAGTTTTGTCTAATCCAAATGTCTTAGCTTGGAGTATTAGATTCTGAATTCTCTCAGCGTGCTTTTGAACAAACTGTTTTGCCTTGAGAATCTTGTTCTGCTCACTAATTTCATACAACAATTTCTGAATTTGCTTACCTTCTGATGCAACCTCATTAAGTGTGTCTTTGGCTTGTTCTAACTTACCTTGAGTATTATTTGCTTTGGCTAAAGCAAGTAGATGATCTATCTTTTCAAAGTCAATATCAGCTTTCAATTTCGTTGATATGATCTTCAGTTTCTGGATATTACTCGCGTATTTGTTAATTATTGGACTATGATCCACGTTTACCGCCTGTGGCTGGTTTTCAGATATTGCCAAGCTGGCTTGTTTGAAGGCAATCATAGCATCAATAAAATGCTGCTTTGCTGAAACATCATCTTCATTTTCTACAGCCTGAATCAACAGAGATGCTTGCTTTGCACCACTATCATAGAAATCATGAATTTTTTGTGGTGCGTTGTTCATTTGGTCAATGTCTTTTTTGATTTGTGCTTGTGTGTTTTGAGTGATTTTTATCAGTACATCAAGTTGAGAATCTGCCTGTGCCGAGCTTGGTATGGTAACAAAACAGATGGTAGCAATCAAAAACAATGAGAGAAGGATCAGTGGTTTGTTCATGAATTGTCCTCCAAGCTGCTTTTTAGCTTTACAATGTTCTGCAAATCTTTCTTCTCAATTTCTATAATTCCCTGCCTTTCAAGACGTTTTACAGCCCTCCACATAGTAGTGCGTGGCTGAAGGAATTTCTTACGTAATTCACTTTCATAGGCTTGCCCTCCGTTTGCAGCTATGAAATTAACTATTTCTTTATCATCTTCCCTTAGCTCCTGTTTTGCTTTGAAAATTGATTCTGGATCAGGTATTTGTGGTTTGGATTCTTCGTCTTTAATTATTACAGTTGATTCAGCAGTTCTGGATTTTCTTTTTGCAATAACTAATGCAGTAATAATTGCAGCAGCTGCGATACCAACTATATACAAGATTAATTGGTTATCAATTCCATTATCTTCAGCTGCTCGCTGTGCAGGCTGGGCAGAAGCTAATGTGCTGATGTAATAACTAATGCTAGTTTTACCTGGTGGGAAAACCAGATGTGACTGGTCATTTTCTACCTGCATGCTAATCGAAAAATTACTCATTTCAATAATCACTGAATTTTTTGGCGTTACTAACGAGTATTGCTCAACTGCATCAATCGAAAACGTCCATATTTTCCCAGTTTTTGAAACTAAATCTTGTGTATCATAATCAATGGAGAGTTGTGACGCGCCAAATGTCTCTATTAGCGCTAAATTATGGTCAATCTCACTAGATAGTAAAAGTCCATCTTCATCAACAATTGTAATATTTTCTATCATTTCCCCAAAAAGCTCAACTGGTACTTCCAGTTTTAGTGGGTCCACATCTAATTCATAAAAAACATGTGTTGAACCATCCTGATAAATGGTAAAATCAAGGGTTCGGCTGGACGCAAAGGACTGCTGGATTGGGGTGCTTAGTGCTATAAGCACCAGACCTATCACAACTATTGGTAATCTTACCATCGTTGAGAGGATATCCATCTTCCCCACCAAAAGCATTTCCCCCCCCGGAGATTGATGCTTTTGTGCAACAATTTGTTGCAAATTCAAAGCCTAATACCTTAGATTCATGGATTCAATGAGATTTTGAAACTTTTGGAATTCCTGGATAAAATCAAGTCCTTTTTCGGTAATCTTGAAAAGTCTGTTTCTATCACTTCTTTCCGATTGCATCAAACCTGCATTGATTAGCTTCTCACATTTGTCTAATACTGCATAGTGAGAGAGGTTTGCTTTTCGGGATATTGCAGATACAATAACCCCTCTTTGGCCTCCATCCATGGTTACATCTAGGATATCTCCCATGATTCCCATCTCGGATCTGTACTGTTGTTTTGACATGTCATAGTATAGGATCGAGGTGTTTATGAGGAACATTTTGAAACGCCATAGCGGAACGCCTAGCGGAACACGTTTTGAGTGGTCAAAATCTGCTAAAAATTGGTATTTTCTCTGCGGGGGCGAAAATCCAAGAATTTTGGGGTTTGGCATAACTTTTATCTTCCTGAATAATTTTATTGAATCAATGGGTCTATTCGACGTTTTTAAGGATGATGATAAGGATGAAAATTCTGGTGGAACAGCTGAGGAAACACCTAGTTTTGAATCTGAACCAGAACCTGCAGAAACACCTAGTTTTGAATCTGAACCAGAACCTGCAGAAACTCCTTCCACAGAGCCTACTGAAGAAACAACTTCATATTCACAGCCTGCTGAGGAAACAACTTCATATTCACAAACTGGAGGTACAATGCAAAGTCAGCTTGGAATAGAGGGATTGATGGATAAGCGATTCAAGTTGGGTGAAGCCATTGATTATGTTGGTTCTATGATAAAGGAATTGAGGGACAAACGATCAAATCTACAAAAAAGCATTGAGGATGAATCTGTGGATATTAAGAATTTGAAAGAAAAACTTACCAAGATAAGTCAATTCATACAGGAAGAAAATGATGGTTTGCAGGAATTGACCAGAAAGCGTTCTGAAGTAGAAAAGGATGCAGATGAAGTTGGTAATATTGTTTACAGCTTACGTGATAAGATTACAGAAATTGAT
>CACHDH010000021.1 GCA_902578515.1 uncultured marine group I thaumarchaeote | reverse complement strand
GATACACAAGATCCACATGATTCTGACGAAATTTACTATATTCTAGATGGAAACGGGTTTTTAGATATTAACGATGAGTCTTATCGTCTAAAAAAAGGACATGCTTATTTTGTTGCAAAAAACATTCCACATCACTTTTATGGTAACACAAAAAATCTTTCAGTTTTATATTTTTTTGGCGGTTCTGATTCTTAGTCAAGGAATTTTACATTTCTTCCCCTTATCTTGATTTTCTTTTCTGCTATGAGTTTCACAGCTTTAATGTATGCTTTGTGTTCTTTTACAAGTATTCTTTTTGATAATGTCTCTTCAGTATCGCCATCTTTGATTTTTACTCTTTCCTGAACAATAATTGGTCCTGTATCCACACCCTCGTCCACAAAATGAACAGTACAACCTGAATGACTTACACCAGCTTCAATGGCTTGCCTCTGTGCATCTAGCCCTGGAAATGCAGGTAAAATAGAAGGATGAATGTTTAATATTCGATTTTTAAATTTTTTAATAAATTCGGGACTCAATATCCTCATAAATCCTGCAAGGCAAATCAGAGAATTTTTTGGTGTGATATCATATTTACTCAGTATATGGATTATTTTTTGGTCATATTCCCATCTTCTTCCTTGAAATCCCTTACTTTCTACAATTTCAGTTCCCACACCAAGTTTCTTCGCAATCTTTAATCCCTTTGCAGTTGGTTTATTCGAAATAACTATTACAGGTTTAATTGGAATGTTTTGTTTTTCAACTGCCTCAAGAATTGATTTCATGTTGCTACCTCTCCCAGAGATTAAGATTGCGAGTTTAAGCAACACTTGATTTACTCTTGTTCATAAAATAAAGCTATAGATTACCATGGTTTATCATTGGCAAGTTTTGGCTCACCATCAATTATCTTGAATCCCATAATATCCAGTGTTTCTTTCGAAGTTGGTGTATTTCTTTCGAAGATTTTCTTTGCAAGATCAACGCGTGATTTCATATCCATATTCTGACCAATTTTGTATTTTCCCCTTAGTGATTCTGGAACAATTTTGATAACCTCAACCTCCTTTAGAACATCCATGTCTGGCCTGATTGGCTCGTATCCACCCTCAGGTTGATATTTTTCCATCAAACCGTTTAGCGCATTAGTTTTTTCTTCTTTATCTGAAACAATACTAGCATTTCCTTTTATGATGACGCTTACGTATAACGTATCAGCTAGTGACGCATCAGCAGGATCTGAGAAATACGATGGTAGAAACTCTAGACTTTTATCAACTTCAAAGCCAACCTTTTGATTTCGTTTAATGTTATCAAGTTTTTCACCCCTTATGTGCGAGTGCATGTAAACAGCATCATTGATGAAGACAAAATTCATTGGGATGATTTGTGGAAATCCATTATCATCAATACTTGCTATTCTACCAGTTTGTTGAGAACTTAAAAATTCTATAACTTTTTCTTTTGATTTTATTTCTAATTTTCCAAGTAATTGCATTATCTATTACTTATCTTGTTCTTTAAAATATGGAATTACATGACTGGCAAATTTATCAATTGATCCAAAGTAATTTTTCCCCCAGAATCTAATCACGAAATGATTTACTCCAGCTTTTACAAACCTCTCAAATACTGGAATTATGTCATCAGGTGTACCAACACCAGTTGATGATCTTGCTATGGCATCCGGTATTTTTGTTGCCGCCTCACGCATTTTTACAATCCAATCCTGGTTAGACATGGAATATTCTGTAAAGTATTTCACAAAATCAAATCCTTCAATATCCTTAAGTTGATGCACTCTAAGTATTTCAGGCTTAAACAGACTAACTTTCACAGCTTCCTTCATCTTAGCCCATGATTCTTCTGCATCATCAGAAAAGTAAACATCGATATCTAATGCCATCTGAAAATTATCCTTCTCTTCTTGTGTTCTATTGTTTTCATTCATTGATGTTTCTATCTGCTTTTTATGATCTTCAAATAGTTCTGGTGTGTATCCAATTGGTAACCAACCATCTCCATATTTTCCTGTAAGTGATAACGTTCTTTTTCCACCTGACGCCATGTATGTTGGTGGATGAGGTTTTCTTATAGGAGGTGCCTGTAGACAAGCAGATTCTAATTTGTAATATTTACCTTCATAATCTACTGTGTTGTCTGGTGTTGAACCATACAGTTTTTTGATTACCTGGATTTGTTCTTCCCATTTTGAAACTGGTTTTTCAAATGGTATACAAAATTCTTTTAGGTTTTGAGCCTCACCAGCACCAATTCCTAAAATGGCTCGTCCCTTTGAAACTCTGTCTAATGTTATGGCAGCTAATGCAATATTTGATGGATGCCTTCTTATTGCATCAGTAACACATGTTCCTAATTCTACATGATTTGTGACAGCTGCAATAGCTGATAACATAACCCAAGGATCTAATACAATTGCATTTTTCCATTGTGGGACATTTGTGTGGTCCATATAGAAGATAGAATCATAACCAGTTCTATCAGCTAGTATACATGCAGTTAGAATTTGGTCCTCAGAATAACCTGCTCTAGCTACGTTTAATCCATTTTGAATTCCAAATTTTAGCATTTGATATTACACCTAGTACAAAGTCTTGAATTTCAATCTTAATAAGTTTCACAAAGGTAAGTCACAGCTAATGCTATATTATAATTAAATTTTAGATTAAAGATTACCATCATTAATGTTATTCAAGCATTTGATGACATCATCTTTTGAAATTGGGATTGGATTTGGGTCAAGATGCCCCTTGTCAGTCATTACAACATCAGCTGCCTCATCAACAGGAGCCTTTAACTTCATTTTATCAAAACCAAGTTTCTCAATAACTTCCTTGAATTTTTCATAGAAAATTGAATTGTTGTGCTTATGTGCAACTGTTGTACATGATGATAATGAATATCCATGAGCAACACCTTCATTAGAAAATACATACGATAATGCATGACCTAATGTAGTAGAGCAATTACCAAATCCCATTCCTGAAAGCATTGAACCATAAGGATAGTTTTCTGGTTTATCATTCATAATTGCATCATATAAGACATCAAATGCTTGCTTGCACAGAGTTTTTGTCAAATCATTTCCTAATTTACTATCATAACCTTCTGTTGCTTGTGCACAAGCATCACAGATAGAATTTTTGATTATTTGTTCCGGTGTACCATCCATAAAATATGAATCAACTACAGCACGATCAGCTAAAAATCTTTCTTCAGGTCCAAGAAGTTTTTTCTTACCATCAAATTTTAGAACACAATAAGTTGTCATCTCAGCTCCAGTACCAAAAGTTGTTGGGATTAAAATCTTCTCCACACCAAATTCTGCTGTTGCATATTTTACAACATCCATAGAACTTCCACCGCCAAGGCCAATTAACGCAGATGGATTTTTCCCTTTGTATTCAGTAACAAGAGAATTTACATCATCGATAGATGGTTCCGGTTTAACCTTATCATATAACATGTAATCTTGTATACCCATTCTATCTAACCACTTACCAGATAATGCAGGTGGTGCAGTAGTTACAACCAGTGCATTTTTTGGATACTCTGCTTCAGAAAGTGCATTTTCACCAAATTGAATTATTTTTGGTATTCTTACTGTATGCATAGTTTATCGAGTTTCTAATTATTATTATACCTTACAATTACTATAGATTTGATTTATTTATTTAGAATAGAGTTATAAAATTATGATTAATAATTTTAATTCATTAGCAAATACAGCAGCAAAGAAAAAAGCACTGAAAATATTAGATGCTGGCCTAATTGCAGCCCAGCCAAAGAATTTTTTGAATAAATTTGTGAATAAAAATCAAATTCAGTTGGGGAGAGATAGAATAGTCTTATCTGATTACAAAAAAATTTTTGTAGTTGCATATGGGAAGGCCGCAGATTCTATGGCTAAATATGTATCACAAAGAATTGATGTTTCAGAAGGGATTATTGTCATTCCAAAAAACACAAAATTGTTATTTCGTGATAAAAAATTTAAGATATTTTATTCTGGGCATCCACTACCAGACAGGGAAAGCGTAAAGGCAGGAAAATATATGTTAGATTTTATCAATAATTGCTCAAAGCATGATTTTGTATTGTTTTTGGTATCGGGCGGTGGTTCTTCACTATTAGCGCTCCCAGATAAAATAACATTAAGTGAAAAAAAACGAGTTACAAAATTGTTGTTAGAATGTGGGGCTACAATTGATGAATTTAATTGTGTTAGAAAGCATTTATCGTTGATCAAAGGAGGTAAGCTTGTACAAAACATGAATTCTCATGGTTGTGCATTGGTGATGTCAGACGTTGTCAGTAACGATTTATCTGTTATCTCCTCAGGTTGTACATATTATGATAACACAACATCTACTGATGCACTTAATATAATCAAAAAATATTCCTTAGAGACAAAAATACCAAAGAGGGTAATTACACATCTAGGGCATAACTCAAAAAGAAAAAAACAGAGACGATCACGAATACGAAATAAAATAATAGCAACTAATCAGGATTGTCTAAACACTATGGCAGTAAAATCCAAAATGCTTAATTTTTCCACTAAAATTTATTCACCAGTAAAGGAGGATGTTAGTGTATCAGCAAAAAAAATTGTGAGAAGAATACCAAAAAGCAAAAACTCATGCCTAATTTTTGGTGGCGAACCAACAGTGAAAGTGATGGGAAGTGGTGATGGCGGTCGCAATCAAGAATTGGTTCTACAGATTTTAAAATTAACTCATAACGATCATAATAATTTGTTGATTTCATCAGTTACAACAGATGGTATTGATGGAAATACAAAATATTCAGGTGTTTTAATTGAAAATCATATGGCTGGTATACAGAATATTAATTCTTACTTGAAGAATAATAATTCTAATTCATTTTTCAAGAAGTATGGCGGTTTGATCAAAACTGGTCCAACTCATACTAATTTAGTTGATGTTGGGCTCATCATAAAATACTAATTTTATGTCCAAGATTTTTTATCTTTTTTCCAAATAACTTTTCCATCAATGTATGTATGATCTTTTTCTTCAAAGACAGTATGCCATTTTCCATTATGTGGAAAAATTTTATCTAATTCCTTGACACTATTGTTTGTTGGTGCCCTATTCATCAAAGCACCCCATTTCATTTGTGGGATCTTTGGCATAACCTCATTGATGTCTTTCATGGCAATATTATGAAATTCTTATTTAAAAACCATTGTCTGTTTAGATATTATGTTAGATCTTAGTTTTGATTAGCTTGAGTAATTGAAATTTCAGTTAGCGTATAAGTTCTGAAGCTGGATTATTCTTTTTATCGATTAGATGATAATTCACAGTAAGTTTTCTTTGTTCAATGAAAAGATTTATGAAATGAATTTTATCGTTGATTAGTGGATCAGCTGTTTCTTTATCTGAATTCATAACATCAAACATCTTTTTGGAATCACACATAACATCTATCACATCACCATCATGTATGATGAACACACCAATCCCCCAATAGAGTCCAACATGTAAAGCAATGAATTTTGACTGTTCATCATTTTTTACATCAAGCTTGTATCCTGAATAATATGCTGGTGGATGAACCCTGAACTCCTTTTTAGTGCTGTTGCCTGTTTGAAGTATCCATGAAAATTTAGTTTTAGTTCCATCTAGGAACAGTTTGTGGTTCAACTGTCAACCAAAAGGGTGTTTTTTGTCTATATATTTTGCATTTATCGCTTAATGATCAACATTGAAATCAGCGTGTATAATGGTAGAGTCACAAACCTTCTTCACAAAAATGGTGGATGAATTAGTAGAATTCTCAGAGCATGATCCTGAGTTATCTGACGGTCTAAAGTGGCTTGATGGAGAAGCTCAGAAAAAAGGATTATCATTTTACGATATGGTATACCAAGTGTTATACAAACATGATGTAAATTCTAAAGCAAAAGAATGGCTTAATTCTAGAAATTAATTTTAATTTCTTTTTTCGATTGGAACGTATTTACAACCTTGTGGTCCAGCATACTTCCCAACATAAACAGCCTTTGGTCTATACAGCATAGGTTTTGGTGCTGCCTCGGCAAATTTTTCTTCAATAATGTGTGCAGCCCAACCAGCGGCCCTTGATATTGCAAATATTGGCGTGTTAAGATCCATAGGAATATCTAACATATAGTAAACTGAAGCACTGTAAAGATCAACATTTGGAAAAATTTCAACACCCTTAGATTTTTTCATTAGTTCGGCAGTAACATTCTCAACTTTGTTTGTTATCTCATACCATGGTTGTTCAGTTTTTTCTGAAAGTCTTTTAGATAATTCCTTAAGTACCTGTGATCTTGGGTCAACAGTTTTGTAAACCGCGTGTCCCATTCCCATAACTCTTTCATTCTTTGCAAATTTTTCTTTGATATATGGCTCAACATTGTCTACAGTTTTTATATCTAGGAGCATTCTCATCACCTCATAATTTGCTCCACCGTGTAATTCACCACTTAGTGCACCAACCGCTGCGCTAGCGGCTGAATACATATGGGCACGTGTAGAGGCAACTTCCCTGGCAGCAAATGTTGATGCATTCAAAGTATGGTCAGCGTGTAGAATCAAACACACATCAAATATTTTTTCTAGTTCTGGGTCAGGCTTTTCATCATTAATTGTGTATAAGAAATTTGCAGCGTGGCTTAACTCCGGATCTGACGGTATAATTTTTTTACCATTACGAATTCTTTGCCAATTAGATACAATTGTAGGAACTTTTGCTATGAGGTTTATAGCTCTGCTGTAACTCGCATCCTTCGTTGAAAATTCCTCATCATAATAACCACCAAATGCCGCAATAAATGCCTGAAGTACATCCATAGGGTCAGCATCTTTTCTCCAATTACCCATATTGGTTTGCATTTGTTTAGGGATAACTCTTGCATTGACTAATTCAGTTTTAAAATCATCATACTCATTTTTTGTTGGTAATTTATCATGTAACAGAAGGTAACATGTTTCTTCAAAATTCGAATTCTTTGTTAGATCCAAAATGTCAAATCCACGATAAATTAACTTACCCTTTTCCCCATCAATATATGAGATTTTTGTATCTGCAACCTCAATATTCCTTAATCCTATGTTCTTTGTGTCCATATTTCACTTGTAAAAATAGCACTATTAAATTTTCAACCACAATTATGTTTTGAAAGTTTAGTAATTTGTCTAATCCATTAATTCTTCGAATTATAACATTATTTTTCACTAGGTAGTATGTCACTTCAAGAACGAGAATTGACCAAATTGATGGATGAGTATATTCTAAATGCAACGGCGGAAGAATTAGTAAAATTACAAAAAATGGATGTTGATACCCAACTTGATGGAAATTGGTTTTATGATACGTATAATTATTCAAACAAAATAAAGAAACAGAATAACATGACAACCAAAAAAATTCTTTCAAAGTAAACATTTGTCATTCTAAATTTAAATGAGGGTTTCAGTGATTTCCATATATGGCAACTAAATCTAAAAAATCAAAGATAGTAAAGTCTTCATCTAAAACTATGAAACAAAAGAGGACTCAAACACTTTGTATTTCACATCAGGAAGATGCTGATGGAATTTCATCTGCTGCATTGATTAAACAAGTATTTGGAGGTAATACCATACTTGTGGATTATCCCAGCATGATGGATATATTAGAATCATTACGAAATGATGAAAAATTAAAAAGATTATTTATTTGTGATCTTGGATTAAATAAAAAAACTAATGATGATTTTGTTGATTTACTAACTGCGTTAAGAAGAAAACGAGTTTCAGTAACATATATTGATCATCATGATATAGATCCAAAAGTAGTTGCAAAACTTAAAAAAATTAAAGTGAAATTAATTCACGATACATCTGAATGTACTTCAGTCCTTGTTTATGATATGTTAAAGAAAAAACTATCAATTAATTCTACATTTATTGCTGCATGTGCTGCTATAACTGATTATATGGAAAATAAACCAATTGCTTCAAAACTTTTACAGATGTATGATAGACAATTTGCTTTGATTAATGCTACTGTTTTAACGTATAACATAGTAGGGCATCAGAAAGATTCTGAATATCTTCTTTATTTGATTGATGAAATGTCAGAGTCAAAATTTCCACATGAAATTCCAAACACATTTGAATTCGCTCAGATTCAAGTAGGAAAACTTTCTGACATAATGTCAAAGGTAAGAAAATCTATGAAAGTTTTAAAAAACCTTGCTTACATGGAAGTACTTGATTCTGGTGCAAGTGGAGCTGTTAATTTTGTACTTGGGTTTTCAGGAAAGGATGTTGGTATTGCATACAAGGAACGTGTTGATAAAGGAATATTTGCAGTATCTGTAAGAGGTTCATCTTCATGTAAAACACATCTTGGACGATTAGTATCTTCTGTTGCTGCTAACCTTGATGGTTCAGGTGGCGGTCATGATAAAGCATGCGGTGCTGTAATCCCAAAGAATAAAATTCAAAAATTTTTACGTGAAATGAATTCTCAACTTGGAAAAAAATAGTAAAGGAAATCACACATATCACACCAAAAATCGATTATTCCTATATTACCATTAAGTTTAGGCATGAATTGAGGCTGGTGTAAATAATTTCACTAGATTTCGTACAGATATTTACAATTGAGAGTACCTTAGTAAACTGAAACCAATAATGGTAATTTCAATGAATATGGCACCTCAGGAATTAGAAAAATCTGCTAGTCAGTACGCTTCTGATGCAATAAAGCATGATTCACAGGGAGCACGTGGTATGGCTATAACCAATTATCAAAAAGCAACAGAATCATTATTGAAATTACAACGACTTTATCCAGATAGCCAACTAAACAAAATTTATGCAGAGCGAATGAGGTCATACCAAAATAGAATAAAGGCATTACAAAACACATCATTAAACAATGTTGAACCAGTAGTTGATCCAACAGCATCACCAGAAGAACAGAGAGCAAGTCTTACAAATAATACAAAAAATAGCTTCGACGATATGGTAATGAAGGAGAAACCAGATGTTAGATGGAATGATGTGGTTGGTGTTGATGATGCAAAGAATGCATTACGTGAATCAATAGTTTATCCAAGTAAAAGACCAGATTTGTTTCCATTAGGATGGCCAAGAGGAATCTTACTATATGGTCCACCAGGATGTGGTAAGACAATTCTAGCTGCCGCAACTGCAAATGAATTAGATGGTTATTTCATCAATGTTGACGGCTCATCAATGATGAGTAAATGGTTAGGTGAGGCAGAAAAAAATGTTTCAAAATTATTTAAAATGGCTCGTGGTTATGCCGAAAGAGAGGGAAAACCTGTAATTCTATTCATTGATGAACTTGATTCACTTTTGGGCGAACGTACAAATGAAATTGGCGGTGAAGTAAGATCTAGAAACCAATTTCTAACTGAAATAGATGGAATCAACGGCAAAGGTAAAGATATGCAATTGTATGTGATTGGTGCAACTAACAAACCCTGGAGTCTCGATCACCCATTTTTACGTAGATTCCAGAAAAGAATCTATGTTTCATTACCGACACTTGAAGCAAGAGACAAAATGTTCGAACTTTATACGAATAAATTAAAACTAGATAGTAGAGTACGCACCCATACATTGGCATCTATTTTTGATGGTTATAGTGCAAGTGATATTAAAGACATATGTCAAGCTGTTCAACTGAAGGTCGTTAATGAAATGTTCAGTACGCCAGCATATAATGAACCAGTGGATGGGGAAAAGCAATCTGAACCACGCGGTATAACAATGAAGGATTTCAGAGAAACCATGGCAAGAAGAAAACCTAGTGTTTCTATGGATATGATAAGAGCATACTACAAATGGAGCGAACAATTCAAAGCATTGTAGCTCCGAAATTCACCAAAAATACATCCAAACCATTTTTACAAAAACTTAAATTCCTTTTCTGAACCACTTTTCGAGGGTCACAATAACTACAAAAGAATCCAAACACGCAAACAAGTTTGGAAAACTGATCTTAAGCGATGGCTCTGTTTTTGACGGTATGGGATTTGGTTATTCTGGGCTTACTTTTGGTGAAATTGTATTTAATACAGGCATGGTTGGCTATACTGAAACGCTTACAGATCCCTCTTATGCTGGTCAAATTGTTACCCTAACTTACCCATTAGTTGGAAATTATGGGGTTCCTGATCCCACACTGAAAACTGATGGAGTACCCAAGTTTTTTGAATCAGATAAAATTCAGGTCCGAGGACTAGTAGTTCATGAACTATCTCTAATGGCTAGTCATTGGAATCTCACTATGACCCTTGATGAATGGATGTATAATGAAAAAATTCAGGGAATTTCGGGTGTTGATACACGTGCATTAACTAAAAAATTAAGGGAATCAGGTGTTATGATGAGTGCACTGGTTGTTTCTGAAAATGAAATTGATG
>CACHDH010000020.1 GCA_902578515.1 uncultured marine group I thaumarchaeote | reverse complement strand
TCGATAAAACTAGTAGACCAATAGTAATAGATGGAACAGATCACATTGCTGGTAGATTATCATCCAATGTAGCAAAATTACTACTGGAAGGGAACAGGGTCACTGTAGTAAACTCTGAAAAAATTATGATTAGTGGTAGAAAGAATAGCATCGTTGGTGAATACAATAAATTCTTAGAAATATCAAGTATCTTACATCCAAAGCATGGTCCATTCCATCCACGAAGACCAGATACAATTCTTAGTAGGATGGTACGAGGAATGCTACCAAGAAAGAAACCATCAGGTGCAGAAGCTCTTAAGAGATTAAGAGTGCATGTTGGAGTACCAAAAGATGTAAAAACTTTAGGAAGAATACAGATTGAAAAAGCAAAGATTAGAAAATCAAGTTCATCATATACAACTATGGGAGAACTTGGTAGAAATGTTGGGTGGAATTAATGGTTACAAAGTCTGGAATCTATTTTGCTAAAAGAAAAACTGCGAGTGCACATGTCTACATGACTAAAGGAAATGGAAAAGTTAGAGTGAACAATGTACCAATTGATATGATAGAACCAACTGTTGCACGTGAGGTCATTTTAGTTCCACTTGAAATTTCTGGAGAATTACGAAATAAAATTGACATTTCAGTTAGAGTTAGCGGAGGAGGTTTTATGGGGCAAGCATATGCTGCGGCTACTGCAATAACACGTGCATTGATTGGATGGACAAAAAATAAAAAAGACCCTAAGGATCACCCATTTACTAAAAAAGAAAGAGCCGAACTTAGAACAATGATTGACGAATTTGACAAATACCTTGTTAGTGGCGATGCAAGAAGAAAGGAACCAAAGAAATTTGGTGGGCCAAGCGCCAGACGAAGAAAACAAAAATCGTATCGTTAGAAACTTTTTTTATGGTTTGTATTTGAACAAACCTCCAGCTTCAATAATTTTCCCAATAAGATCAGGAAATGGTTTCATTGAATAGGTTTCATTCTTCGTTATATTTTTAATCTCATTTTTAGTAGTATCGATTTCTAGCTCATCATTTTCTGAAATACTGGAATATGTTTTCTCATCAATCTCAATAGGCAATAGATATGCACCGTCAACTGAATTCCTATAAAATATTCTAGCGAAAGATAGAGCTAATACTGCTTCTATTCCACTAGCACTAAGAGCTATTGGTGCATGTTCTCGTGATGAACCGCATCCAAAATTATTCCCAGTCACAATAATACTAGCATTTTTTACCTTAGAATGAAAATCAGGATCCATCCCCTCCATTGCGTGTTCCGCTAGCTCAGAATGCTCATGTAATTTTAGATATGGTCCAGGTAAAATAACATCCGTATCAATATTATCCTGTTCATATTTGATTACTTTTCCTTTCATTACAAATCACGTGGATCTGTTAATTTTCCAGTTATTGCAGATGCAGCGGTGACTAATGGTGAAGCAAGATATGTTTTGGATTCCAAATGTCCCATACGACCAGGAAAATTACGATTGGTTGTGCTCACACAAACTTCATCTTTTGCTAGTACACCCATCTGAGCGCCACAACATGCACCACAAGTTGGAGGACCAACTACCGCTCCAGCGTCTATAAATATCTGTGTTAAACCATTTTCAGTTGCCTTTTTGTAAATCGAAATTGTAGCTGGAAGAACTTCTGTCCTAACCTTAACTTTTTTACCTTTTAGAATTTTTGCAGCTGCTACTAGATCCTCGTATTTTGCACCTGTACAAGAACCAATGTATGATTTGTCAATTTCTATATTACTAGTTTCTCGAACAGGAGAAACATTTTGTGGAGAAAATGGTTTAGCTACCACTGGTTCTAATTCTGATGCTTCATACTCAAATGTTTTCTCATATTGTGCATCATCATCGTCATAAACTGCATCATATTTTGAAACACCACGTTCAGAAATATAATCAAACACTTTTTGATCAGGCTCAATTATTCCGTTTTTGGCACCAGCTTCTGTAGTCATATTAGTTAGCGTTAAACGTGATTCTACTGACATGTCAGTTATTCCATCACCACCAAATTGCATAGCCTTACCAGCAGCACCCTCAGTCGTAATATCTCCAATAATTCTCAAAATGAAATCTTTTGCCATAACATTTTCAGGTAATTTACCATTTAGCTTGAAGTACAAAGTTTCAGGAACCTTAAACCACAATTTACCATTTAGTATCGCGTATGCAATGTCTGTATGACCTAATCCACAAGCAAATGCTCCTAACGCTCCAGTTGTATTAGTATGAGAATCACCACCAACATACAGTTCACCTGGAGACACAAGACCTTCTTCATGTGACATAGAGTGACAAATTCCATATTGTCCCATACCATATTTGAAGTGTTTTTTGATACCAAATCTATTGGTAAAATCAGATAGTTTGATAATATTTTCGGCAGATATCTTATCTACAGATGGAACGAAATGATCCTCAGTAACCCAAATCATTGAGGGGTCAAATAGCTTATCCACCTTAATAACGCCATCTTTTTCTAGTTTTTCAAATGTTTTGATAACACCTGGTCCTGAAACATCGTGTAACATCACTTTATCGATCTTTGCAAATTTTACATCTCCAGGTTCAAGCTTAGATTCACCTGCACCCCTGGCTAGAATCTTTTCTGTAATATTCATATCCACAATCTCTTCTTCTTTAGATTAAAACCTTTCAGAATAATAAAAAGGAAGCGAGTTCGAAATTCATTATGTCTCTTCAAGTGTTTCCAGTTAAGGCTACAAAAAAACGCGGTAAATTTGATCTTTATGATGAAATTAAAAAAATTGTAAAAGAAAATAATGCTTCCCTTCATGAGGGTGATGTTTTAGTAATTTCAAGTAAGTACATCTCGAATTCACAGGGAAGGATACTCGATCATGATTCTATTAAATCATCTGAAATGGCAAATGAATTATCAAGAAAATTTTCAATTAATCAAAAACTAAGCGAGGCGATAATTCGTGAATCAGATATTATATTTGGTGGCGTTTCTGGTTTTGTTATCACATCGTCAGATAATATCATGGCACCAAATGCTGGCATTGACAAATCAAACTCTCAAGGTAAACTCATTTTGTACCCTGACGATCCTTATCTTGTAGCAGAACAAATTAAAAGAAAATTCTTTTTGGATTATAGTGTACACATTGGTGTGATTATAGTAGACAGTAGATTAATGCCTGCAAGAGTAGGTACTGTTGGTATAGCAATAGCCTGTTCTGGTATTGAACCTGTTTTAGATCGACGTGCAACAAAGGACCTAGATGGTAATGCATTGAAAGTAACATTTCAAGCCACCGCGGATAATTTAGCATCAATTGCAAATCACAAAATGGGAGAAGCTGATGAATTACTACCAGTAGCAATTGTTAGGGAATCTGGTGCAAAATTGACTGATAGAAAAATAAGTTCTAATGAAACAGCAATACCACATGATCAGTGTGTTTATGTCAGGGGCTTAAAAAAATCATAACTATTTAAAAAATCAATTCATAGACATATTTGCTTTTAAATATAGGTAATTTTGAGAACAAAGCGATGGCAGAATATCTTACAAAATATCCAAAGACGATTTCTTTTTTTGACGGTCTTAAAGGAATTGTGAACATAGAAAAAAGTTCTAATGTAGAACAGCTTCATATTGTTGTAAAAAAAAATGCTAGTGAATTAATTCGAATGTTTATGGATGAGGGTTTTTCAAAGGTAAAATTTGAACATAAACAACCATCACAAATTGGTAGTGGTCTTTCTCTAAAACTCAAAAAACCATGGGAAATGCATGTCAGACTTGTTGAATTAAAAAAAGAGCTTATAGCTATACACGCTGAAGTGGAAATTTCGAGAGATTATTTGCAACATCTGTTTGGACAAAGAACTCCAGTAATATATGAAATAGAAAACATGTTAAAAAAATATGAAATTGAATATAGGGTTTGGAATAATAGAATCAAAAAATATGTTCATACAGTATTTGATAATTATAAAATAAAATTAGTTACTCCAAATATACCAGTATTTGCTTGGAAACCCATGTTATTTGTCATTGGAACAATAGGCACAATGTATCTGTGGAAATATTTAGATACAGTTTTCTAAAGTAGAAACTCTCTAATTACCTTTAATTACAAATTTCTACTTCATAAATTAATGGAAGAAAAACCACAAACTGTTTCTTTAAGATACTATGGAATCTCACCATGGGAAATTGAGGTAATATATGATATATTCAATGAAAAATTTAGTATTATTCAAGAGGAAACGGAACAAAATGAAGAACCTTTTGTTAGTTCATTAATCATTGATATACCATTACCATTTAGTGAAGAATTCTTCAAATGGTTTGAATTTAAGGCGTGGGAGAAAGTAAAATCAATTATCAAAGAGATGAAGAGACGCCGCGGTAAAGGAAATGCCATCGTAGTCGAAATTGTGTTTACAGGAAAACCAAGTGTTCGATTTGTCGCTGACTTGAATGAAAATCATCATTTTAACAGTGCAGTAGAAAAGATTGATTTCGTAGTGGAATTGCTTCCATATCATCTCAATGACAATAATATCACTAATGATTCAACTGAAGTGTTATACAAATATGATATAGTATCTGGTAAATGGAAACTTGATTCAATTACTTGATATCTTTCTCTAATGGCTCAACCATTGAATGAAGCTCTTTGTATTTTGTATCTAAAAATTCTAATGCCTCAGTAAGCTTTTTGGTTTTACCATACTTGTATCTTATCATATCACGATGATGCCAAAAGTTTTTGTTATCTGTAGTAGGTAAAGTTGTGAAGTAGTCTGGTCCTTTAAGTTCATCAGGTATTTTCATATCAAAAGGAAATAAAAAATCAGCAATAAACCATTCATCTCCATCAGGATAATCTGCGCCAGTTTCAATATCAAAGAAAATATGAAGTAAATTAGATTGCATTAAACCATCACCATTAATTGTAGGGTGTTTTATAGTAGATTTTTGAAAATCTAGATTAACAAGGGAATCCTCAAAAAAACCTTTAATGATTGATTTACGAAAAATTATGTTAACTTCAGTTATGTTCAAAGATAACGTAATAGTTAGAATTTCTTGCTAATAACTCATATGGCGTTTATATTATTACAAACGTTATATTTTCAACGAATCAAGAATCCCTGAAATATCTGTAGTGGATTTACCATTTTTAGAAATCTTCTGCTTTGCTGCAGGATTTTCAAGATAATTTGGTATTTTATCAGTTATTCTTTTTGTATATGGAGTGATTAATTCATTCTTGTAAAATATTCCTGTGGGTATTTTATCGCCCCATTCAAGTGATTTTTCTAATGCCTGAGATAGTTTTTCGTTGAGCTCAGTAATTGTGCTATAGTGTACCACAGGATCATATCCAGTATCAGAAAGATTGTAAATTCTTGGTGTGGGTTTTTTTGTTTCTTCATTAATTTGATCAATTCCAGCAAACCAGTCTCGTGTGTAAAGATCATTATACGTAGGACAAGGCTGTAAAATATCAATAAACGATAAACCCTTGTGTTTTATTGCAGCTGTAATAATATTTTTCAATTGCCTAACATCATATGAGTAACTTCTAGCAACAAAGGTGAAACCGCTAGAAATTGCAAGTGCTATAGGATTAACGTTATAATTTGAGTTGGGATTTGCTAATGATTTAGTCTGTTCTCCTAACTTTAGAGTTGGTGATGCCTGACCTTTTGTCAATCCATATACAGCATTATCAAATATGATGTATGTCATATTGACATTTCGTCTTCCTGCTGCAACAAAATGACCAGCCCCAATTCCAAGACCATCACCATCTCCACCTACAGCAACTATCGTCATTTCAGGATTTGCTATTTTTGCACCCTGTGCGAATGTTAAGACTCTGCCATGAAGAGTATGAACACCATATACGTTGATAAAATGAGATGTTTTACCTGAACAACCAATTCCAGAGAAAATTGCTGCTTTGTGTCTAGGTATTTGCATTTCTGTTAATGACATTTGTATTGCATTAACTATCCCAAAATCTCCACAACCTGGACACCAATCATTATGGATCTGAGTTTTATAATCTCCTAATTTAGTCGCCATATGATAACACCTGCTTTTTCTCAGCTTTCTTCTCTAGTATTTTTTTCAGCGAGTCAAAAATTTCTGTACATGTCATTGGTCTTCCTGTATATTTCAAAATATAATAATCTGGATCTCTTAACAAATTTTCTTTGATTAGTGATGCAAGTTGACCAGTCATATTTGCTTCTATGTCAATTACGATTGAAGAATTTTTCAGTAAAGATTTGATATAATTTGTTGGAAATGGATGTAACAACTTGATATCAATAAAACCAATTTCATATCCATCTTGCTTGTGCATTTCAATGGCATCTAATATTGGACCCTTAGGAGAACCCCAGCTAACTATGCAGATGTCTAATTTACCGTATACTACAGCTTGATCCTCCTTAGGAATCAAAGAGATGACTTGTTCAACTTTTGTTTGTCTTTTATCCATCATATGAATTCTGGTCACTGGATCCTCAGAGATATGACCGTATTCATCACTCTCATCACCGGTATTCCAGAAAATACCATTTTCAAGCCCAAGTTTTGATCTTGGTGAAATTCCATCTTCTGAAAGAGCAAAACGTTTGTAATCACCATCTATTTTTTCAAGTAATTTTCCCCGATCAATAGATACCAAATCTGGATCAAATCTATTGCATGTAACAACTGAACTAGCAATGAATTTATCAAGTATGTGGATAACAGGAACCTGAAAAATATCAGCAAAGTTGAAACATTTTCCAGTATCATAAAAACTGTCTTCAATGTCGCCTGATGCATAAACTATTCTTGGAAATTCTCCATGACCAGCATTGATTGCAAAAAGTAAATCATCCTGACCATGTCTTGTTGGTAATCCAGTTGAAGGTCCACTACGTTGGAATAGCGTGATTACAACTGGAACTTCGTTTATTCCAGCCCAACCAAGAGTTTCCGCCATCAATGAGAAACCAGGTCCCGATGTTGACGTTGCAGAACGTACACCTGTTAATGATGCGCCAACAGCCATCCCTATCGCAGAAATCTCATCTTCTGTTTGTATTATACTAGTAGAACCAGGTCTATCCTCCTTTACCTGTAAAATTTCATGAGTTTCCAAAAACTCACTTTCATCTGATGCTGGTGTAATAGGATAATATGACTGGAACCTGCATCCACAAACCATTTTACCAAGTGCTGAACCCTGGTGCCCTTGAACGAGCATTATGTTTGGTTCCTTGTCTGTTTCGTCAAGTGATGCATTAAAACCAGAAAATTTTGCAGATGCATAATTATAAGCAAAATTTGCTGCCTTTTTATTCAAATCAGCAATGGTAGGTTTTGTTGGAAAGATTTCTTCTATGGATTCTAATAATGGTGCTATTGGTGCTTTCAAAACTCCAAGTGAAAATGAAACACCCAGCACATTGAACATACGTGTCATACGTGAAAGCTCAGGTTTTTTCAATTCGTCTGCAATGTTTGATAATGCATCCCAAAATGAAATTGGGTAAATATTGACACCACTTTCCTTGGCTAACTCAATTATGCTTGAAACTTTTGGTTCCATATTTTTTGATTTAAAAAATTCATCTAATCTGACTCTATGATCTGTTTCAATGGTTGGTATTTCATTAATGCTTGTATTAACTATAGATGAATCATAAATTATTGCTCCATTTTTTGAAATACTCAAACCATGTCTGATCATGGTTTCGGCATCAAAAGCAACCATGATGTTTGCACCGTTTACATTTGAACGAATTTTGTTGTCTGAAAGTCTCACTACGAAATAACTGTGTAAACCTTTGATGTTAGAATGATATTCCCTTTTTCCAAAAACATGGTAGCCCAGTTTTGTACCAACCCGTGAAAATATGTTTGCAGCTGTGTCAACACCACTTCCTTGTGGTCCACCAATTAACCAACTATAATCAAAAGTCATGACAGATTAACCACCAGTAGCCGCACTATCGTCATTAGAAAGTTTTAATCCACATTCACATTTATCACGTTCCCCACAAAAAGGGCAAACACAAGTACAATTTTCTATGGGGTTTTTACAATCTTCACAAATAGTAAAATCATCATTTGTATTATCAGAACTCATTATTTTTTAATGATTCAGATATTATAAATGGTTTAAGTAATTATAGCTGAATTAAGTCGTCAGGATCTCCACGAATGCAATCTGTTTGTACAGATTTGAGGTTTTCAAATTTGATTGTTCCCTTTGGTATCTTTCCATCATTTTGAAGTGAGCCTATTTTTAATGAAACAGATTCTTTATGTTTTTCACATGTAATTCCTATCATAAATTCATCATCACCAGATGCTACTGTAATTAGATATTCTGGTGGGTTAACACAGTCCTTGTTTCCCTCCCTAATTGAGCATTTATCAGGTAACAACAAAAAATTGTAAATGAAATGTGTATTAAGCCTGTTCAATAATTTTATTGAAATCCCAAATAGAGTATTTTTGATTTTTAGGTTGCTTCAAAATTCCCTTCTCCTGTAATTTTTTCACAACGAAGGCTGAATATGCAGGGGCGCCAGTAGCACCAGGCGTATTATAGTTAACTATATGAAACGAATTTTTGCCTTCAACTTCTATCATTTCGGATACAAAATCTCCATCGGGTGAAATTACTGGTGTTCGAATTCCTGATGTTCCACGTTTTGGAAAATTCTCTGGTTTTACTGCAGGAATGAATTTTTTTACCCTTTCAACCATAGCGGATTTAGAAATTGAGCTAAGGAATTCCTTAGATACTAAAGAAATGAAGTCTGGATTTAGAAGAAGCTTCTTTGTACTGCCAGTAACAATATCTGTGATTTTTGAAAGAGCAGTTGAAATATCTGTAATAAAGCTGTCATATGCCTCCGGTGAATCAACAGGAACAGCGTTTGGTCCAATCTCAGTTTCACCGTTAGCCCTTTTAATCCAATGTGGATCTAAAAATGGAAACTGTGTATATCTCGGTACCGTATAGATATTTGTTTTAACTAGATTGGCGATATTAGAATTAGCTACCCAATATTCACCGCGAAAATGAAGATCTGAATAACCATTTAGTAATCTGAATTTTTTCGCAACGTCAAGAGAATTTCCCCCAGCGCAATTGATTACAAAATTTGATGTTAGTGATGATTTATCTGAGAATACTAGGTTAACTTCTTTAGATGTTTCTTCGACGTATTTCACATTATGTTTAACTAAAAAAGATACACCATTATTTTTGGATAACTCTGAGATTGTTTTTGTTAGTAAACCATAGTTTGTTGAACCTTCTTTAGTACAATAAAGACCTGAATAACAACTCAGGTTAGGCTCTTTTTTCTTCAGCTCGCTAGAATCAAGAATTGAAATATCTTCTTCAGTTAATCCATTTTCTTTTCCCATGACCATATATTTTTCAAGAGTTTTATGTTGCTCTTCATCTAGCGCAATTTCAATCGTTCCACCTTGAACCCAAGGAATGCTATTTTCAGAGGCTAATATCTTCCACATGTCATGGGAAAGAAATGCTGCTCTAGCGAAATTCTTCTTGCGTTTGGAATCTAAGTAAAATGGGTAATGAATTACACCACTATTGCGTGTACTAGAATGCATTGCAATATCATGTTCTTTTTCAACAACACAAATCTTTAGATCATATAGCGTAGAAAGCCAATATGAAATGGTAGTTCCTAATATTCCTCCACCAATAATTGGGATGTCATATTTTTGCATTCATAACATTAGGTTTTGTTATATATTATGTAATGGCGCCGGGAGAGAGATTTGAACTCTCGATCCCTTGCGAGAACGCGCTTTATGGTTTTATAGAATTCCAGGCGCGCGCCCTACCAGGCTAGGCGACCCCGGCATTGATTATTCGCCATATAGATTTCTGAACAGCTTACTTTAGAAGGTTTATGACTATGGATTTTTTCACTTTATTGTTTTCATGATCAAATCCTTCAACTATGATTTTGTATCTTCCTTCTAATGAATCAGAACCGTCCATCTTTTTCTGATCCCAAAGAAACGTTTTTTCATCCATTGGTTCAAGTGTAGAAATTACTTGAGCCGCTATTGGAGTATAATATAATATACCGTCAAGCCCCGTTATCTTCAAACCGTATGAGGAATCAGAAAATGTTAGTGGCATAGTACCAGAGTTTACAATTTTAATGGAAACAGTCTCTCCTAATTCAAAATCAATTTTTTCTGTTACAATTGAAATCGAGTAACCTTCATGAAATACTAATTGTTCATGATTAGATTGTGTAATTACAAAAAATCCAAGTATCAAACCTGCTAACATGCCAACTAAGATTGCAATTATAAGACCTCTAGGTACGTTTTTCATATTTCTAAGTATTAGTAATATTTTCTTTAATTGTTGATCGTGATCTCCAGCTTTTTGGATATGTACCTGGTGCCATGATTATTCGTTGTGTCTCAAATGCATATCCTTTTGTTTTTTCTTTGATATCATCTTCAGGCATCAAAGATTGTGCAAGTGCTACAATCTCCCCTTTTTGTGTATAAATGCCAACAAGATCATCCTTTTGTAAATTTGGAGAAATTTCTAATATTCCAGGGATGGCCAATTGTGCACCATGACATAGTGCATCAATGGCAGAATCACGTATGACCACTGATTTAATCTCACTTAATGCATGCTCTATTGGATGTATCATAGTAGACAATTTTGTACTATCATTTTTCTCCTTCCAATCTGCAAATGCATCAGAAATTTCATGAAGAGTAACTAATGGATAGTTTTCATGAAATTG
>CACHDH010000019.1 GCA_902578515.1 uncultured marine group I thaumarchaeote | reverse complement strand
GATGGAGATGGAGGTTGATTTAGGATGGTAAAGGCAATTGTATTAGTAAAATCACCCAAGAAACTCATTGCTGCTAGACTGAAGAAGATTAATTTTGTTTATGAATCATTTCCAGTTAGTGGGCAGTTTGATGCTGTTGTTATAATTAAAGTGGAAAACCTGTCTGAAATTAAGGATATCACGACTAACATTCAAAAAATAATCGGTGTAGAAAGAACTGAGACAATGGTTGAGGTACAATAATAAAGAATTTACAGTAGGAGGTAGTTAGATAATCTATGAATGTTAAAAGAGTTGGTAATGTTATATTGGCTGTTAAGGATCTAACTAAATCAGTCGAATTTTATAATAAAATCCTAGGAATGCCAATAAAGCGTACTAGGGATAATTGGGTTGACCTTGGTCAAAGCGGTGCATTGCTTAGCCTTCATCCTGCAAATGAATCAGCACCGCATGTAAGCACATCTGTAGATAATGGAATTTTAATTGGTCTTCTAGTAGGTGATGTTGCTTCTGCTGTTGATGAATTAAAATCAAAGGATGTTAGAATATATCGAGATATTCAGGAACGTGAAGCTGGAAAAAATGCAATCATTCTTGATCCTGATGATTATATGATTTCATTGTTTGAACCAAGTTTTATTTCTGAAAAAAATATACAAACAGGCGGTTACATAGGATTTACTCCTGCCTAAAAATTACTTTATAATTTAATTACTATTTCTTATTTTCTAATTTTCTTTTTAATTCTAAATTTTCTTTTAGAATTTTTTCTTTTTCTTCCTTGAGAATTGTAACTGAGTTTTCTTTTGTGTACAATGGATGTCCTGGTGGAATTAATTTATCTAATGACATGTGAAGTAGACCAGCAGCCATTTGTTGATACATTTGTGCAAAATTTTCTAGTGTAGGAGTTAACGCAGCACCGTCCTTAGACAATCTTTCTTTTAGTTTTGGTGTATTAACTAAACCCTTTGGTATGTTAGCACCCGGTGGATAACGAATTGAATCTGGCGCTAATGTTGTAAAATCTGTTACAAAATTATTCATGTTATTTTTTTTTCTCATATCAAAATGGTCCATGTTTTTCTTCTTATTATGACATATTTGTTCTTTAGTATTAGTTGAAAGTATATCATGAGGCGGAATAGTAAATTTGTCAAATTTTTTCCATTCTGCTTATTTCTTATCAATTAGTATTGATCGCTGACCCTTATAGCGATCATAGTTTTTTGAAAAAAAATGATTCAGAGGGCAAAGAAAAAGTGTCTAAAATGTAAAAAGGACATACATCCAATGGAGTTGCATAAACTCATCATGTATGTTATTGAAGAAAAATTTACCGAACATCATTATGAACACGTTGAGTGCCCTGAAAAATTTACTGTTTGAATAGATTTTATGTAATAGATTTCACGATGGAATATGAGATTAGGAAATAAGACTGATGATGAGTTTTTGATTAAACTCAATGAAAAAAACAGTCAAATTCAAAATATTTTTCATGAAAAGATTGAGGAAATTGCAAAAAAATATTCTATCGATGTTATGATGCAGGATGGAACAGTAAAAAAAACAGGATACATTTGATGTAAAAAAAATTCATGGGATTTATAATGAATTTACTAACAAATTACAAAATTGGACATTAGAAGGAATTTCTAGTACTAATGATGATGGCATTAGAAGAAATTTTATCAAGTTAAATACTAATGCTGATGAGTATAGAATTTCCTTGCATTTTTCTATACAATACCATGTTGTATTATTCTATCAACCAAACTATGAAGTCATGAAAAAACAGAAAGAATTGTCAGACTTTATGGATAAGACAAAAAAACAAGAAGGTGAACTTACTCAAAAAAGCGATCATCTAATATTTGAAAAATTAAAAGCTGAGGGTTACAAGGATCTGGATACACAGAGTCTTTTTGAAGTTTTTTATAATGATGATAAAATTAGAGAAAAAATCATGAGTGAGATTGAATTACAAACTGATGGCGATTTGCAAAAAATTAATCAACACAAAGAGAATCTGCTAAAGGAATTAGATAATTTACTTCTTGAGACATATCAAATGGAACCTGTTTTAATTGATGAAGCAAGGCTTGTGACAGGCGAGGAAGGTTGTTTATGTAATATAGACATTGAGAAAATTGAAAATGACCAAAAAACCGGCGTGTTTGATTCTAAACAACTTTCAACTAGTACAAAAGAAAAAATTAACGCATTAATTGATCAAGTCCTAGAATCAATCACATAGTCATTTTAGTCCGTAAATCTTGTAAAAATAAAAGGCGTATCAATTGGTTGATCAAGTGTCCAGTATGTTGGTAATGTTATAGTTTTAATAACATCTAGATTATAATTATCGAACAATTTTCCCCAACCCCACATAGATTTGTCTCTTGATTCCTTTCTCATGATATGGCTACCTGTGAATACAAAAATTGGTTGTTTCTGTAGGCTTTGTATTTCTTGAATTCTTGGTATTACACCATTTGCTAGCATTTCACCAACTTCTGGAAGACCTGATATGAAGAATATCGGATGTGATAATTCAAGTGACGTATAATCAAATTTTGTAGCATCTGCTATCATTGGCTTGAAATCTATTTTTGTACTTGCTAAAATCTCATTTTCTAGTTGTACAAGGTTTTCATCTATTTCGATTGCATATGATTCTAAACCAATAATTTTTGCACAATATGCAATTCGGCCATCACCAGAACCAATATCAATTATTTGTTCAGCGCCAAGATTTTTTGATTCTAAGGCTAGTGCATATGATGATAGTATCCATATAGGATAAAACGGGGCATAGCTCGTATCATGTTTTAGACTGTTAATCCAATAATTATTCACGTCACCTTGATAGACTTTACATGTAGTATTTAGTACATTCATTTCATAAGAATTGGTGTAAATTGAATTGTTTTCAGCAAACTTGTGAAGCATGTGTAAATCATGTCCACTAATAGAAAATTGTTCAGATAAAGATGGAATAATTTCATGAATATGACTAGTGCTTTTGCTCTTTTTCATAAATTCAGTTTTTAGTGAAGTTATTGCATTTGAGAGTTTCTGGCTCATGACATAATTAAGAATTAGTCATTTTTGAACCTATCAAATCTAATAATTTCAAATTAGATGCTATAGCTACAAATAACCCAATAATCAAAAAAATCAGAATTACATGAATGTTACATATGATGGAGTTGTAAATGCACAAAAGGAACAGGGTAATGTGATTAGAAAAACATCTCTCACCTTTTCAGACACATTTAGTAAAATTACAGGTTCAACAGTTTATTTAAAGAATGAATTTGAACAAAAAACTGGTTCATTCAAACTTCGCGGCGCATATTATAAAATTAAAACATTGACTGAGGATGAAAGAAAAAAAGGTGTTGTTGCTGCTTCTGCTGGTAATCATGCGCAAGGTGTTGCATTTGCAGCAGCGTTAGAAAAAATTAGATGTACTATAGTTATGCCAATAAATGCCTCACCGGCAAAAGTTGCTGCTACAAGGGGATATGGTGCAACAGTAATCTTGGAAGGGAAAAATTATGATGAATCATGGATAAAGGCACAAGAAATTGCTAAAACAAATGGCGCTACAATAATTCATGCATTTGATGATAGTCAAATTATATCTGCACAAGGAGTGATAGGCCTAGAAATAATTGAGCAGCTTCCTGATGTTGATGAAATTTATGTTCCAATAGGTGGTGGTGGGTTAGCAGCAGGAATTTTAACAGCTGTAAAGAACAAAAATCCAAATGTACGAATCATTGGTATAGAATCAAAATCATTTCCTTCAATGAAGAATTCATTAGATTCTGGAAAAATAGAAACAATTGATGGTGGATTTACTGTGGCAGATGGTATATCAGTTAGAACCCCTGGGAAGCAAACATTTGAAATTATTAAGGACAAAATTGATGAGGTTGTACTTGTTGATGATGATGAAATAATTAAGACAATGTTTCTTTTGATGGAAAGATCAAAATCTGTGGTTGAACCAGCTGGTGCAGCTGGACTTGCGTATCTATTGAACAAAAAGCCATCACCAGGGAAAAAAGTTGTTGCAATACTGTGTGGTGGAAATGTTGACATGTATTTGTTAGGTCAAATTGTCTCAAAAGGTTTAGGAACAATGGGAAGAATGATGAAAGTTTTCATTTTATTAAAGGATAAACCAGGCACATTAAAGGAAGTTGTAGACGAATTAGCATCATTCAGCGCAAATATTGTTGAGGTTGTTCATGATAGATTAAGTTCCAATGTTCCTGCTGGAACAACCGGTGTAACATTAAGTTTAGAAACTGAAAACAAAGAACATGCAGAACAGTTAATAGAACATTTAAAAAATAAACAAATAGATTTCAAGGTTATCTCATAATTTTTTATGACATATGCAATTACATGATATTGTGATATCATGAAATTTTCCTGTTGTTTTATAGTGTCTTTGCCTTTTCGTATGTCCACATTTGATGCATTTCATGATTTAATTTAAAAATCTTAGAATAATGATTATAGAAAAGATACCAAAACCAATGGAAATTAACATTTTTCTTTTTGTTATTTTATTTGAATTTCTTTTTGACAAATTTTTTTAAACCTAATCTTTTCAAATCTTCTGATTCCTTAAGAACAGATTTATGCTGTTTATCTTTATGTGACTTCAGCATTTTTTTAATACTACTTGATTCATTAGCTAGTATTTTTAGTGCATAAATTCCAGCGTTACCAGCTTTATTTACACCAACAGTTACTACAGGTGATCCAGATGGCATTTCAGATATTGATAGCAATGAATCAAGCCCACCAAATGCAGAAAATTTATGTTTATCAGATTTTTTTTGTTGCTTATCATTGTAAACTAATATTGGAACTCCAATTACTGGTACAACAGTATGTGATGCAATCATTCCCGGTAAATGTGCAGCACCACCAGCCCCAGCTATTATTACTTTAAATCCATTTTTTTCTGCATATTTTGCATATTCATCCAATCTTGTTGGAGTTCTATGCGCTGAGATTATTTGGTCATCATGTGACACACCAAACTCATCAAGAATTTCAGCTGCTGCATGCATTATTCTACTATCAGAGCTAGAACCCATTATGATTCCAACTAGAGCCTTTTTCATAATATTCATAAACGTTGTTACATTTTTAATGTAACTAACACTGGTTTTTATCTAGCATATCTAAAGAAGAATTATGAAAAAAAGGCTTGGAATTATCGGTGGTGGCCAACTTGGCATGATGATAACAGAAGCCGCTCAAAATCTAAGTGATGAAATATCAGAGATCATTGTACTTGATCCAACAGAAAATTGTCCAGCTGCACAGGTTGGTGCCAAACAAATTGTTGGTGATTTTAAGGATGAAAGTGCGATTATAAAACTTGCAGAACAATCTGACATAATTACATATGAAATAGAATCAGGTAATACGGACGTACTAAGTAAGCTAAAGACACAGATTGAACCATCACCATCAACTTTGAGTATAATTCAAGACAAATTCTCACAAAAAACATTTCTTTCAGAAAATGGACTTCCTGTTTCAGAATTTTATGAAATTACATCATTGGATGATTTACATGAAAAAATTAATGAACTTGGTCTTCCAGTTCTATTAAAATCAAGGCGAGATGCATATGATGGTAGAGGAAATTTCAAGATTACTTCATCAGCTGAAATTAAAAAAGCATATCAACATTTTGAGGGAAAAAGTCTGATGGTTGAAAAATTTGTTAATTTTAAAATGGAGGTGTCCGTAATAGCAGCGAGAAATACAAATGGAGATATTACTACATACCCGTTAGTAGAAAATGTTCATAAGAATAATATTTTGAACGTAACAATTGCACCAGCACGTGTGTCTGATAATGTGATAAAAGATGCTGAAGATATTGCAAAAAAAACTATGGAGGTCTTAAAGGGTGCTGGTGTTTTTGGTATTGAGATGTTCATTGATCATGATGATAGAATTCTTATCAATGAAATAGCACCACGTGTACATAACTCTGGACATCATACGTTACAGTCGTGCAAGACGTCACAGTTTGAACAGCATCTTCGTGCAATACTTGGTCTAGATCTCGGCAATACTGACATTATTCATAAAACAGTTATGTGTAACATTTTGGGTCCAGATGGATTTGAAGGAAAATACAAGCCAGTTAAGTTAGACAAAGATGGTGTTTATTTGAAGATGTATGGAAAGAGTGTATCAAAACCACAGCGTAAGCTTGGTCATTTTAACATTGTAGATTTGAGTGATTTAGAAAGTATAGATCGATTACTAAAAATTGCTGATGGAATAAAAAACTCGATTTTAATCACTCCGCTAGATTAGTTTATTAGTTCTAATAATTTTCAGCTTATTATGGCAAAAACACCAGCAATGATAATCACTGGTATTGCAATTGCATTGTTAGTGATTTATGGTGCTGATGTAGCTGCTAGTGCTAATGCTGATGGGGAAAAGGGTGATGGATTTTTACCATTAGATGACATGCAAAGAGGTATGGGACTTGGTGGTCCTGCAATAATTTTACCAATAATTGCATTTTTCATATCATTAAAAGAACCATCAAAAGGATTGGGTGGAATGATAATAATTTCAGGTGCATTAATACTAGCTGGTGGAATAGCACTAGTTGGAACACCTGCACCAGAAGGTGTAGAAAGAAATCCTGCAATGTTATTTATTCCAGGAATTATCCAAATTGCATTAGGCGCAATAAAAATTAAAAAATCCTAGATATGCCAATTTGTGAAAAATGCAAAAAGAAAGTTCCTAAAATCTATAATTGTGAGCATACGAGTGAACAAGATTATTGTTCAGACTGCTATACAGAGTTACATTACTATCTAACTGAATAAAACAGTAATATCCTTTTAATGCAGTTTACGGTTCACTTTTTTTATGAAAGCTATGATATTATCTGGTGGACGTGGTAAAAGATTACGACCAGTCACAGATACCATCCCGAAACCACTGATCAAAATCAATGGGAAACCATTAATTGAATGGAAAATTAATTATTTGAAAAAATTTGGCATTAAGGATATTATTATCTGCAGTGGTTACAAGGGGAAAAAGATTGAGAATTATATTAAGAAAAAAAAGAATTTTGGTTGCAATATCGAATACTCAGTTGAGACATCACCACTTGGCACTGGAGGTGCTATTAAAAAAGCAGCTAAAAATATTGCTGATGATTCATTTATTGTATTAAATGGTGATATAATCACAAACATTAATTTGAAAAAAATGCTGGTTAAATCAAATAGTATTGCCGCAATTGAATTGAGAACAAACTATGGAACAATGAAAATTAAAAACAACAAAATCCTTCAATTCAATGAGAAAACAAATGTAAAAGATACATGGATGAATGGTGGAATATATTATCTCAATACAAATATTGCTAAAATTTTACCTAGAAGGGGTAGTATAGAAGGTATGGTTTTTCCAAAACTTGCCAAAAAAAACTCATTGAACACAGTAAAATTCAAGAATGTTTTATGGCGTTCGATTGATTCTCATAAGGATGTTGAGACATGTTCAAAGGAAATGATTCAAAAAAAATATATGAAATTTATTTCAAAAAGATGAATCCAAATGCGTTTGTCATATAGTCTTGGTTCACTGTTAACAGTTGAAGAAGTTTTAGCATGTTCAAGAAAATTAAATGAATTAAAATCGGATATAGTATGGATCCCAGAAACATGGGGAATGGAGAATTTTTCAATGCTAAGTATGGTAAGTAAAGAAAATACTACCTCAAAAATTGGTTCATCCATAGTTAACATTTATTCACGAAGTCCTAGCTTAATTGCAATGGGAGCTGTAACTGTTGATACAATTTCAAACAAGCGCTTAGTTTTAGGACTTGGAACAAGCAGTCAACCGCTTGTTGAAGACTTTCATGGAGATAAATTTGTGAATCCACTGAAACGCATGAGAGAATATGTGGAAATCATACGATTAATTCTTAGCGGTAAAATGATAAATTATACTGGGAAAATTTTTTCATTGAAAAATTTTTCATTGCTTATCAAACCACCAAGAGATATAATTCCAATCTATCTTGCAGCAGTTAACCAAAAAATGGTAGAGTTAACATGGGAAATTGCTGATGGTGTAATCTTTTATCTTAGACCAAAAAATGAGATCAAATCAACGCTTACTAAGATGCAAAATAAGAAAAAGATTGATTCATCACTCCAAATTATTACATGTATGAATGAAGATTCTGAAAAGGCATTGAATCGTGCAAAAAGGACATTAGCGTTTTATGTATCTGTTGGAAAAATTTATCGGGAATTTCTAGCATCAAACGGTTTTAAAAATGAAACAAAAAACATTTTTGCAGAGTATGAAAGGAATGGGTTGAAAAATAATTATGAATTGGTGCCTGAGTCAATGGTAAATGAATTATGTATTGCTGGAACACCCAACGAGTGTAAAGTACAACTAAGGCAATTCCGTGAAACTGGAATAGACTTACCAATAATACAATTTAATCCAACAGATAATGTCAAAGAATCATTCAATTTAGTTACTTCAACATTTTCGGAGGAATCTTAATGAAAAAAATAGCAGTAGTTGGATATGGAAATACAAAATTCACAAAAGATAAATTACCAATTGAATCGTTATTATTAGAATCAACGAAACAGGTATTTGATACAACAAAAAATTTATCACAAGATCTAATTGATGGTGTTATTGTTTCAACTAATGATAATTCTAAGTATTTAGGCGCTATCTTATCTGAACTTTCTGGTATTAAACCAAAAATTTCTCACACAGTAGAACATTTGTGTAGTTCCGGTTCTAGTGCGGTAATTTCTGGATTTTCATACATTGCATCTGGATTGGTTGATACTGTTTTAGTTACTGGTGCAGATAATATTGGCAACTCTGGACAAATTTTAGAATGGGATAAATCTAGAGGTGAATATGACCGTCCGATATATTGGGCATCAATGTTTACAAAAGCACACAAAAGACAGTTTAACACAACAGATGAAGAATTGGCAATAGTGTCTGCTAAAAATCACAAACATGCAATGGATAACCCACACGCATATACACACAAACCATACACGATTTCTGAAATCATGAATTCAAAAAACATCACTGATGATTTACGTATTTTAGATTGCTCGTACTCATGTTCTGGTGGTTCATCAATTCTTTTATCATCTGAGAAAACTGCAAAAAAATTTACTGATCAACCAATTTGGATATCTGGTATAGGACAAAAAACAAATTCTGCAAGTTTCACAAAAAATAAGTTAACTACATTATCTAGCAGCGTGATGGCAGCAAATGATGCATATAAAATGGCTAAGATAACTCCACAGGAAATTGATGTTGCTGAAATACATGATGCATTTTCAGTTTGTGAATTAATGGCTGTAGAAGATCTTAATTTTACAGAAAAAAATACTGGGGCACAATATGTTAGAAATCTTTTCAATACGGAAGATAGAAAAATAAATCCTCGAGGCGGTTTGATTGGTGCTGGGCATCCTTTGGGTGCTACAGGAATTGCTCAAATAGTAGAGATCACTCAGCAATTACAAAACAAAGCAGAAAAAAGACAAATTTCTAACGCTAATCATGGATTAATACATAACATGTCTGCTGCTGCTACATCTAGTTCTGTATTGGTTTTAAAATCATGAATAAATTTGAAAGTGAATTAAAAACTGGAAATTTTGTTACGAGTGAATGCAATCACTGCAATCGAGTAGTATGGCCACCAAGTGATTATTGTGATAACTGCTTTCAAAAGGTTAGCTGGCGAAAAATATCAAAAAATGGTACGATAATTGAATTATCAAAAAAAGAAAATGATGTTTTTTGCATTTCAGAATTTGAAAATAAAATACGAATTATGGGAAAACTGGATGCTCAAATTGATATGGCAAAACCTGGTCAGAGAGTTAAATTAAGCAAGTGTTTGTTTAATGGTAAAAATCGTTTTTTCTTTAGTTTAGAAAATAATTAATGTTTTTAAATTATTTGCGTTTTCCTCGATTTTTTTCATGAAAATCTCTAATATGCAATGCTAGTTTATCAGGATTATCACGAAAATTTTTTCCGCAATATGTGCAGTAAAATCCGTCATTCCATGGCATCTTATTACATTATTCATACAGAAATTAATCATTTTCTATCATAATTTCAATTAACATTTTAGTTGATAATGTAATAACCAAGCATTCTATATGAACAGATTCAAGGTAAATTATGGCAATTATTAGACTTAATCAAATTGGTAAAGATTACTCTAAAAGAACAAGTATAATCAATAAAAAAACTGCACGAACACGAAGACAACGTGGATATAATTGGGAAGATACACTTGTTAAACGATTTAATTCCTTAAAACATTGGAAAGCATTTAGACTTGGCTCACCTAGTGTTGCATTACCGGATGTTTTGGCTGTTAATAATCCAGACAGTACAATTTTTACAATTGAAGCAAAATCTGGAACTGGAACGACATTACAGGTCCCTTTTGATCAGATAGAAAGATGCCTAAATTGGGTAAACAATTTTCAGGTTTATCAGAAACATGAAGTGATTTTGGCATTTAAGTTTCTTTCAAAGAAAAGAATTGGTGTAGGAACATACGAAAAACGGAAATTACATGAATTTTACAAAGTTTGGGATAAAACAAGGAAACCACTAGATTTTGTGTGTACTTATGATGGTAAAACATATGCATTAAAAAATGGCAAGCAGAAAAGATTAGAACTGAAAGATTTTCTTATGCCATTCAAATCAAAATATCAATTATTTTATAAATAAAGAAAATTTCAAATCATTTTTTAATACTAAATACATTAATTCT
>CACHDH010000018.1 GCA_902578515.1 uncultured marine group I thaumarchaeote | reverse complement strand
AGATCTTCTGGTGTATCTATTTCATGCCACATACCTTGAATAAAAATAGGATCAACATTGATATCAGAATCAATTAGCTCTTGAAGCATGTCAGTTATGTATGCATTAGATAGTGATGGTGCGTTATGAAAAGTACCTTTATGATTTTTCTTTAGATATGAGTATTTCTCTAAGAGAATTTTTACATGATCCGAAGATAACATCATAATTCCTAAAAATTCTCCTATTTGTTGACTCTGTGAGAATTCGGAAATATTTTTTCTGATTTGTAGGATTCTTTCATTTTCCATTAAAACATTTTCTGCCTCAGATAAAGGGTGTAATCTACGATTTTGATAGTTTTTTTTCCAATTCAAACTAACAGCCAATCGTATACCGTCTGTAACTTTTAACATTTGTTCAATAATTTTTTGTTCAAAAACAATATCACTATACGTTACTAGAATGGGACTGTTCGATGGTTTGAGTGCACAAAATAGGCTCTCGTTCATATTGGTTTTTTCGTAATTTTTATTTTTTACATAATTAACATCTGGGATATTTATTAATTCGCCTCTATACCCGGTAACGATTGTAATATCATTAATGTTACAGTTATGGAAAATTTTTATCTGTCTTTCAATCAATGTTTCATTAAATAATTTTACCATACACTTCGGCTTATCATCTGTTAGCGGTTTTAATCTAGAGCCCATACCTGCAGCTAGAATAATAACTTTCATGCATTTAGTGAAATTTTTGGGTTTTATTCATGTTATGTCGGGATGTAATATACTATTTCAAATAAGATTCTATAGTTTGAATAAAATTTTTTGTTACAAATTCCCAGTTAAACTTATCCTCAATAAATTTACGTCCATTATTTCCCATCTTTTTTGATAATTCTTTATCAGCAAGCAATAACGATAGTTTATCAATTATCTGTTCGTGACTTCCTTGTTTCACCAAAAAACCAGTTTGACCATCAGCCATCATCTCTTGGTTTCCTCCTACATCAGTCGCAATAACAGGTTTTTTCATTAATTGTGCTTCCTTTAGAGTTAATGGTGCTAAATCCATTCCTGTTATCAAAGCATATACATCAATCTCACTTAGATACTCTCTAACTTTATCAGGATATTGCAACTCTCCAACCCAATGAAAATTTTCATATTTATCAAGTTCAGAAAGCACACGTTCTCGTAGAGGACCATCTCCCGCCCAATAGAAATTGACATTAGGCATTTTTTCTAGAACCTTTTTTAAAACTAGCATTTCAGAAGTTTTCCCCCACCAGCTAGCACGCTGTAATAAACCAACACATGGATGCTTAAGTGTCATCCCTTTTGCCTGATACCATCTTGATGCATCAACACCCTCAAAAAATACTTGAGTAGGTTTATCTGGAACAAATTTGTTTGTAATTTTTTCCAAATATTTACAAATTGGTAAAATTGCAGTTGCTCCATTAAATATTTCTTCAGCTAGTTTGTTCCATTGCCATAATGCAATTCGTTTATGAAATGGTTTGTACATTGTTCTTTTGTTCCAATAAAATTCTGACCAGTAATGACCTCGTAAAAGAACAAACAGTGGTATGTTAGCCTTTAATGCATTGATTCCAAAATGTCGCTGTCTATCAACAAAAATTGCATCTGGTTTAAATTCATCTATTAATTTATTGAATTTTCTAGTAGTTTGAAACCAATTGCTTATTTTTCTACTCGGAAACCCATCAGCATAATCACTGTCAAAAACTAATTTAGATTCAATACCAAGACTGTTTAATGTATCAGAAAACTGCCTTAGATGAACCAAAAATGTGCTTGAACCCCCAATTAATAATCTCAAATTTTTCCCTTCGTAATACTATCTTTTTATCAATCTATAAGAGATAATCTATTAAAATACACTAAATGTTTTGAAAATCTTTATTTGAAATAATTTTAGTTAACCAATTGTCTAGTCTCATTTTTGGTTCCCAATTAAGCAATTTTCTTATCAATGTTATGTCTGCTTCAGTGGCTCTTACATCACCAGATAACTCTGGACCATGAATCGGTTCTAAAGACGATCCAGAAGCATTGATAATGATTTTCGCCAAATCTAGTATAGATATAGAATTTCCTGTACCAACATTGAAAAATTCACGTTTGATGTCACTCTTCATTGCTAAAATATTTGCTTGAACAACATCATCTATATGTACAAAATCTCTAGTTTGTAGTCCATCCCCATTAATTTTTAGTGGCATTTGGTGTTTAATTTTTTCTAAAAAAAGTTTGATCACACCAGCGTATTCCTTTGATTGTCTCAGTCCAAAGACATTAAAATAACGAAGTCCTATTATGCTAACTCCCATCTCAGAGTACTTTTTAGCTAAATATTCATCTTTAAGTTTTGTTTTGGCATATGGGTTAATAGGTTCTCTATCATCACTTTCCTTAATTGGAATTTTTTTAGGATTACCATATACGCTGGAGGAGCTAGCATAAACAATTTTGAATCCATATTCCTTTCCCAGTTTTAGTATATTCTCTGTCCCATTTACATTAACATCAAAATATTCATCTTCCATATTGAATGATTGTTGTACAGAAGCTAATGCAGCCTCGTGGAATACACCATCTGTATCATTAACTAATTTTTCAAGAAGTTTATAATCCCGAATATCACCATGTACAAAATTTATTTTGTCACTAATTTTTGCAAGATTATCTCTCTTTCCAGTATTAAGATTGTCTAAAACTGTTACATCATCACCGCGTTGAACTAAATACTCCGCAATGTGACTCCCAATAAAACCAGCCCCGCCTGTCACAATAATCTTCATGTTTTTTATCCTAATCCAATTCCATAGTATTTTACATCTAAATTTTTGTTGGAAAGAATTCGTCTGGTGTCTATTATGAACTTTTTATCCATGTATTTTGTGGTTTTATTATTAATTCCCTCATACTCCTTCCATTTGGTCATGATGATTGCACATTGAGAATTTTTTAGTGCAGATAGAGTAGAGTTTGCATATTTTATGTTATCATGAAAAATTTTTCTGGCATTATCGAGAGCTTTTGGATCATGAATTTTTACTATCGCGCCTAATTTGATTAATCTATGAATTAGTTTTATACTCATTGAATCTCGTATATCATCAGTATTTGGTTTGAATGCTACACCCAAAATGGTAATTTTCTTCCCCTTGATTTTTCCAATGTTCTGTCTTACTAGTCCTATAATATTATCAATCTGATGTTTGTTGGTTTTTTCTACAGCATTAAACATAATTGGCTTGACACCAACTTTAGATGATAAATTGATAATTGCTTTCATATCCTTTGGTAGACATGAACCACCATAACCTGGCCCAGCTTCAAGAAATAAGTTTCCTATTCTAGGATCCAATCCGATTGCCTCTGCTATATCATCAATATTTGTATCTGGAATTTCTTGACAAATGCTTGCAAGTTGATTGATAAAACTAATCTTAGTAGCTAAGAATGAGTTATTTGCATATTTGATCATCTCAGCTGTTTGATGATTTGTAATTATTATTGGTGTATTTGGATTAAAACGTGAAAAGAATTTCTTAGTATTATTCATAAATTTTGTTTTATATCCTCCTAATACTATTGCATGTGGTTTTATTGTATCTTGTATTGCTCTACTTTCCTGTAGAAATTCTGGATTAGAAATTAAACCAAAATCCCTACCAGCTTTTTTCTTGGAATTTTTCTCTAAAATTGGTAATATAACATTCTTCATTGTTCCTGGTATCACTGTACTTTTGATCAGTATGGTAGGTTTCTTTCTGGTTTTCAGAATTATTTTACCTACACTCCTAACAACTGTTTTTATAAATGACAAATCTATCTCACCATTTTTCTTTTGTGGAGTTCCTACAGTAATAAAAATAAAATCACAGTTATTAATTGAAGAAAGTTTGTCTGTAATAAGCAGGTTTTTCTTCAAAGCTTTCTTTAATGTTTTTTTTAAATTTGGTTCAAAGAATGTTGGTATTCCTTTTACAATTTTTGAGCATTTTTCTTTATCTAAATCAATTCCAATAATTGTGATTCCTTTAGAAGCCAAAACTGAGCTTAGTGTTAAACCAACAAAGCCTAAACCTATTACTGCAATTTTCATATCTAGTTTTGTACCCCACCAGCAATCGTAAGAATTGTTTTTATCACAAAAATCAATTTGACTTTAATTCATATATTTTTAAATTTTGGTAATGATTTGTACCAGTATTACAAGTCAAAAATTTGAAAATGGAATGAATTTCTATAAAGAGTATTATGATAGGTAGTTTTCATCAATTTGTTGCAACCAAATAATGAATTGGTTAAAGTTGAAAAATCATCATATAATCGACGCCATTTACTGATTATTGGGATACTTGTTCTTACATTTTCATTATCCTTCATGATGCGGGTTGTACCTCTAGAATATGGATTCGAATTAACAGAATATGATCCCTTTTTCAATTATCGGGCAACCGAATTTCTTGTTGAAAATGGCTTACCTGCATATTTAGAATGGAATGACGATTTGAGTTGGTATCCACATGGAAGAGATATTTCAAAAACCTCACAAGTGATGTTGCATGCCTCTGGTGCAACACTGTACCAAATTTTTGGCATGGGGTCAAGTCTGTATGATTTTACTATAATGTTTCCAGTAATTATTGGTTCACTTACAACAATTGTTATTTTTGCACTAGTTAGAACAATTGGTGGTACAACTGCTGGACTTCTTGCTTCACTCTTCTTTGCGGTTTCCCCCATAATCATTATGAGAGGTATGCTAGGATGGTTCAAATCTGAACCACTAGGACTTTTTTATGGATTGTTAGCTGTTTATCTACTTCTTAGTGCTATAAAATCTAACAAAGGAAAAGTTTCTGTTGTAAAGGTTGTAGTGGCTGGTATATTATTAGCATTTGGTCTTGCCTCATGGGGTGGTATCCAGTTTTTCATGTTACCTATAGGGCTTTTTTTTATAGCATTACCATTTCTTAAAAAAGATAATAAATTCATTATATGGACTTCGGTTATTTTCGTATCTGTATTCTTCCTTGTAACTATCTCGTTTGAAAGAACTGGTATTGCATTTGTGTCGAGTCTAAATGGATTATTCATCATAGGATGCACTGGTTTCCTGATAGTTAGTGTTATTATCAAAAAAATAAGTAATAAATCACAATTACGCAATATCTTTGCACTTTTAGGTGGTACTATAATAGCTGGAATTGTAATAATATCTTCTAACGCTGTTAGTTTACCAGCTTTTAGATATCTTAATGCAGCAAACCCATTTTTGATAACAGAGGACTTACTTACTGACTCTGTATCAGAACATGCCACAACAACCATTGATCTTTCATTTTTCTTTCTTTCAATTTTGATAGTATTCGCAGGTATAGGAGCTTGGTTTCTGTTTCAAAAGAAAATCAATCAGTACTTCAAGATTAAAGGGGAAATGGCTGCATTTGCTCTCATCATAGGATTTCTTGGGATATATTTCAGCTCTGCGTTTGTAAGATTGGAAGTGTTTGGTTCATTATCGGTTATAATATTATCATCTATCGGGATATCAATCCTAATATCAAAAATCATAAAATCCGAACATAAATCTAAAAATGCTGTCACGAAAATTTCTTTTCTAGTTATGATCCTAGCCTTGTTAATGGTACCAATGGTTTATCCTGAAAACCTTAATTGGTCAAATAATAACAGCGGGATACCCATTACAATACTGAATAGTGGTACTCATCTTAATCTTTCTACAAATGATTGGCCCCATGCCATGCAATGGGTAAAGGAAAATACATCTGAGGATGCAGTTATTGCAGCTTGGTGGGATTATGGTTACTGGATTAGCACACTTAGTGAGAGAAAGAGTTTAGCTGATAATTCTACGCTATTAGATTGGCAGATTAGAAAAATAGGAGCGACATACATGAGTACGCCAGAAAATGCTTGGAGAATTTTAACGGCTGATGCGGAGACTGATGTGAGTTCATATTATATAACTTTGCCAATTGATGTTAGACACCCAACTAGACAGACAGATACTGCTTGGAGTACACAGGAAGAAAAAATATCTGAATTCAACGATTGGAAAAACATTTCTTCTAATATTTGTAAAGATTTCACACCTGGTTGTGATAAAAAATATGATCCTGATCAAGCTGCAAAATATTCAACACTATACGATTATTGGGAATCAGAGGTATATGCAGGATTACCACCAGTATTAACTGGTTTAGACGCTGATTACATCATAGTAAATCTTGCAGCAGAAAAATTATCTGAGGAAAACATATTGGATCTGTATATAATGAAGCAAAAAGGTGGTGATGAAACTAAGGCTTTTTGGTTTATGAAAATAGCTGACTTGCAAGTTTTGGATTACTATAATCGTGACTTATCTGGATTTACTGATAAATTCTGGGATGAAACACTACTAGGACATTTGATACCACTTTCACCTGTATTGTGGGTAGATCCTAATAATACGGAGATACAGTCAGAAACTTTCCAACCTGGTTACATGGCTATCTACATAAAAGATGTCAAATTCCCTACAGATGGGGATGGTCCATTTGAATTGGTATATGTTCCACCATCATTTGAAGAAGATGTGACAGGTAAACTTACTGGTCCTCTAATTTATAAAATCAACAAAGAGTATAATCCAAATCAATAACTATTAAAAAAAAATTCAGTCTAGTTACATTGTTGCTTGTTGTGCATCATGGAACATCTGGCTTTTTGCACAACCTGCTGCTAATTCGTCTCCAGCTCCTCTCCTCATAAGACCTCTGTATAGACCATCTTCAAGTTTTTCACCTTGTCTCTCTTCCCATTCCTCGACAGTAATGGAGTACTTCTTTTGAATTCTGTCTCGATACCACTCTGGAATAACATTAAACGCACAGAATGGAACTATTCTAAGGTCAGGTGTCAAATAATGAATATCACATCTTTGTAGTCTTTCAAGATCCTCATTATATTTGTCCTGGAAGTGCATCATGCCTAAGAATAATCCCTTGACATGGAATCCACCAACTGCATCAAATGATCTTTTCATTAGTATACTGCTAAACATTTTAGCCAAATCCAGACCAGCTGGTTGCTTATCTTTGTCAATAAAGCCTTTCAATTTTCTTACTACTTCTAACATTGTAAAGTACTTGTTTGCACCAGAACGAATTTCTTCAGATTTATCTTCAAACAATTCAAGCATTCCTTGCAGGTCACAGAAACGTGTCATAGGGACAAATTTCTTTGTATCCGCATCTTCGAAAACATATGTGCCAGCACCACAAGCAAAATGAATCGACAATTCATACTTTGGTTTACTGGAAAATGCTTCAATCACATTTGTAAGTGGCATACAACTTGGTACAGGATACCAATCATCTACAGTTACTTGACCATCTGTTTGTTCTTCAATTCTCTGGATACAATCAGGAACAGTAATTCTATACTTTTCTCGTTCAGTTTTTCCCATTCTTCCAGTTAATGATACTGGTTGAAAGTTAACCGCATGTACAACATCCATATTCTTTTGTGCATATCTAACAATACCACCAAGCTCATGATCATTAATTGATTTAATCACAGTTGGAACAAATACTACAGTTGTTCCAGTTTTTCTACATGTATCTAGTGCATATGGTATTTCCCAATGATTTTTTGGATTGGTTCTTGCCGTTACTCCATCAAAACTAAGATAAAGGTTGTTACATCCTGCCATTCTCACATCACGACCAGCTTCTGGATCTAATGCATGTCGTATTCCATTCGTATTCATTTGTATATGGTCAACATGTTCTTCTTTCATTATCTTGATCAAATCAGTAATATCTTCCCTTAACATTGGTTCACCACCAGTAATTTGCATAGAGTTTCCAGGAATTGGTCTTTCAGCTCTAAGCGTTTTCATCATAGCGCGAACTTGGTCTTGACTTGGTTCATACATATAAGCGCCTTCAAGACCTTTCTTTACATAAAAGAAACAGTACCAGCATGTTAAATCACATCTGTTTGTTACTATAATATTTGCAAGTCCGCTGTGAGAAAGGTGGTTAGTACAAAGTCCACAGTTGTTTGGACATGAACATTTGTCTTCCATCATAACGTTTGGTGCATGTGCTCCCTTTCCATCAACCCAATAAGTGCTAAATTTCTTGTACATATCATAGGAACCAAAATACAGTTCTTCACATTCTCCGTGTGTTGGACAAGTCTTTGACATGAAGACTTGGTTATCTCTTTCAAATACCTCAGCATCCAGAATCATATTACAATCAGGACAAATGCTTTGAGTAAAACGAATAGTGGATTTTTTACCCAATGATTTCGTAGACTGATTTGAAATCTGAATTAATGCCATTATAGGAATTTTTCTAAAATTGGTATATAATAACTTACATACTATACACCGTTGGAATAGGGAGCTAGTTTATACTATGCATTAATAACAAAACAAAAGGAGAAATCATGAGTGTTTCCGATCAAACACAGAAATCTTTAGAAAAAATAGGTCTGACAGGATATGAAATTAAGACATTTACCTCGTTATTAAAAACCGGAGAGCTTACTGCTTCAGATTTAAGCAAACAGTCTGGTGTTCCATATTCAAAGATCTATGAAGTTTTAGGCATGTTAGAGGAAAAAGGTTGGATAGGATCAGATAAATCAAGACCAACAAAATATTTTGCAAAATCTCCTAATTCTGCATTGCAAACAACAAAACAAAAACTTGAAGAAGATTTTGCTAAAAATGAGAAAACCATACTAAACGATCTTAACCCAATCTATAAAAAAAGTGGAACCGCGGAAAAACCTGATATCTGGGTTATAACAGGAACCATGAATATAGCAACTAGAATTCTTGAGATGATTGATACGTGTAGGGAAGAAGTATTAATTGCTATTCCAAAAGCAGGAGAAGAATTAGTAAAACAAGCCTTGCCAAAAATAAGGCAACTACATGATAAAGGGGTAAAGATTACAATTCTTACATCTGACAAATTTGATAAAGATGCAATCAAAGGACTTACTAGAGTTTCCACTGTAAAGATGAAGAAGGGACTATTTGGTGGTGGTATAATTTCTGATAAGCACAATGTTGTAATTCTGCTTGGACCAGAAATTAGCCATTCAAATGCTTCCGAAATTATAGCAATTTCTACTGATCATGCTGAATTATCTGGTTTTGCAAGGGAATATTTTGAATATTTATTAAAAGATGCATCGAAGGTAAAGTAATGGCTAAAAATAATGATGAGATTTTATTCGTTGGAACAGCTGAGGCTGAACACGTTGAGATGTACCTTAAAGCAATTTGGCATATCAAAGAACGTAATGACCCAGTAAAAATTAGTACAATTGCAAAGATGCTCAATGTAAGACAACCAAGCGTTGTTCAAATGTTAAAAAAACTAAATGAAAAAGAACTTGTTGAATATAATAAAGCAGGTGTCACTCTTACTGAAAGTGGTGAAAATGTGGGCTCGAATATGATGAGAAATAGTAGATTACTTGAGGTTTTAATGGATAGTGCACTTAAGGTAGAGATTGATGAGGAGATGGTATGTGGGATTGAACATCACATGAATAAACAATTTACAGATGCTCTCTGCACAATGCTAAATCACCCACGTAAATGTCCACATGACCATAAGATTCCAAAAGGAGAATGTTGTGAAAAAAACTAACTATCCTATAATAATCAAATATACAATGTGTGGGATGTTGTGATATGACGTGTTTTTGTGGATGCACTGAATTTGAAAAAAACCCAAATGGTCAATTCTTAGCATGCGTAAAATGTGGTCATGGTCGTCAAAATCATGATGACAAATTTAGGGAATCTGCAAGAGCAAATGAGGAGCAATCACAAAAGCGTGATGCTGACTTTGGCTAATTTTTCACTCACCTTATAGAAAATTATACAGGCTCAGAACTCAAGATCCTCATCATCAAGTCAAAGGGACAAGCTCATCAATGCCTGCAAATCATCTTTGAAGAAATACTAAATGAATCTTTCACGAAGCTTGATAAATAACAACTGACATTAATAGAAAATGGTAAAAATAGATACTCCAGCGTCAATGGAAAGTTTTAGATCATTCATAATGGTTAGCACATGTAGCTCATTTGCTCCACAAAGTTATTCTGATGATACTGAAGTTTTTCCAGAGCGTGATGAGGATCTTGGTTCCATATACGTTGAAGCCGCGGATAAGGTAACTTTGAAGAAAATTCGTGATATTACATTTGTAAATGCAAAGGATGTATTGGGAATAATCTATAATTCTAGGAGTGGAAATACAAAACTGAAATGGCGTCAGATTAGACGTAACAATGGTAAGGTGACAGGTGAAGCATCATCTAACTCTCTTGTGAATTTGGCACAAAGTGGAGTAATTACACTTGATTGGGTAGAAAATTATGTTCGAAAGAAAACCCAAGAAAATTGATATTTTTTCTTTCTTGAATAAAAAATAGACATGCGAACAAAAACTATTGATGAAAATTCAATTTCATGCATTCCAGAAGATTCAGACGATCTGATTGCACTACGTAGAGTTATCAAAAAAGGTGATAAAATTGTTGGAGAAACTGTTCGTGTTATTAAACAGGAGAAGGAATTTGCGAGGCCAGATAAGGGTGAACGCGTTAAGATTAGGCTATCAATAGAAGTTGAAAAGATATCATTAGATAATGTATTAGATAGAATACGGGTTGGTGGGATAATCAAGGAATCCAATAACGAATCAGTTCCGCACGGATCACATCACTCATTTATTATCAAAATTGATGAACCGTTTAATCTACTCAAAAAAAAATGGACGTCAGTAGAAAAAAAACTCGTAAGAACTAAAGATAACAATTTGACATTTATCTTAGTTGCAATAGATACTAGTGATTGTGGTGTTGGAAAACTAAAAGGAACACATCTACATATAATGCCCAATATTTATTCGGGATCAAGTGGAAAAAGATACAAAACTAATTTTAAAATAGAAAACTTCTTTGATGAAATTTCAAAAGCGTTGTTAGCTATTGTCAAGACAAATGATCAGCTCATAGTATTTGGTCCAGGAGAAACAAAAAAGAAATTTGTAAACTTCCTGACAAAAACGCAGATTGGTCAAAACCATGAAATCAAAATTGTTGAAGGTGTAGATTCTAGTGGTGAAGATGGTATCCATATATTCACCAAATCAAAATCAATGAAAGATATAATATCAAATAGTAAGCTTGCAAAAGTTTCTGATATTATCGACCAAGTTATGATTCTTGCAAATAGAAAAAGTACCAAATTCACAATGGGTCTAGAAGAAACTAAAAGAGCAAATGAATACAGTGCTATAGATTCTCTAATCTTTTCGGAGAAAGCAATTCAAAGTAATGATGAACAAGAAATTATTAATTTCCTAAATGATGTAGAATTAAAGGGTGGTACAGTATACAGTGTTGATGCAACCACCGATGCAGGTCTAAGGGTAACTGGACTTGGTGGTATTATTTCTACTCTAAGATTTGCAGTAGAATCAAGCCCTAATAATTTAATATAAATAAATAAATCAAGGATTTACAGCAGTTACATATGTTCATTTCTGATGTTTATGGTTATCTAGATCCAGGGACTGCAGGTGCTGTTGGTGCAATTATACTGAGTGCAATTATTGGGTTTGGTGTATATGTTAGACTATACTGGG
>CACHDH010000017.1 GCA_902578515.1 uncultured marine group I thaumarchaeote | reverse complement strand
AGTTCCAGTTAGGTTCTTACCAGATAGGTCAGCACGTATAAGTATAGTTTCTGAAATGTCTTTCCCACTCAGATCACTGTTTGATAGATTTGTACCTGCCAAATTAATATTAGATATATCTATTCTATCGAGTAAATTCGAACCGTCTAAATTTGCAAAGACGAATCTTACGCCATCAATATTTGTATTCTTGAAACTAGTATCACTTAGATCCGCTTTGTCAAAAATTGCATTCTGTAGATTCAAGTTGTCAAAATTCCTGCCAGATAAATTTGCACCGACTGCATATATTGCCCCATTCTCAGAATTGATTGTACTGTAAGTTATCGGATATGGTTTACCGAAGTAAATAGGTGAAATTACTGAAAACACATTCTCAGCAATTATTTTGTTTCCAAAACTCATCGTATGATGCTCATCCCAATAAACAGGCTCTTGAACGTAATCAAAAATACTTCTAAAATCTGACGTTTTTGAGCACGATTGATTAAGCTCTTTGAATGCATCAACATATTGTTGTGATTTTTGTAAATATGGCAAACCCGTAAAGCTGTTTACTATTTCCTGTTCAGTTAGAACACGTTGACCAGTTATCGGCATTGGCTGAACAATAACTAATGTGTCAAATCCCACAGTCACTCCTAATTTACAAACAGATTTCCAACTCTGTATCGTTGTCTTAATAGTAATATCATCGTCCAAATCATTAACACCATCATACATAATTATTAAATCTGGATTCCATGATGATATTTTATCATTGATTAATCTGTATTCATCTTTAGATGCAGCTCCCGGAACTCCAGTATTAATCACTTCAATTTTCTTCCCTGTTATTTCCTCATCCATTATTTGCTGAAGATGTGCAGGCCAGGTTTCACAAACTTGACTACCAGTACCCCACGTCGTCGAACCACCTACAGCAAATATTCTATATGTATTAGGTGGTTTTTCTTTTGTAAATTCATTTCCCCTAAAACCATATGAGTTATACGTATCATCAAGACATGTGGTGTTAATAGTTACTTTACCGGGACTAATCTCTTCATCGGTATATCCAGAATCAAAATTAAAATCTGAATTTGTAAAAATCCTTGCTGTCCACAGTCCTGCATTATTTACAAGCCAATCAGGAATTTCTGATTCTGATGCTCCAGTTGGAGGGATTACTATTATTTCTTCTTTAATTAAAAATTGTATTCCTTGCAGGAATGATGTGTCATCAATTTGGTCTGTTGCCCACCAACCTGCGTTATTCTTAATCCAAGCAGGTATTTCATAGTCTTGTGCAAATGCATTAGGAATAATCGTAATACCAACTAGAAAAATTACAGGAATGGATAGAAACAGAACTCGCATAAACCACGAATCTTGTTATTTCAAATAAATCTGTTCTTGATTTCTGGTTATGTTACTGACATTCTATTCACTCTTACTCGCGTAACCAATATTAAGACCGCTATAGGTGCGGGTCTAATGGGATTCGAACCCATGACAGCCGGATTAAGAGTCCGGTGCGCTACCTGGCTGCGCTATAGACCCATAAAAAAACAAAGCAATACTGTCTTTATTTAAACTTGGTATGATAACTTAGTTCTTGATTTCTGGTTGGTTTTCATCATACTTTTCAAGAATTGTAGTAAGTACTTTGGAAACTGGAACGTTATTCATCTTCTTCTTTTCTGACAAGAGTTTTTGGTATGCATCAAGAGTGATGTAGACTGGTATTGAGCCATTTCCTTCTAGCAAGCCTCGAACGTTGTAAAGGGCATTCTCCATTCCCTTTTCTGCACTCTTTGCAAACTTTAGTTTATCAACAATTCCTCCTAATGGACCTAGTGGCATTTCATAATTCACAGTCATTGTTACACGAGTTAGATTTTCATCTAATGCCTTGAACTCATTTGTGATCTCCCATTTCTTGAATTTTCCTTTAATCATCTTCGCAGAGATTTTTTCGTTTCTGTCAAACTGTGTGGTCTCACAATCCCAAGTTAGTCGCTTTCCATCAAAGTCTCCTATAATTCTGAATGTTGTTCCTACTCCCATTCCTTCTTTGATATCCATGGGGATGACTGTCATTCCAACGCGTTCCTGGTCCTTTAATTGGTCAGAAACGTGTTCCGGTCTGGCAAAATAGGTAAACACAGTATCGACTGGAGCATTGATCTCGATTGATTTACTAACTATAGTCAATGTTTGTCAATCTTTACAGTGTAGATTTAAAGCTTTTGGCAAATACTATCAGCAAATTCTTTTACAATATATTGATTATACTTGAAGAAAGAGAATGCGAGGACGAAATATCTGTTTTTTATTTTTTATCATCATACCGACGATCATCCTGATCCCTGAAGTAGATGCACATCCATTGTTTAATTCAGGAGAAGAATGGATAGGGGATTATCGAGTTCAAATTGCTACGCTACCTGAAATACCAGCTGTTGATGAAGAAATTCAAGTTCTTTTCCAAGTAGTAGACGGTGATTTCCAAGAACTAGATCAATTTACGATGGGAATTAGGGTTTTTTATGATGGAGAGCAAATTGATGCTATTATGCCTCAGATGTATCAAAATGGGCACATGGAAATGGATTATATTTTTGAAATGTCAGGAAACCATATTTTTAGAGTAGATTTGTATAATATTTCTCAAGATGGACGAGTATTAACATATACTTTCAATATAGGTGCTCAGAACACATTTGGGTTTATTTTCATTAGTGCAGTTTCAATGGGTGGTATTATGACTGCAATAATATTCATTTATGTATATTTTTCAAGACGTAAAGCAAAATCTACGTAGTAGTCTGAATAGATTTTGGTTTTAATCTAAATGCAAACAATGTAGTTAACAGAACCATTGCAAAAAGCAATATTCCAATACCAAAATGTATGGATACCAACACGGCATGCAGCAATGTGTCTATTACTAATGCTCCTAATGTTATCTGAGTTACAACAAATATTGCTGCCAATGTTCCAGTAGTTCTAATCTTCCAATGAGAACCTGCTGTAACCCAAGAACCCACAGCAGTGGCTATTACTAACGCACCAGTAGTTGCAGCAATTAATCTATGCAGCCATTCAATAAAATATTCGTCATCAGGCAAAATTCCATTTGGACATAATGGCCAATCTGGGCAAGTCAATCCAAGTCCTGCTGCAGAAATATACCCTCCTATAACCATCAGAGAATAAAGAACTATCAAAGATACTAGTGAGAGATATTTTAATTTCAAGTTACTCTACTATAATTGTCCCAACCATGCCCATTTCTCTGTGTCCTGGGACAGTACAGATGTAATAGTATGTTCCTGGTTCACCTGGGATAAATTCAGAATTTCCACCTTCACCAGGCTTTAATGGGTTACTTGGGCTAGCTACTTCTGTTCCAGGGAATAATCCACCAAATCCTTCTTCATCAAGTGTAACACCAAATGCATGGAACGACTTTCCGTCATTCAAAATATTAAAGATTATTCTGTCGCCTACTTTTGCATTAATCGTTGGGTTATTTCCAGGATCACCAGGTAATGCATTGAAAGCTAACGTCCTAAAATCAGCTGATTCTATAAAGTCTAATGTTATTGGTATATCCTCACCTGTTTGTTCTACAACAGGTGCTGCAGGTTGATCACTGACTCCCGCAAAAATTTCTCCTGCAGGAGAAATTTCTGATATCCAGTAATCTCCAAGAGCAAAGAAGATTACCGCTCCAATAATAACAGTTCCACCTAATATTGTCATCATCTTTCCAACTCTTCCAGAAGAAGTTCTCCAAATTGTTTCGTCGTGTTCGCTCATCTTTATCACCTAATGATGTGGGTTCCGTTGTTCATATGGATAGTAATACTTTCCACCCAATCCGAATGGATCATGTAAATTGGCAGGTTTTCCTTTGGCTGAACTGTAAATGAGATTTGCCAAAAATATACCCATACCGACTAGCATGATCATAGCACCAACGCTAATCAATGCGTTCATCTGTATCCATGAATCAATTTCTGGATAATCATAAATTCTTCTTGGCATTCCATATAATCCCAATATGTGTTGAGTGAAGAATGTAATACAGGCACCAACAAATACTAAGATAAAGTGTACAACTCCCCACTTTTCATTATACATTCTGCCAGTTACATATGGGAATAAGTAATAGATGAATCCGATTGTGCCAAACGCAATTGTTCCAAACACGAACAGATGGAAGTGACCTACAACCCAGTATGAGTCATGTGTGATAAAGTCTAATGGCATTGCTGAGTTAACTACACCACCAGCACCTGCTGCAAAGAATAGTGCTATTCCACCAACAGCCCACATCATTGGTGTTGCAAACTTAATTCTGCCATTCCACATTGTAGCAAGAAAGTTGAAAACGTGCATTGCTGAAGCAGGAACAGCAGCTAATGTTCCAATCATAAACACCGTCTTTTCTGTGAATGTCATTCCAGTCGCATACATGTGGTGAGCCCAAGATGCAAATGCAACCAAAGACAGCATGACAAAAGCAAAGATCCCAGAACCCTGACTGAAAATAGGTCTTCGTGAAAATCTTGGTATAATCTCATACATCATTCCTATAGCAGGAATTACAAGTACGTACACTTCTGGATGGAAAGTAAACCAAAACAGGTGTTGATATGCAATCGGGTCTCCACCAACAGCTGGATTGAAGAATCCTGTGGCGCCAAGTCTGTCCGTCAATAACATCAATAGTGCAGCTGCAAATGTTGGCATAGCAGCAAGTACAATTATAGATGATGAAAGAAATGACCATGCCAATAATGGTACCTTGCCAATTGACAAGTCTGGATGTTTACATTTCAAGATTGTTACAACAAAGTTAATAGAACCTAGAATTGATGAAACTCCCAGTACTTTTAGTCCAAATATCCACATCTCTGCTGCTGGTGCAGGAGAGCTGATAACAGAGTAAGGTGGATTCGCATACCAACCAAAGTCAGCCATTCCAAGCCAGACAAGTACTGCTGCAGGAGGAATCATCCAGAATGCAATTGCGTTAAGTTTTGGGTAAGCCATATCTTTGTACCTAACCATGATTGGAACAAGATAGTTACCAACAGCTGATGCAGATGGAAGTAAAAACAAGAAGATCATGGTGGTTCCATGCGTGGTAAACAGTCTGTTAAATGACATAGAATCTTCTATTAGTTGTGCACCAGGAGCAAACAACTCAACTCGAAGTGCAATAGCCATAGCACCACCAATAAACATAGCAAGAATAGAGAAAATCAAATACATCAGACCAACATCAGTATGATGAGTTGAGAACATTATTTGCCAGACAGGACGTGCTTTCTTAAGTTCTAGAACCATTTCTAAACATCCTCCACAATAAGTGTTGCACGCATGTTGTAATGAATTAATCCACAATATTCCCTACACTGTATATCAAACTCACCAGCTTCGTTAGGAGAGAACCAGACAGTATTGATTTGTCCAGGAACTGCATCCAACAATACAACATATTCATGTATGTTGAAATTATGATTAACATCCTTACTTGTAATTTCAAATTTGTAAGCATGATCCTTTTTCAAATGAAGCTCACCGACTTCCTTTGTACCATCTTCATGCTCGAAACTCCAAAACCACTGCTGACCAGTTACTTTGATGACTTCAGCGTCTTCAGGTACATGCTCTACAAGATTTTCAATATTCCACGCTTCTGCCCCAACATAGCATAGAAGTGCAATCACTACCGCAACGTATATCCATTCAGGCCAGTTTGAATGTCCCATTTTTACAATTCACCCTTTTCTTCGTATGGTGTGGGCTTTGCTTTTGGGTTAGATTCTCTAAATCTCCATACCTGCCAGACCATGGTTCCAGCTATTACTCCACCTACAACAAATGCAACTGTCATCATACGGAAAAACAGGTTCCATATTTCGGCTTTTCTGTCTAAGTATTCACCAGTAGTTTCAGCTGCAAAAGCCAAACTAACGGTTGGAAGTATGAATAAAGTAGCCATTATGATTGACAGATGAAGCATTTTTACCATTATCGTCGTTTTGAGTGGTTGACCGATATAATTTAAAATTTATGGCAAATTATTGTTACCAGATCTGTTGATATCGATCAATATTCATTGCATTGATTGCAGAAAGAGAGAATTTTCTTTCTTGTTCTGTTAATATAGTAAAAGAGGCATTTGCAATAATTAACTCAAACAAAGTTTTTGGCTTTAAATCCATCACGTTAGCAAGCATAGATTTTATTGGATCCATATGTGTGACAAGTATCACGTTCTCGTTATTATGTTTCTTAATGACATGATCTACCATATCTATGATGCGTTTTTGGACATTAGGGAATGTCTCTACTTCATGTTCTGCAATTACAGGATCATTTTCATAAAACTTCAAGAATATGTTGCCATATTTAGCAAACATATCATCATAATTCATACGAGTAAACTTCCCCATGTGTATTTCAGTAAGCCTATCATCTAATTCCACATCTATTACACTATTTTTTGTAACAATTTCTGCTGTATGCTTTGCACGTTCTATCGGACTTGAATAGATAGCAGATATATCAAGAGGTTTGAGATATTCGGATATTTGTTCTGCTTGCTGTATGCCTGTTTTGGTCAATGGTACACCCTCAGTACGGCCTGCAAGAATACGCTTGGTATTATTTTCCGCTTGTGCATGTCGTAGGAATATTATCATTTTGTAGCTTAGAATCCTATATAGAGATAATAATAACATTGTTAGATCCACTTCATGAAAATTGGTATAATTGGCGGAACTGGAGGAATGGGTAAGGGTTTCGCACTTAGATGGTGTAAAAAACATGAAGTAATAATTGGTTCTCGTGATGCAGAACGAGCAGCTACTTCTGCTAATGAGTATCTGGGATCAGCAAATGACGCATATGGAAGCATTAATGGAACAATTTTAGGTAAGGATAATCTTTCAGTTGCAAAAGAATCAGACGTTCTAATTTTATCAATTCCATACGAAAATATTGATGTAATTTGTTCTCAACTACTACCTGAGATTAGTAGTGAGTGTGTTGTGATCTCGCCTATTGTTCCAATGACAAAAACTGACGTAGGATTTGAATGTGTAGCAATTAAAGAAAATAAAGCATTTTCACACCAAACGGTTGAAAAACATATGAAAGATAAAACAAAATTAGTTTCTGCATTTCATGTAATTTCAGAAAAAAAACTTGTCAATCCTACATTGTCTTTAGATTACGATATTTTTGTAGCTGGTGATGATAAAAATTCTGTCGAAATAGTAAATGGATTAATTAACGAAATTGATGGATTGCGGCCAATTTACTTAGGTCCAGGTGCATTGGCATATCTTGTTGAGATGTCAACACCATTATTGTTAAATGCAATGATTAGAAATAAAATGAAAAATCCTGGAATCAAACTTATTTAAAATACACAAACAACAAAACAGACATGAGTGAAGAATACACTAGACGTGGAAGAAACTGGTTCACAGCTATGGGTGTTTTATTTTTAGTTGTTGCAGCTGTAACGCTAGTTAGAGATATTATTATTTGGAGTCCTGATTTTGTTGTAGAGTTCTTCTTTAATTCAGAGATTAATGCTCAAAAAATTTCACTCGGTGCAATTGTGTTTGGTGCATCCATGATTGCAATAGGATTTGGAAAGAGGAATATACGTGCTAGATGATCATTAAGAGATGAATATCCTAAGGTTTCTGACTAACAAAATCTTCAATTTTATCTAACGCAGAACTTAGTTTTTCCATATTTGGTAGAAATACCAACCTAAAATGTCCACCGCCATATTTTGTGCCAAATCCAGAACCATGAACAGTAAGTACTCCCTTGGATTTTAATAAATTTAGAACAAATTCTTGATCCGATTTGTATGGATTGTTTTCTATTTTTGGGAATGCATAAAATCCTCCCTTTGGATTAGAACATGAAATTCCTGGTATTGAATTTAGTCTATTGACAACCAAGTCTCTGTGTTTTTTTAATTCTGTAACAAATTCAGATATGTATTCTTGTGGACCACGTAGAGATTCTAGCGCAGCATACTGAACTGGATGGTTCGATGATATTCTAACACGAGCTAGTTTTGGTAAGTGTTCTCTAATTGAGTCAAGTTGTGGTGAATTATTAAATGCAATATATCCTACTCTCCAGCCTGACATCAAATGTACTTTGGAAAATCCGTTTAAGAGAATAACAGGAGAATTACCAGCGACTTTTCCAATACCTACAAATTTTTTATCAAATACAATCTTGTCATAGATTTCATCGCATATAATATACAAATTATTCTCGTTTGCAAGATCAACTAATTGCTTGAGTGAATTCTCTTCAAAGACAACACCCGTGGGATTATTAGGACTGATAAGGCATATTGCAACTGTTTTGTCTGTAATTTTGGATTTTATGTCATCAATATCAGGAGTTGAGTTTTCCAAATCCACCGCAAATTCAATTGGTATTCCACCATGTAGTCGTATGTAAGATGCATATGGTGGATAATAAGGACCAGGAAGTAATACCTCGTCACCCTCTTCAACTATCGAAGAAATAACCATATCCAATCCTTCCGAAACTCCGTTTGTAACTAAGATATCATCTGCGCCGATCGAAAGTCCCTTTGTATTTTCTTTTTCAGCAATGGCAGAACGTAATTCTTGAATCCCTTCTGATGCAGAATAATAATTCTCGTCTTTTTTAATTGCGTCAATAAACGCTTGTTTTACATTTTCAGGAGGATGAAATCCATATTGTACAGGATCACCGATGTTTAGATATTCTATCGTCTTTCCTTGTTTCTCTAAATCCTTAGCAGTTGAAACTATATCACGTATAGCATATTCAACACCTGAAACTTTTTTTGATACTTTCATACTTTAGACAGATATTTAGACCTGATAAATTCTTAATTGTTTGGACCCGTTGCATAGCCTGGATAGTGCGGGTGGCTTCGGACCACCAGGTCAAGGGTTCGAATCCCTTCGGGCCCTGTAACTTTCCGGACTTGTGTCCGGAGAAATTTTTTTAAAAGCAGGTATTAAATAGGAAGATTCTTTCTTCAATTTCGTATGAGTCCGGGAATAGGTCTTATGAATAGAAGACTTGAGACAAAAGAATCTGCTATCTCATTAGCTATTTCAGGAATTACAAAAAAATTCAATGTGCAAGCAAATGAAATACAAAGTTTGGAAACAAAGTATGATGATGATTCAGGAGATTGGTATGTTGCATTGGGTTGGAAAGACAAAAAAGCTATCATAAAAATGGATTCTGTACAAGCTACTATTTTAGAAATTAATGAAATTTAGTTAGATTTTTTAAACTCTACGTTTGGTTCCTCATTTTGGTTTGGAATCACTAGTAAACCACCTTCATGAAGTTGTTTTAAAAGTTGCATTACTTCTTTTTCTACCTGAGAACGTTGTAATCCAGTCTGTTGTGCAAAAAGATCTACTAATTCTGTAACCTTCCTTTCTCCATTACATGATCTCCAGAAGTCGATAATTGCTTGGTTTACCATGAACCCCTGATCATGTTCATTAGCTAGCATCATAGAACCATCCTCCTGTTTTACCATTTTACCTACACCTTGCGGTAATGCTGTTTCATAGTTGATTGGCGCAGGTGTAGATTGATTTCCAAAACCCTTCATTTTTGCTTTAGCTTCATCCGACATTTTATCCATAGACCATGGAGGATCCCAAACTATGTCAACTTGAACATTATTTACACCAGGAACTTTTTTTGCATATCTGGTAACATCGTCAACCATAGTATCGTGTAGCGGACAACCTTTGGTAGTCATTGTCATTTTAATGCTAACATCATTATTATCAGATACATCTATTCCGTAAATCAGACCCATATCTACAATACTTAGAGGAACCTCTGGATCCATACATTGTTTAAGAGAATTTTTAATTTGTTCAGTACTGACTTGGCTCATATGCTGTCAAAATCACGGAATAAATAAAAACTTTCTATTTTTTAGCTTAAAGTAATTCTTTAATCATTTAGATACCCATGGAGCCAAATGTTACTAAATTCATCATTAAATCATGTCAAAACTAAGATTTAGCAGTATGGCCAGTCAGCAGAATTTTCTATTATTTTAACAGATTTTTGCTTTTCTGACATATCCAAACCATTTCTAAGTATTTTTTTAACGAAAACTTTGGTAATAGTCCTACTAATTCCCAGATCAGTGTTACCATAAAGTTCCAAGGAACGCTTAATGATGTCTTTTTGATAATCATCTAAAATAAAACTAAAAGTTACTGGTTTTGGAAAAAGAAGTTTCTCCATGATAGTGTTTTTTTCTGAAACAAATTTTCCAATATCATATTTCAGGTTTATAGTAGGAATTTTTTCAGCGTTTGCAAATAAATTAGTAATACAACATGCATCATAATTCAGAGCATCATTAAGGAAATCTAAGTTTTCTTTGGTGTCTTTTTTATTTTCGATTAGTAATTTTTCTAATGTTAGTTTAGCAAATTTTTTCAATTCAGGAACAAATTTACTTATGGCAATTGCCTTGTGAAGAAAAAGTAAATTATATCCTATTTCACCGCTAATGTAGGAATCAATAACTCCAGGATTTTGAGTATTGTGTAGTAATTCATCACGGTTTAACCAAAGTTCTTGTCTAGTATCTTCTTCATATTTTTCAAAGAGTTCCCTTACACCACCAGTCATATTTTCTTGAAAAAGCAATTCTAGCCATTTATAGGGCGATAATTTCAAAAATTTGATGAATTTTAACGCAGAATCAAATAAACCGTCATTATGAAAAATATGAATTAGTAAATGCATTATACGGCATCTTACATAATCCTCAAACGATAGAGTGTTTGTACTAATACACACTTCTTCAATTTCTGCTGCTACAACTTGTTTTTGTAAAACTTCAAAATAACCAAAACAGCGAGGAAGAACTCTAAATCGTGTTTTCATTTCAAATTTTTTCCTTGTCTCTGGAGAATCTATTTCAGTGCCAGGTAACATCATTAACTGATATGTATTTACATGATTAAAACGTGCATCAATAACTGTGTTAATAGTTTGAAAATGTGATTTTAAAGACTCGCCAGGTAATGCAAGAATAATTTCACTTCGTGAATCAGCTTCAATTTCAGCAGCTTCTATCGCTAATTGCATTAAATCACCACCAGAAATATTACTGCGTTTAATATTATTCAGCACATCAGAGTCTAAAGTTTGTACAGATCCTGATAATCTCATTGCACCTTTTACAAGTTTAGCTGCACTCAATACTCGAGGTTTATTATTTTTACCAGTATCACATTGAATATAATCTGGCCAATTATATTTTGCCTGACATTCAGCAATAGACCTACAAGTATCCAAGTCTTGAGTATACATTCCAAAATTAGAATCAACTACCCATAAATCGTTGCGACCACCATTATTTTTCAGTTGTTGCATTTTAGAACCAATATAATGTAATTCCTGTTTAGTTTTTTCTTGACTGCTACGATAAATTTTTGTGTAATATGACATCCCCTCCACACAGAATGTACATCCAAATGGACAACCTCTAGTAGTCTGTATTACAGGTTGAAGTTTACCATCAAAAAATTCGTCTAATTTTCCTGCTAAATATGGTGAAGGAATTTCTGTTAAATCCTTAATTCGTTCTACAGATGAAGTGATTTGGGCTCTTCCATCTGACATAATGTAATGAACAGATGGAATTTCATTTTTTACATTATTTTTTTTCATATCTGCCCTAATTAATTCTGCCACAAGGTTTGCAAATGCAAGTTCGCCTTCACCCTTAACATAGAAATCAATTTCTGTATGTTTTCTTAGAAAGGCTTCTTGTTCTGATGGTACAACAGGATAATTAGGACCACCCATTACTACAATCGTATCTGCAGAGTATTCTTTAATTCGGCGTGCAAGAGTAAGTGATAGTTCACAATTCCACATATAATTACTAAATCCAATAATATCTGGAATCTCGTTGTCAAGTGCTTTTGCTAATTTTTCTGGATATTTGAAAAGTCTTATAGGATGTTTGAGTTGAAGATTTGCTTCAGAAAATGTTGCAATACCACCAACCGCAGAGGGCATAGACTCGGAAGAGATTTGTTGTTGAGTATAAGTTGGATCAACTAACCATATTTTTATCTCAGAAACATGATTAGTAGTTAAATCTATTTTTGGTTTTGATAGTTTTTTTGCTTCACTATTATTCTGATTTGAATCTATCTGTATAAGTTCCATATATTTTTCTTAAAAAAAATTGTTTAAAAAGTGTACTCATGTATTATTATATTAATTATCTTTAAATAATTTTTTAATGGATTCATTATATGGCAGTTTTGCTATACCATTTTCTGTTATAATTCCAGAAATTAGTTCAGGTGGAGTCATATCGAATGCAGGATTAATTACATTAACTCCGTCAGGTGCAGTTTTTTTATCTCCAATTTCGGTTACCTCGTCTGCTTTTCTTTGTTCTATTGTGACATCCTCAGGTCTACTATCAAGATCAAATGTTGATAGTGGTGCTGCAACATAAAATGGGATATCATGTTGCTTTGCCATAGTAGCAACTTGATACGTTCCAATTTTATTAAATACATGTCCTGTTTGTAAAACTCGATCTGCACCAACAACTACACCGTTTACAAGACCGTTTGCCATAATATAACCAACTGCTGTATCTGGAATTAAGCTAACATCTATGCCATCATGCTTTAGTTCAAATGCTGTGAGTCTAGAACCTTGTTGAACTGGTCGTGTTTCTGTAGCTATTACTTTGATATT
>CACHDH010000016.1 GCA_902578515.1 uncultured marine group I thaumarchaeote | reverse complement strand
TTTTCTTTTTATTATTTTTTGATAGAAAAGTTTGTTGGGCGGACAAAAGTTTTGATTTAAGTAATTTATCTAGCAACCCATATCCACATTCAACCAAATTTTTTTGTTTAAGATTATACAATTTTTCAGTAGCTTGAAGTTCTTGTATTTGATGTGGTCCTACACAAAATATAGTATCAAAGTGATCAAATGCACCTTTACGAAATTCCATATGTGTGCTATTTATTGAGTGAAAAGTATAGATGTAATGAACTGGAAATACTACAGAACGTTTAATCCAAAAATTTTCTAAATCAGGCATGGTTGTAATTAGTACCTTTGCTTTTAATTCCCAAAAAAATTTAGATCTTACAGAACCATCTCCAATGTAAAAAACTTTAATGTTTTTATTTTCGTTTTTGAGAATAGGGTCATCCTTGCTTGATGTTACGTAACAAATTTTTTGTTCTCTTTTTCCTAACTCTTCAATTATTTGTTCCACGTATGGATATAGAAATACTGAACTTTCTGAATAAAAAACGATTGAACGTTCGTCTAAATCTAATTGATTGAATTTTTCTAATTCTTTCCCTTCTTGACCAAAAACTGATTTAGTGAATTTCATACTTTTAATCAACTATCTAACAATTGAGAAGTCAGTTATTTCAATAAACGTATAGGGTTTTTCATATGTGCTAAAAAAAACCCTGTCCTCTAATAGACCATAATTTGTGTCAAACTGAGAATCAAAAACTATTCTAAACGAGTTCACGGGAGTGATGTCATCATAAAGTAAGTCATATTTTTCATTTGGAAAATAGTATGCATTGAATATAGACATTCTACCAGCATTAGATGCTTCCATTGTCATACCTGAAAAACTCACATCAGGACCCGTATCAGATTGTATAATGATTATTGGCGGATTCTCTGAATCTTCTAGGAGCTTATCAATTGTTTGCCGTAAAATTTTTGTCAAGTAAATTACTTGATCACGATAAGCTTTGATTTCTTCATTAGAGGTTAATGCTACTTCGGCCGTAGATCCAAATGGAGTTATAACATCAGGTCCAAAAGTAAACTCGTAATCAACTTCTTCTCCGTTTGGTCCAAAAACAAATGGATCATGTGGTGATAAAACATGCATGAAAACAAAAATAGGCTTTTCCGTTCTTTGTTTTATTTCAGTAATTTCATCAAACTCACACAGAATTCTGTCTCTATGCTCTTGATGGAAGATCCGTGATGTTGGTTCTTTGATGAACATATCAAAAGCTCTCAAAATGCTTGTTTGTTTTATCTGGTATAAAGCGCGAAAATCTGTGGTTTGATTTTTTGAACAAAGATTTTCATCAGCTATATTTAGACTTCTTGTTGACCATGCACCAGAATCAAAATTATAAATTTGATATCCAGCAGATTTGAAGTTCTTCATCACCAAGTTGTTATCCAACATTTGATATAGAATTCTTTGATCTTTTGACTCCTTTACTACATCGGATAAATAATTCAGGTATTTCATATTAAGGGTAGAAGATATTGAGGTAGCGGATTGTGCATAATTACTATGACTGTTTTTCGTAACATAGAATCCTTTTTCTTCTAAAAATTTAATGAAATCACTATTATCATAATCGTAAAAACTCTCTAATGTTCTCAAAGGTGCATATTCATCCATAATAATATAGTAAATATTCGGGGTTTTTTCTAATGTATTGCCAAAAATAATCGGATCAGTGTTTTCCTCTTGAAAATTATAATTATAATTTTCGAAATTATACATTCCTATATTAAAAAAGACAAAAACTAATGCTGCTATCGACATTGCATTAATTATAGTTGTAAGATTATTCAATTTTCGATTTGTTTTTACAATGTAGTACGTTCCAAGAACAACAATGATAGTATAAGAAACTAGAAGAATTACATGAATTGAAGTAAGAAATTCTTGAGCCATATTTGGCTGGATAACAATGAATACATGACCGTATGAAAAAAACAAAAGTGTGTATAAAGAACTAATTAATGCTGATTTTACTGTATTCCTTAATATAATTTTGATACCAAACCATAATGCTATTGCTACTGATAATATGATTAGAGTTGGGAAAATTAATCCTTCAAGCAGGAGTAAATGGATGTTTTGATAATATACTAAGAATACAGGAAATATAGCAATTAAAATTGGATGAATGATATTAAATTTTTTAGAATTTACTTGCAATTTTTATCTTTGTTTATTTAACTTCTGACTAAATCGTTTTTTTATAGTGGGTGGTGAATGAATAATTCTTTTACCAGGCATTCCACCTTTGTTTATTTTTATTAGTATCATGACAGGACCGCCAATATTTTTTGTCTTACTCAAAATTTTTTTCAGACCAACCTTTGAAGTAGTTTTAAATGATTTATAATTACAGGATTTGGCAATTTTGTAAATATCTATATTTTTAGTGTTTGATGGTTGACCTCCAGTTGATTCATGACTTTGATTATCAAAAACTAAATGAATCAAGTTTTTTGGTTTTAATTTACCTATAGTTGTCAGCGAACCTAAATTCATCAAGATATTTCCATCGCCATCAAAAACATAAACTCTTTTTCTTGGATTTTTTAATGCTACACCAAGAGCAATTGATGATGACAATCCCATCGAGCCTATCATATAGAAATTGGTTTCTTTATCATTAGTTTCAAACAGATCTCTACTGATATACCCGTTTGCAGAAATTATTGGAGAGTTAGCAACGGCGTCAGATGCAATTTTAATAGCTTCCTTCCTAATCATGAAATTCCCTCCTTAAAATTAAGGCACATGGAATGGAGTGATTTATTTTGTTTATAGCCCATTGACAACATTCTTTCCAATTGGATTCTGTAACTGTTTTAGAATCCAACCCAATCAATTTAATCAAATCAGGCTGAATCCTTCCAATTTTATAATGTTCAGGTGCATCGTTTTTCAAATACCCTCTCCATCCTATTAAAAAAATTATTGGGAATTCGTAAAGCTGAATCAAAGATGTAATTGTGCTTATAGAATTTGCAAATCCAGCATTTTGCATAAAAACCAGTGAACATTGCTTTGACAAAGACATTCCGGCAGCAATGCCAATAGCCTCCTCTTCTCTCGTAGTAATTAGAATTTTCTTTTTTTTCAGACCCTGTGAAATAAAATGTTTCATAGTGGAATCAGGAACACCTATAAAATTTTCAACTCCCTTACGTAATAACAGGTCAAACATTTGTCGTTGTACTGATTCTTTCAATTTTCATAACCCACTATATTGTATAACAGTAACATATTCGTAAATGATGAAATTAAGTTATAAAAAACATGCTTTTAATTAGTAAGTAATGAATGTGATCAAACAACCTAATTTTATAATTTTTGGTAAAAATTCAATTAATGAATTTAACTTCCCAGCAGATTGTTTAATTGTAACATCTAAGGGTGCCAAAAAAAGAGGCTGGCTAGATTTTTTAAAATTAAAGAATTATTATATTTATGACAAAGTTGAACCCAATCCCTCAATTGAAATTATTGATGAAATAATTTCTGATTTTAGTGATTCAAATTTTTCTCATGTTATTGGGTTGGGAGGTGGTAGTTCATTAGATGTAGCTAAATTTGTTGCATTCAAATTAAAAAAATTTAAAATTTTAATTCCTACTACTTTTGGTAGTGGCAGTGAAGTTACTCGTATTTCAGTACTAAAGGTAAATGGAAAAAAACAAAGTTTTCACGATGATGGGTTATTTGCAGATGTAGCAATCATTGATCCACAATTTTTAGAAAACTCTTCTCAAGATGTTATTAAAAATTCTGCCATAGATGCTCTTGCACAGTGTAGTGAAGCATATGACAGCAAACTTAGCAATAATTACACAAAATTTCTGTGTAAAAAAGCATTTGATGTTTTGGAAAATGGTATAATGAATGAAAAATATGAAGATTTAGCGACTGGTTCTCTCTATTGTGGTCTAGGATTTGGGAATTCTTCTACTACACTCGGTCATGCTTTATCATATGTTTTTTCAAATGAAGGTATTTCACATGGGCATGCGCTTGCATTTACAACCACTGCCGCACATGAATTTAATAATTCTATTTTTTATAATAGATTTTATAAAATTGTAAAAAAATTAAATTTTAAGAGAATTTCATTAAAGCAAAACCTAACTGAAGCAGCTGAACTTATACTCACAGATAGAAAACATTTGGATAATAATCCACAACAAATTTCAAAAGATGACATAGTTCTTTTATTAGAAAAAATAAACAGTGATACAATATTTAATAAAATCTAAATAAATTATTTTTTATTTAGTAATTGTTTTATCTTCAATGATAGGATTAACTACAGTCAAAAAGTCCTTTGCGAGAACATCCCAATTGAATTTTTCAATGATTAATTGTTTAGCTGCGCTGCCCATTTCTTTTGCAGTATTTTTATTTTTTAAAAGAAAAGAAATTTTTTCAATCCATTGATCAGCATTTCCTTCATCTACTAAAAATCCAGTTTTTCCATCATAAATCATCTCTGGAATTCCTCCAACATTGCTTGCGACAATAGGTTTTTCCATCGACATTGCTTCCCTACACGATAGTGGTGTTGTGTCTATACCTGTTGCTAGAGCGTAAATATCAATTTCTGTTAGAAATTGTCTGACCTTTTCGGGATATTCATTCCATGGGAATTTTCCTAACCAGTGAAAATTATCAAAAGTATCAAGCTCTTGTAAAATAGTTTTTTCATATTGCCCAAAACCTACCCAATAGAAATGAACATTAGGTAAAGATTTTATCACTTTTTTTAATACTAACATTTCTTTTGCTTTTCCCCATATAGATGCGTGTTGCAATAAACCAACACAAGGATGTTTAAGACTTATTCCCTTTGATGGATACCAACGTGACACATCTAATCCCTCAAGGAAATGAAAAGTTTTTGTGTTTGGATGATGTTTTTTTACGACACTATCAAGATAATCTGCAGTTAGAAATACTCCATCACATTTTTCAAAGACTTCATTCGCGATCTTATGCCTTTGATTTAGAACAGCACGCATAACAGGATCTTTATAGATTGTTTCCTTCGCCCATTTGTACTCCAACCAAATGTTTCCCCTAAGATAAACAAATAATGGAATATTCACTTTTATTGCTTCAAGACCGAACTTAGTTTGTCTATCAACAAAAATTGCATCAGGTGAAAATTCGGCTATAATTTTTTTAAATTTTTTGCGACTTTGAATCCATTGTTTGATTTTTTTACTTGGAAAGCTAACTACATAATCCGTATCTTTAATTAATTTGTATTCTACACCCAATTTTGATAGTGCTACAGCAAATTCCTTTAAATGAAAAAGTTTGTTTTCATCACCAGACACAATTAGCAGTTTCAACTGTTTGTTTCGCCCATAAATTTTCAATATAAACCTCCAGATTTTTAATAGCTACTATTCCTTCTTGGGAAAGTTAATGACTTGATTGCGAAGATTTTATTCATAGTAATGTTTTAAATAACAAATTTTCATCGGCTGGTGTGAGAAACCGAATTTTAATTCCTTCATTAATCGCACTAGTGGGAATTGTATTCATTTTTGGATTATCAGTAGGTGCCTACAAAATTTTCCCGTACGATACTTTGAATTCAACTCTAGACGTTATGAAGGGAGAAACACATGGTGAAGATGCTCAATTTATTATGCAATCTGATTTAGATTCACTAGTTAAAATTAACAACGAATCGGATATAGATCAAAAAAGAAGTTATTTGATAGAGTTTTTCTGGAATGTTGGCAGTTTACATCGAGTCCAACATATTGAGGAATTACCAGAAGTTGAAACTGATATATCTGATTCTCGATATGATAATTTTCAGAATCTCAAGAGAATTGATAAATTAACTGTTAACATGGATTATAATGTAAATTCAATATCATACCTTTTCATACCAGAAGAGTCTAACCAAAAGTTAATTTTTTATCACCATGGTCATGACGGAGATTTTCTTTTAGGAAGTAATACAATTCAATTCTTTCTTGATCACAATTTTACAGTGGTTGCTATGACCATGCCATTAATTGGCATGAATAACCAGCCTATTGTAGAAATAGATGGGTTAGGTAAGACGAAATTAATTTCTCATAATCAATTTAGGCTATTAGAATCAGATACTTTCAATCCAATGAAATTTTTCATCCATCCTATTCAAGTTAATATGAATTTTCTAGAAGAGGAGTATGATTTTGAACGTTACTCAATTGTGGGGTTATCTGGTGGTGGATGGACGTCTATTGTATACTCTGCTATTGATGATAGAATTGCGGATAGTGTTTCTGTAGCTGGTTCAATTCCATTTTATCTAAGGATAAATGAGAGGGACATAGGTGATTATGAGCAAACAAATATTGATTTGTATAAAATTACAAATTATTTGGAACTATATGTTTTGAGTGGATATGGTGATGATAGAAAACATATTCAAATTTTTAATAAAAACGATCCTTGCTGTTTCTCAGGATATGGACATGAAAGTTATGAATTTTTTATAAAAGATAGACTAGCACAATTAGAGAAAGGCAGCTTCCAGATTTTTATGGATGATACCCATAACGAGCATCAAATATCAAACACCGCATTAGAGTATATTGCAAAAAACATAGGTTAGTTTTTCAACATATTTTTTCTAGTAATTTGAGACATCTTAATCAATTTCTATTAGTGGTGAAATTGATATACTTGAATTAGACGAAAAGTTTGTGGGAAAAAATCTGGGCTTTAGGGGCTGGTTTTATTTTAGGACAGGTTGGGCAACATATTTCGCCTTTATTGTGGCTGCAGTAAACACTTTGACTGTCACATTTTTTCTTGCAATTGAAAAATACCCTTCACTAAATGTAATTTTTCCTACTTTTCTCCATTATATTGTAATTGTGGTGGGAGTTGGTGTACCAATACTTATTCTTGTGGGCTACATACATTTCAAGAAGTCAAAATCATACAGAGCTGAAGCAGATATTATAATTGAGACGCATCCACATATTAGAAGAATACTTCAAAACACGGAAGTTCTTTTACCAACATATGCCAAACTTACTGAATTAATAATTAAATTGTCAGAAAATAAAAAACTAACAGATGATGAATTAACTGAAATATCTAAATTACAAAAGCAGTTAAACGCTCATATAGATAAACGAGAAATTTCAATAGACTAGATTTTTTATTTATGATACAACACTACCTTAGATTATATGTCATTGTTTCAATTTAGTGAAGAATATCTATGAAATTCGATAACAAATTAATCCTAGTTTTAATTGCTGCAATTGGGATATATGCAATTTTCCTATTTGTATCAGATTTTGGTGTAATATCAGAAAAAATATCTAATTTTAAAATTAATTATCTACCACTTATTCTTTTGTTTGTAACCATAAGTTGGATTCCTCTTTTCATGAAATGGCATATTTTACTGAAAAACTCTGAAATAGATATACCACTAAGAAAAAGCATATCAGTATTTTTATCAGCACCAGCTCTCGGAATCACGCCGGGTCAAATTGGAGTACTAATGAGGTCTCAAATTCTTAAAACAAGCTCCAACATTCCACGTACAAAAACTATCCCAATAATATTAGTTGAAAAAGTATATGATCTTGTTGGAGCTCTTCTGGCCTCTATAATAGGAATAATAATCTTAGAGATCGAACCCTATCTTATCATTATCGCAGTATCAGTTTTATCCACGATTTTTTTCTTTATGTATTATAGACCTGCTTCTGAGTTATTTTTTAGACGTATAACAAAAACAAAGTTTTTTTCAAAATATGTTGAAAACATATCAGAATTCGATAAAACTATCCAAAAATCCACAAATGTAAAAATTGCTACAATATGTATTCTACTTGCAGTTACATATTGGTTCATAATTTCAATTGCAGCTTACTATACCTTGATAGGTTTTGATGTTAGTATATTAGATTACTTACAAGTTCTTGCTATTTACACAACTTCCATTCTTTTAGGAGCAATATCATTTATTCCAGGTGGAATTGGAATTACTGAAGGCTCCATTGCTAGTCTATTTACGCTTAATGGGATAGATGTTTCAACAGCATTAATTCTTAGTGTAATGATTAGGGTTTTGACGTTGTGGTATTCAGTTAGCGTCGGATTTATTGCGCTGAAATTTACCGGTGCATTTTCATTTAGAAAGAATTCTTTGTAGAAAAAGCACTTTTTTGTACATATGTGAACATAAATTCGTCGCTGAATAAACCAAAAACATGATAATGATTATAATTTATTCCCAAACCATATTAGGAAGAAAAATTTCTTTAAAAAAATGAAAAAAGCTCTAATAACTGGTATAACTGGCCAAGATGGGGCATATCTTTCAAAATTACTATTAGAAAAGGGTTACAAAGTTTATGGTACATTTAGGAGAGTCTCGACTCCAAATTTTTGGAGATTACAAACTCTTGATGTCTATTCAAAAATTCATCTCATTCCGGCTGACTTGGTTGATATGGGTTCATTATTAGAAGCTTTGAAGGTTTCTGATCCTGATGAAGTGTACAACCTTGGGGCATCAAGTTATGTAAGTACGTCATTCGAAGAAGCTGTTGAAAATGCTGAAATTACTGGTTTAGCTGTAACAAAATTTTTGGAAGCAATATTACACCAAAATTCTGATTTAAAATTTTACCAGGCGTCTAGTAGTGAAATGTTTGGAAATAATAAATTTAGAACACAGAATGAAGAAACTCCATTTTTGCCAACTAGTCCATATGCTGTTTCCAAGTTATACGCACATTGGATAACTAATATCTATAGAAAATCCTACAATATGTTTGCTTGTTGTGGTATTCTATTTAATCACGAATCTCCTATACGTGGTCTAGAATTTGTTTCCAGAAAAATTACTAATGGTGTTGCACAAATTTCGCTAGGTCTAAAGAATGAATTAGTACTAGGAAATTTGAAAGCTAAGAGGGATTGGGGTTTTGCTGGAGAATATATGACAGCAGTGCATAAAATGATGCAACAAGACAAGCCTAGCGATTTTGTTATTAGTACAGGTGAATCTCATTCAGTAAGTGAGTTTGCAAAGGAAGCATTTGATATTGTTGGTCTTGATTGGAAAAAATATGTCAAGTCAGATAAAAAATTCTTTAGACCATTAGAACTTGATCATCTTCGTGGTAATGCTAAAAGTGCTACAAAACACCTCAAATGGAAACCTAAAATAACTTTTAAAAAATTAGTAAAAATGATGGTAGATACTGAACTAAAACGATGGAATGATTTTCTTGATGGCAAAACATTCCCATGGGATGCTCCATTATATCCTGATCAATCCAAACTTATCACTAGATTAAGTAGAAAAAAATAACGTAGCAATAATTCTGTTTAAAATAAATGGAAGTCATTCTGATTTTTTCACCACTACTGTCATAAATGAACCTAATATGTTATGACAAGGTGATAATATTTTTTCAATATTTGTAAAAAACCCAAAGGATGCAGAGGAAACAAATTGCCTATAAGAAAGACCTCCACTAAGGAACATACGAAATGGTGTATGTTTATTTATTTGAAGAATTTCCAAGTTTGGATACTTTTTTAGAAACTTTTCTCTATCTCGAATAAAAATTATCCAAGGCATGGCAATATTTGCATCTCCAAGCCGACCTTCTCCATCAACTACCCATTTGTCCGTTTTATCATCAAATTGTTCTTGGTGAATATATTTGAAAAATAAACGTGAAAGCATTGTGTTGGTTGGTTCAATCATTATGATTTTCGCTCCAGGTTTCAAACATCTATTAACTTCAGACAAAAATTTGTCTGGTTCTTTTATATGATGTAATGTATCTAAAAGAAAAAATGCTGCTACTGATTCATCTGGATAAGGTATTTTTTCTGCAAAAAATACCTTATCGACATCTGGTAACTCAATAACATCTGATGTAATAACATCATTAATTATTTCTTTTAAAAATCCACCACCTGAACCAATCTCAATCTTCAAACCATTAGGGATATCTTTGATGTTCTCCTTGAATATTCCATAGTATTCTAGATATAATCTATAAAGAAAATCTTTTTTTTTAATAATATTTTTATGCAAAACTGTGCTTGCAACTTCATCAATATTTTCAGTATTTTTTATGTGCTTGGTTTCTGGTAACTTCAAGCGTTCAAATAACCAAGTAAACATATTATGCTCCAAATTATACTCGTATTTGAAAGTTATTTAGCTTTAAACATACCAATTATTTTTGATGTTCCTTTCTATCTATGATTTAAAATAAATTCATGGTATTAATTTTTGATAGTACGTTTTTCTTGATTTTCCACAAACCATTTGATAGAATTTTTCAAACCATCTTTAAGCTTAGTTGTTGGTTCAAATCCAATCTTTTCTTTAGCTCTTTGATAACTCACACATCTTCTAGGTTGACCATTTGGTTTAGTTTTATCCCATATAATATTTCCATTATAATCTAATAATTCACAAATTAATTTTGTTAGTTCCATTATTGATATTTCTTCAGACCAACCAAGATTAAGTGGTAGTTCATCATCATATTTTTCCGCAGCTAAAATTATTCCTTTAACAGCATCTTTAACATACAGAAAATCTCGGGTAACACTACCATCTCCCCACACAACAACCCTATCTTCATTATTTTTTTTAGCATTATAGATTTTTAGAATTAATGCCGGGATTACATGTGAAGATGAAGGTTCAAAATTATCATTTGGTCCATAAAGGTTTGTTGGAATAACTACTATTGATTTAAAATTATATTGTTGTCTATATGCTTGTGACTGAACTAGTAACATTTTTTTTGCAAGTCCATATGGCGCATTAGTTTCTTCAGGATAACCATCCCAAATAGAAGTCTCCGTGAAAGGAATTTGAGAAAATTTAGGGTAACTACATACTGTACCTAGGGCAACAAATTTTTCGACTGATGCATTTTTTGCCTCATGTAATAATTGAGTACCCATCATCAAATTATCGTAAAAAAGTTCTCCCGGTTTATTCCTGTTAAGTCCAATACCACCGACATGTGCAGCAATATTAAAAACTATATCAATACCACTAACAATTTTTCTACAATTCTCATTTTTACGTAAATCATATTCTTTGGAGGAAGGAGTTACAATATTTTTAGCTCCTATTTTTTCTAACTCATTAACAAGGTGGGAGCCTAAGAATCCATTACTTCCAGTTACCAGTATTTTTTTTTCAGACCAATTCATTTGGTAAAGCTTAAGAATTCATGTTTATTGAGCTTACCATTCATGACTATTTTAACTACAAATAACTAGTATTATTCATTCTCAATATATAAAAGCAGTTTTTTAATTTATGATATTAAATGTCTACGACGGTAATTATACTTACAAAAAATGAGGTGGTTGGTGTCAGAAAAATTTTGCCCCAATTGAATTTAGACTGGGCGGATGAGTGGATTGTTATGGATGGAAATTCAGATGATGGTACCATTGAAGAGGCAGAAAAATTAAACTTCAATGTAATTCAACAAAATGGTAAAGGTGCAGGTAATGCAGCTAGGGAAGGAGTTCATCATTCACATTCAGAAAATATATTATTTTTCCATCCAGATGGAAATTGTAAGCCTGAATATATACCAAAATTAATCAAAAAAATGGATGAGGAAAACTATCAAATTGTACAAATATCACGTTTTGGTAAATTTGGTACGAGTGATGATGATACGTTCGTAACATCATTTGGAAATAAGATGTTTACATTTTTAGTAAACGTATTTTTTGGTGGGCATCTCACGGATGCATTGTATGGTTATTTTATAATTAAGAAGAAAGTCTTTCAAGATCTAAATTTAGATGCAGAATTTCTAACACTTGAACAACAAATCTCTATTAGATCTAGTAAATTAGGTTTGAGAATTGCGGAAATAGATGGTCATGAACCATCCAGAATTGGTGGAGAAAGGAAAATGATTCCACATATTATAGGTTCTCGATTAAGCCACCAAATAATTAAGGAATTTATTTTTTGGAAGTGAGCAGAAAATTGAAAGACGCTAAATGGGATAAGCTATATGCACCGGAAAAACGATCGTTATTTGCAAAATTTGAAGAATTTGTAATCAACGCATATTTTTCTGATGTATTTACCAAAGCAATACTCTCTGTTTCAAACATTAAAAACGGTAAAATTTTCGAGCCAGGATCTGGTGGTGGAATGGCTAGCGCCAAATTTGCAAGGGATGGTTTTGATGTTACATGTATGGATTTATCTGAAAATGCGTTACAAAAAACCAAATCTCTTTTCAAACATATGAATTTGCAGGCTAAATTCACCCTGGGCGATTTATTTCATACTCCAATCAAAGATGATGAATTTAATCTAGTCTTTAATCAAGGTGTGATGGAACATTTTAGACTAGCTAATTTAGAGGCTTACAAGGGAGTACAAGAAATGTTGCGTGTTTTAAAGGATAATGGAACGTTAGTTATTTTAGTTCCAGCGTACTTTTCTCCTCTTTTTTTTATTTATAAATTTCTTAAAATATTCAATTTAGTTGAAAAATACTGGCCATATGCTGATCAAGATTTCCTACATAAGCATGAATTGTTTGAGATGATGCAAAAAGCAGGATGCAAAGATATAGTTGTTAGAAGATTGTGGTCATCACTCTTTTTTTCCATAATTGGATATTGTAAAAAACAGTGAAATTAATGAAAACAATTCTTCAATTATCGAAATCTAATATTGCATTATACCTAATTTTAATAATTGTCGTTTCGCTTGGTTTGAAATTATATACAGTGGACTTTTCTATCCCTCCACATTCTGATGATTTTGGATACATTGTAGATTCAATACAATATAATCAAGGGGATTTTTTCATCAATCAGAAAAAAAATCCAGGCTGGCCTCTTTTTTTAGCCCCATTTTTGTCAATTATAAATTCAGATAATTTTCTTGACTATGTAGGTATTGCTAGAATTCTAACTATAGGAATTTCAGCAATTACTATAATACCAATGTATATACTTGCTAGAAGATTTTTTGATGAGAAATATTCACTAGTAGCTTCGTGTCTTTTTGCATTTGAACCTCATCTGAACTACAATTCAGGAGGAGCATTATCTGAGCCATTATTGATTTTTGCTCTCATTACATCAATGATCTTTATACTGCATGATAAAACAAAATATCATTATTTAGCTTTCATATTTACTGGACTTTGTTGGTGGGTAAGGTTAGAAGTGATCTATCCTATAATCGCAATTATTTTGATATAT
>CACHDH010000015.1 GCA_902578515.1 uncultured marine group I thaumarchaeote | reverse complement strand
GAATGGCGGCAACACCTATCATAACCGGCTTGACCATTTTCATAAAAGCTACATTTTCGCAAATAAGTCTTGGTAAAATAACTTAAAATTCAAGCCAACTGAATTCAATTCGTGGGGTCGTAGCCTAGCCTGGTAGGGCGACAGTGACTACGAAGTTCACCGCTAAGGGCTCCAGAAGGGTAATCTAAACTACTGACCAACAGATGATGTGAGTTTGGAGCTGCGAAGAAACCCGTAGGTCATCGGTTCGATTCCGATCGGCCCCACATTAGTTCTGTTTCTTTCTTAGAAAGTTCATGGCAGAGCCAGCCTTGAACCATTCCAGTTGGAGTTCATTGTAGGAATGGTTTAGAATTATTTTCTCAGACGTACTGTCTGAGTGGGTTATGTTACACTCGACAGGCTTGCCAGGTGCAAGTCCATCCAGTTGTGTGATGCTAATCTGGTCATCCTCGTGTATCTTTTCATAATCATCAGGATTGTCAAACGTTAGCGCAAGGACTCCCTGCTTTTTCAGGTTTGTCTCATGGATTCTGGCAAAGCTCTTTACAATTACTGCGGTGCATCCCAAAAATCGTGGAGTCATTGCCGCATGCTCTCGGCTGCTTCCCTCTCCATAGTTGTTGTCGCCAACTATGACCCAGGAGATCTTCTCTTCCTTGTAGTGCCTTGCAATCTTTGCACAACTCTCAATCTCATTACTGATCATGTTTCTGGCCTGACCAACTTCATCATTGAATGCGTTGACTGCACCAAGCAACAAGTTATCACTTAGTTTATCCAGGTGTCCCCGAAGTCTTAGCCAAGGGCCGGCGGGTGAGATGTGGTCTGTCGTACACTTTCCTTTTGCCTTGATCATCACACGAAGGTTATTGAAATCATTGCCATCCCATGAACCAAATGGTTCAAGTTTTTGCAGTCTTTCGCTATTAGGGTCAATCAACACCTGCACAGATTCCGGATTATCTGATGGAGGAATGTAAACATCCTTGGCATCTACGAATCCATTTTCAGGTACATCTGGTGCACTTTCCGGTGCATCAAGCTTGAAGGTTTCTCCGTCAGGTGAAGTGATAGAATCACTTAGTGGGTTAAATGAAAGATTTCCGCCTAATGCTAGTGCAATCACCAACTCGGGGCTTGCAATGAAGTTCATTGTTTCCCGCTTTCCGTCATTTCGTCCTGGAAAGTTACGGTTGTATGATGTTACTATGGTGTTTTGTTCTCCCTTCTTAAGTTCGGGTCGAGACCATTGCCCGATGCAAGGACCGCAAGCATTTGCAAGAACTGTGGCGCCGATTGATTTTAACAAATCAATATGACCGTCTCTCTCTATTGTTGCCCTAATCTGCTCAGAACCAGGTGTTACAAGTAACGGAATCTTTGCCTTGATTCCTTTTGATTGTGCTTGCTTTGCTAGGTTTGCAGCTCGAGACATGTCTTCGTATGATGAGTTTGTGCAGCTACCAATCAGTGCGACAGATATGTTATCAATGTAATCGTTCTTCTTCACATCATCAGCTAGTTTTGATATTGGTCTAGCAAGGTCTGGTGTGTGCGGGCCAACTACATGTGGCTCAAGTTTTGAGAGGTCAATCTCTATTACTTTATCAAAATATTTACCGGGGTCATTTTCAATTTCAGGGTCACCAACAAGATGTTCCTTGTACTTGTTTGCAAGTTCGGCAATCTCCTTTCTGCCAGTTGACTTTAGGTAAACCTCCATCCTTTCGTCATATGGGAAGATTGAACATGTGGCACCAATCTCGGCTCCCATGTTGGTAATTGTCGCCTTGCCAGTACAGCTGATAGATTTAGTACCAGGACCAAAATATTCGATTATAGAATTAGTTCCGCCGGATACTGTCAGTTCCCCCGCAACATACAGTATGATGTCCTTTGGTGCAGTCCAGCCGTTCATCTCGCCCTTGAGGTAAACGCCGATTCGTTTTGGATACAACAACTCCCATGGCATTCCAGCCATCGTCTCAGCTGCATCAACACCACCAACTCCAATGGCAAGCATGCCAAGACCGCCAGCGTTTGGCGTGTGGCTGTCAGTTCCAATCATCAGACCGCCAGGGAACGCATAGTTCTCTAAAATTACTTGGTGTATGATTCCCGCACCAGGCTTCCAAAATCCTACGCCATATTTGCTTGCGGATGATTCCAAAAACTTGTAGACCTCATTATTTTCATAAATTGCCAGCTTTGTGTCTGACTTGCCCTCCGTCCTTGCCTGTATCAAATGATCACAGTGAACAGTTGTCGGAAGAGTTGTAGATTTTAATCCGGTCTGCATGAACTGAAGCATCACCATCTGGCCGGTAACATCCTGAAGTGCAACCCTGTCCGGTTGCAGGAAAACATATTTTGCATCGCTGTCCAAATTTTTTCCGAGAAAACTTTCTTCCAAATGTCCTGCAAGAATTTTTTCCGTTAATGTCAGCGGTCTTCCCACTGTCTTTCTATACGCTGCAATGTTTTTTTCTAATTTTGAGTAAACGTTTTGAACCGTCTCTGCTGTTGTGTTAATTTCAATTTTTTCCAACAATTTACAGTGGAATTTTTTATTTATAAACCGAGTTAGCAAGTTTTTGGTGTTTTCGTATACAATTATAAGAGAAAAACGCTATTTTGAATGAGTGCTACGAGTAACTTTTTCGTGTAATTTTGTTGAGGGATACATTTGGTAAAGAAGGGATTTCCTAGTTTTGGTATAACACAGTCTGGCGCATTTGTTGCCGCCCTGAAAAACTACAACCTCCCTGATTTCATACTGGCTCTAGTTGCCAAGGATTGCAATTCAGATCTTCTGGAGCGCGGAAGAATTGACGACAGACTTTCTAGCATGAATGACGAGTCTCTTGAGTTACTACACAAGGTCTTTGTCGAGTGCGAGGAGGATGCAGATGGCAAGTATGCACAGTACAGATTCTTTGCATATGTATCAAGCATGTACCACAAGTGCGAGGTGTTCATCAACGAAACAATACCTGGCAAGTCTGGGAAAAACCACAAGATGCCAATAGCTATCAAAAACAACGGCATGTATGTAGCTGTTGGCTTTAACAAATCAAAGGGACATGCCGTATCAAAAAAGGACGTAGTAAAGTTCTATGACGTTGTCACTGATGTAAAAAACGGAGAGCATGGAACACAGCTTGTTGATGCAATCTATGGTTCATCAGCAGGATTCAAGGGAGAAGCCATAGTAGAATTGGAAAAGTTAAGCAAGAAGATAGACCCTGATGAGGAGTTCAAACTTAACTTTAAAACAGCAAACTTTGAAAACAGAATTTATTCTGTTACAAAATGTTAAACTAACTTTTTTTCGTAAATAGGTCCGTATTCATAGCAAGGAATGAAGGTTTCTCAGAGGTTATCTCAAAGTCCTCCCCATACTGTTCAAATTCAATCCCACCGAAGAGATGCTTCTGCCAAATCTCATGAACGTCCTCGATGTATCTCTTGTATCCAGACTGACGCAACAGCTCATGTGCAATCTCGTGTGATACGGCAGTACAGTTTTTTTCTGCAAGAAACAATTCGTCCATTCCATCCTTTGGCTTTTCCCACCTGATCATACCAAAGTTTTCTGCATGATAACCCTCGCATGTACAGTCTGTCCATAACGGTCTAAAGTGACACAGATAGAAATGATAAATGTCCTCGCCGCGTTCCTTGTGATCTTTTAACAATGAATGAGTATCAAGTCTTTGAAGTATTATTCTTGGTTTGGTTATCATCTCGTCACACTGTATATCAATGTCCATGGAAAATTTTGTTTTAATCCATGACTTGAAAAACTTGGACATCTTTTTGATATACTCAAACTCTGCATCGCGCATGCCGAGATCCTTGTCCTTGATTACAAAAATAAAATGTAAAAGCATGGTAATAGTCTATGATTGACCTTCGATGCCCATAAGTGTTAGAGTTGACCTAATCGCCTCTATCTTTCGTATCTTCCAGGTTATTGTCTCACGCAAGTCCTCAACGGTTGAAGATTCTATCTTTCCTAAAATGTCATAAGCACCAAATGTCCCATGCACTTCGATTATGCCGGGCAGGCTCTTTAATTGTTTTATGATGGACTCTTCAGAACCTAGTTCACAGTTTATCAGAACGTAAGCTATTGCCATGTAATGTTTACCAATTTGCAATATATCAATGAAACGATAATTTTCACTGCGACATCTTGATTATCTTATCCCATATCTTTTTTGGTACGGGCATCACCGACAGTCTTCCAATTCTCAGTAGCTCCCAGTCCTTGAATGACTTTTCTTGTTTCATCTGTTCAAGTGTTACGGGATTCTTGAATTGTTTTTTGAACTTTACATCTACTGCGATGAATCTTTCGTTGTCTTCTTTGGGGTTTGGATATGGTTTTGATGTTACCGTCATGATTCCAACAGCCTGGCGTTCATCACCAGTGTGATAGTAAAGTATCTGGTCTCCCTTCTTCATATTCCTCATGTGTTTCAGAGCTAGGTTGTTATGCACCCCATCCCACATTGTTGTTTTGTCCTTCTGCAGTGCAGACAGACTGTATCCTCTGGGTCCGCTTGGTTCTTGCTTTGCTAGCCAGTAGTTAGCCATCTGTTTGCAAATACAAATTGCCAGATTTAGATTTTTGCCAAAAGAGTGTTCCCCGGTTCTGACTCACAAAGAGTCATTGGTATTAGCCATACCCTCCTCTTTGCTCTGAAACCGGGGAAGCGCCCATGTAACACACCTGGGTGAATTAGAAATCATGTGAATCATTACGATCTGTATCATCCTAATCCGTCTGTGTGCATGCTCTCTTCATTGGGCAAGATAAATTGCAGCTAATCAAATATTAATCCAGATAGTTTTATCTCAAAACCAACTACCTTTGTTCTTATCCTGAAGTTTTCAAGAACCTTGGAATCAAGTTCGCCGATATAGCCAACTGTCTTTCTGTTTATGATAATCTCCGCAACCCTGCCCTGTGAGAAAAGTGCGTGACTTGGCAGCGCCTTTGTTTCGCATTTGATACTAAAACCAATCCGTAGGAGAGATTGTAGGATGGCCTTCATCTCCGAAAAGTTCGTCTCCTCCGAGGCTGTAACACACGCAAGGTTTGCTGTCTCCTTGATTGGGGAACCCTTTGAGAAAACTATGCCGGATTCAAAAAACTTCTGTGGGTATGTCTCGTGTATGTTCTTTGATAGATTCTCCAGTAGCCCAGGAAGAATTGAATCCCTGAGTATTGTATGTTCCTGGCTCTTCGAGCTTGTGACGGAGATTATCTGTGACGAGTCTCGGTTTGTCATTTCATACAAGGTCTGCTCGCTTGTCAGTGTAGAGTTGAGAGTTTCCATGAAACCAAATCCTGTCATTAGTCGGCTAGTGGAATCAAGTTTCTCAGATGTTGGATTCTTCTCACCAATGTGTACAGATGCGGGCCATGCCGGCTTTAGGTTATCAATTCCATAACCCAGTGCAACCTCCTCAACAATGTCCATTCCGCCAAAGATGTCAAACCTATATCTTGGAATCGTACACTGTATCTTTTTGTTCTTCACCACTGCATCCAGCCTGGATTTTTTGAGGCATGACGCAAGCACCGAGTTGGAGATGTTCAGTCCAAGAATTTTATTCACCGGACCGGCATCAAACGTAACTGTCCTCGTCGCAAAGTTTGGCGTCGAGTTTCTTGATCCGGAAACTTTCAGTTGTGAGAATTGAAATCCACCACCCTGCAGTATTGCAACAACCACCGACAGCATGTCTTCCGCTGACTGCTTGTCTATACCAGTGACCTCGACCAGAATGTTTTTGGTTTTTGTTGTCACGGTTGTCAGTGCGGCATTGATGATTGGTGGAAACGATATTGTCTGCCCCTTTGCATCAGTAATTATAGGAACCTTCGAAGATTGCCCAAGTATTGATCCATAGTCCCTTCCAACTTCTGAATCACGAAGAATCTCTGATATTGAGCTCTCCTTGGTAGAGTTTAACGGAACAAATCTATGGTCACGGGAGGTTGTCGTATACTTGAGAGGAAATGATATGTTGTCTAGGTCATGAATTCCAATCGATGATTTTTTTCTCTTCCTTCCTAAACCAAAATGCAGGTCCTCCTGCATATTGATAATCTGCTTGACTGCCTCGTCGTCGAGTGAGCCATTTCTTGCTACTATTCCGGTAACAAACGGCCTAATCTTGCTAGTTGAGCTGTCAACCTTGATTTCATAATTTCCCTTCGTTCTTATCTTCAATCGTGGCATTCCCTTGCTTATTCCCAGAATGCCCTGTAGTCCCAACGCGATGCCAAAGTCAGTAGAATAGTCCGGTCTGTTTGGACTGTATTCAACCCTTACAACGTTGCGCCCCAACGATTCTATGTCAAGACCAAGGAATGGAAGGATGTCAAGTATCTGCTTCTTGTTTGTGTTTTTCCCTACAAGCTTCTGAAGCCTGCCAAGATTCAGCTCAACTACTGGCATTTCGTAGCGGTCCTCAACCAGCTTAGATTGTTATTGTAGAATTCCCTTACGTCGTCTAATCCAAATTTCAACATGGCAATCCTTTCAATGCCACCACCCCAAGCTAGAACAGGTTTTGTAATTCCTAGCGGTTTCGTAACCTCGGGTCTAAATATTCCCATACCAAATAACTCAATCCATTTTCCAAGTTTTTCATTGTAAACCATAGACTGCAGAGATGGCTCAGTGTAAGGAAAGAATGTGGGCCAAAACTTTACCTTGGTAAGACCAATCTTGCGGTAAAATTCCTTTTGTATGCCCATCAGGTCTCGTAGAGTTATGTGCTTTCCCACAACTACGCCCTCAACCTGGTTGAATTCAGCTAAATGCTTGAAACTTAATTTTTCATTACGGAAAACTCTTCCCAGTGAGAATATCCTAGCCTCATCTGGTTTCTTGTCTGCAAGATGTTTAATGGTGACACAAGTGGTATGCGTTCGCAGAACCATTTTTTTTGCTTCCTGTACATCCCAATAGTACCTCCAGCCTTTTTTGTGCGCATTTGATACATTCTTAATTTGAGTTGGCGTTGCAAGTTGTTTTGCATTAAGATTCTTGAGATAAAATGTGTCTTGTAGTTCTCTGGCTGGATGGTCCTGTGGAGTAAATAGTGCATCGAAGTTCCAAAAGCTTGACTGCGACAAGTTACCAGTGATTTCTGTAAATCCCAGGTGGACAAAGGTATCCCTTATCTCATTTATCGTATCATTTAGTGGATGTATCCTTGCCGCATGTACATGAGGCACATCAGCCTCAACATCAATTGCGTTACTGTCTGATTTTTTGAGATTTATCTTTTTACCAGTTGCAGTAAGATAGACTTTTTTTGTTTTTACTTCACGCTCAATGATAAAATCTGGTCTATCCAATAGAGATTGTAAAGCACTTTGTGCGAGAATCCCAGTTGGTCCAGCCGGGACGGTTTTTTCGCCAATGGATTCAATCAAATCTTCTTCTCTAGTACGAGTTGGATCTTCTTTTATGGAAATTTTTGAACCAGTGTCTGTTTTTTCTATGTTAATCCAATCATTCTTTTTCGCGTGGGCAATTGCTGCGTTAAAGTCAAGTCCATGTAAACTGCTTCGAATTTCATCGAATGTTTTAGGTCCATCTTGAACGAGTGTTACAAGTCTGCGTTCTGGTAAACCATTCTTCAGGGAGTCCAGACCATTTTTCCCAAGGCTATAAGAAATGTTAATAGATTCATGTACCTCTGCAAGTTTTTTCTGACGAAGCCATTCTACACCACGCCTAACTTGATCCATTGAAAGGTTAGTTATATCGGATATTTGCTCCTCGATTAAATTTGGACCAGATTGTAAAACTTTGACAATTTGTTTTTCAATATCATGTAGAACATGGGACAATAGTTCATCGTTCCAAAAAGACTTAATTAAATTAGTAGGACAATTGTTGCAGTTTTTTTGATTAGAAAGTGGTTAAAATAACGGAATAAGACTTTTTAACATTAAATCAAAGTCAACCTTGAATGCCAGCAGATGATTTTGTTGTTACACCTTGGAACGTTGAGGGCGATATCGATTATGACAAACTGATCAAAAGATTTGGGACACAAAAAATCACTACAGAACTTTTATCAAAGATTGAAAAATTTACCAAGGAATCACATTTCATGCTGAGAAGGGGCATCTTCTTCTCACATCGTGATTTGAACAGGCTTTTGGATGACTATGAGAAGGGAAAGAAATTCTTCCTATACACAGGAAGGGGACCATCCGGTCACACGCATATCGGTCATCTGGTTCCATGGGTTTTCGCAAAATGGCTCCAAGACAAGTTTGACACGAAGATGTACTTCCAGCTTACGGACGACGAAAAGTTCTGGACAAAAAAGGACATGACTTTGGAGCAGACAACAGGCTTTGCTCTTGAAAATGCGCTTGATTTCATAGCACTAGGCTTCAAACCGAAAAACACCAAGATCATCATTGACACAAAGAACATAAGAACGCTATATCCAATTGCGGCAGAGTTTGCAAAGAGAATAAACTTTTCAAACACAAAGGCGGTCTTTGGATTTAAAAACGAAACAAATGTTGGAATGATCTTTTACACTTCGTTACAGTCTGCTCCGTGCTTTATAGAAGATATGCCTGTTCTGATTCCATTTGGAGTTGACCAAGATCCACATTTCCGAATTACGCGGGACATAGCACCAAAGATCAACAAACCAAAACCTGCACTGATTCACAACATAATGATTCCAGCACTTGGCGGTCCCAAGGGAAAAATGTCTGCATCTAATGAGAATGAGACAATATACACAACTGATTCACCTGAGACAGTAAAGAAGAAGATCAACAAGTATGCATTTTCCGGTGGCCAGCCAGACATAGAGGAGCACAGAAAAAAAGGTGGCAACCCAGACATTGACGTATCATATCAATACCTTAGGATCTTCTTTGAGCAGGACGACAAAAAGCTGAAAGAGATTCATGATGACTACAAGTCAGGAAAGATGCTGACCGGTGAGCTTAAACAAATACTAATTGAAAAGATTAACAAGTTTCTTGCCTCACATCAAGAAAAGCGCGAAAAGGCAAGGGACCAACTTGACAAATTTCTACTAAAAGATTGAACAGCGCAACGATAATCTGTCAGGACAAGTACGAGGCGCAAAAGCTGGCTAGCTTGATTTTTGTCAACGATACAAAGGAAACCTATGTAACCGAAATTTTGAACGTAATAGAAAATGAGGTTGTACTATCGATAAAGGACAAGTCTGCTCACAGTGTCATTTTAGTCGATAGTGACCAAGTCTTAGTTTTTACAGATTTCATTCAGTCAGTGATAGAAAAAAGACAGAAGATAATACAGACTGAAACAGTAGGAAGTTCTGTCAAGATTGTAAAGGAATAATTCAGATGGTTTTTTTGCCCATGTATTTTTGTAAAGCATTTGGTATGTTTACGTGTCCATCTTTGGTTTGAAAGTTTTCCATTATTGCAACCATAGTACGTTCAGTAGCAACAAGTGTACTGTTTAGTGTGTGAGCATACTGCGTATCCTCATTTGTTTTATCTCTAAATCTTATCTTGAGTCTTCTGGATTGATAATCAAGGCAATTTGAACAAGAAGCAACTTCTCTGTACGCATTTTGACCAGCCATCCATACTTCGACATCATATGTTTTTGCAGAAATCTTTCCCATATCACCGCTTGACAAAAGAACTGTCCTGTATGGAATTTCTAATTTTTGAAAAAATTCTTCCGTGATAGCAATCATATTTTCGTGCTGATTCCAAGAGTCTTCAGGTTTCGAGAAAACAAATTGCTCTATCTTTTCAAATTGATGTACCCTGAATATTCCTTTTTGGTCTTTTCCGTGTGCTCCCGCCTCCTTTCTAAAGCATGGGCTAATAGCAGCATATTTTGTCGGTAGTGAATTCCCATCCAATATCTCATTTCCATGCATTGAGACCATAGCATGTTCAGATGTACCAATTAGATAGAGATCCTGGTCCTCAATTTTGTAGATGACATCTTCAAAGTCATCCAATATTACAGCGCCCTGCATGGAATTTCTATTAATCATGTATGGAGGCTGGAACATTGTGTACCCATTTTCAGATAAAAAATCAAGACCAAATTGAATTAGCGACTGGTTTAGCTTTACCAAGTCTCCCTTTAGGTAGTAAAATCTAGCCCCAGCTGTTTTTGCTGCTCTTTCAAGTTCAAGCAGATTTAGATTTTCAGAGATGTCTATGTGATCTTTTACTTCAAAGTCAAACTTGGGAATATCACCCCATTTTCTAATTTCCTTGTTTGCAGTACTGTCTCCCTGAGGAACTGATTTATCAAGTAAATTTGGTATTGTTAACGCAAGTTTTGTGTATTCTAATTCTGTATTCTGTTGAACCCCTTCAAGTTTGGTAAGCTCTGCAGAGACCGATTGCATCTCTTGAATTATTGATGTTGCGTCACTACCTGCTTTTTTTGCCTCTGAGATTTTAATAGACATTTCATTTTTTTTCTTTCTAAGTTCATCAGTAGTAATAATCATCTCTCTTCGTTTTTTATCTAGTTCAAGTAACAAATCAAGGTCAAACTGGACATCTCGATATTTTAGCATATTTCTAATATTTTCCAGATTCTCACGAATCATTTTCATGTCGAGCATTATTCAATTATCTCCGATGCTAGTTTTACATGCTCTAACACTTCATCAACTGTAGCTGCCAACTTCCTTGTATCTCCTATACATTGAAAATTAAAAACAAGTTTGTTATCAATACTTTTGATTTCAAATGATAAACCTTTTGGGAAATTAACATTATCTGGCTCCAATGCACTTTGAATTGAGGCAGCCTTTTTTTTGGTGATGTTATTGAATGTGATTTGAATATTGGATTTTAGTGACATTTTCCTGTCAATAATCAACAAGTCTATACAATTAGTCTTTAGTTATTTTGCTATAGTATTATTCAAGTTGCGCTATTAGAGATTTGTATTTCCAGTCTCTAGGGATCCGACCAATTTTTTTGTAGTATACTGATAATCGGTGAACTTTGGCTTCGATTAATTCAAGTGAACGCACGTTTCTTTTATCACTCTTGTTTGCCTTGAGATGTTTTTGTAATCCAATTGCCTTTTTTACTATATTATCTAGGTCTTCAGGAAGATCGGCTTTTAGATCATTTTCTTCTAAAACTTGGGAAATTGTCTTTTTTATGACTGGTTTTGCGAGTGGAATTGAATGTTGATCCCTTAATTTCACACCAATTTGACTAGCTGAGAGATTGTCTTTTCCATACTTTACGATCAATTCTTCAACCTCTTTTGCATCTTCCTTTATCCATGATGGTGCCTTTGGATCTATAGGTCTTGTAGAGTGTGATTTACCATAATTATGCGAATGTAGTCTACCCACGAAGCAAAATTCTTCAAAAGTAACATAAACGTTTTCCTGAAGCTGATCTATGGTTTCTAACGATGGAATTTAGTAAAAAGTTAAATAATAATGGGTAGGAGATTTTATCAGGTTAAAATGAAAAGATCAATCTATGCTTTGAGTACTTTGGCACTATGTATGGCAATGTCCACTCTAGTTGTTCCAGTCTTGGCGTATAGTGGTTTAGGTCAACCAGATGCAATCACACTAGAAGAGCATCTAGAATTGGCAACCAGAAAAGTAGAAAAGGCTGATGCCAACCCAGCAACAGGTTCGGGAACTCCTTATCTTGATGCACAAGGTGTCTTAGGTTCATCTATTATTGCTGGAGCAATATTTGGTGGAATCGCTACTGCTATGTTTGTCAGAGGAAGATCTGGCAGATACGCTGCATACGGACGCGGTTAAATTCACCCATTCCTATTTTATGAAATTTTTCTAATTCTATCAAGCTATTCAGATCTATACTTTCTAGCAGTCCCTGATAATCACAGAAATGTATATATGCATTCCAATTAGTCAATTTATTGATGATTCCTATCTTTGGGACACTGTTTAGTATTCTAACTAGTGTAACTGGACAAATAGGACCAAACTATGACCCACTATTTTATGACGTCATGTTGTACATCTTTGGTACAATGATGTTCTCAATATTCCTACTTGGAATTATTGGATATTGGATTAGAGTTCACGGATGGTCATACAAGGACAACCGTGAAAGATGGGTTGATGAATTAGATAGACATTTCGAGAACGAAGGAATAGGTCTTATTCCAGACAACGGAAAGTATTGGTAAAATAACCAATTTTATTATTTTTCTATTTTGACATATTTTTTTATCAGTATTACTTTCTATTTTTATGGCAGAGCCTGAACCAGAACCAGAGGAACCAGTTGAAGACGGTCCAAGTCATTTTACTCCTGATGTAATCTGTCCATTCTGTCATCAAAATGTAAAAAAGCATAAGGAAGGTTGTGTTGGGAAAAGATTTCCAAAGTCAGCTAAGGATAGAGAAGAAAACGCCAAAAGATTGAGGGAACTATACAAAAATCGATAACTCTACAAGTCAGGTGGCAAAAAGTCAGCTTCTTGTGATGCGTCAAATTCTTCTGAATAAAATTCAGCCCTGTAAACTGACCCATCTTTCAGAAGTGTATGGATAAACCTATCAGATTCCTTTCCATCCATTATTATGCGGGATTTTGATTCATCCATATCTTTCATTGGGAATTCCCAAATCCAAAGAAAATGACCAATTTCAAATGGGTATTCTTCTTCCCATTCTGCATAAATTGTTCCATCATCAGTGAGCGTATACATAGTCCTCTGACAGTCAGAGGCTAACAAGTCATCACCAAGACTGTCACCAAATCCTATGTTGGCAGGTATGTCTGCCTTGTTTCCATCCACATACAATTCGAGTGTCACCGACATTTTGTATGGTGTATCCCTATTCTCAATACAGACTTTTAGTGGATCACTCTGACCAAGAAATCCTTGGATGGTACTACTGGTCACACCAACTGAGACACCAATAATGAGTAAAATTATGAGAAATCTTATTGTTTTTCTTCTTCTGTTTGGGTCTCCCATTCCTGGCCAGCGCATAAATCAAAAACACCTAATTTGCATAAAGTCGTTTCTATAATACCGATATCTCAAGCGTATCAAACTGGTCTTGATGGTCAGCAATGTAAAATGTGATTGGACTAGAATCGATTTCGACCCATTCTGATTCTCCTCTATATTCAACAAAGTCCTCAACTGATACGCCAGGACCTGAGCATTTGACTAGAACTCTTTTTTGTGTATTTATGGGAAAAGGAAGACGTAACACTTTGCCCCTTCTTTCATCTTGTATATTTATCGTAAATTCATCGTTTTGAAATCGTACTTTTCCCTTGAAATAACTTTCATGAATGTCAAGATATTCTATTTGAAAAATATACCCCATGATATGCTAACGAAATAGTACGTTAAAAATTATAAAATGAAAAAAGGATTTGTTGGTTAGATTACTTGCCAAGGTCTTGTTGCAAATGTTACTACATATGCAGCTGCAATCATAACGCTCTGATATGCAAGCATTCCCCATGCGATTGGTTTCAATATTGGTTCTCCCTCTACAACAACTGTTGTTCCTGGTCCTAGACCTGGTCCTACGTTTGCAACGTTAAGTTGTGTGTGAACGTGGTAAACACCTGGTTCTAGTGCTTTAGCAGTAATTGCATAATTTGTTACAGAGTTACCAGGTATCTCAAAGACAATTCCTGGTGGGTCTCTAGCCATAATCTCCCATCTGTTACCAGAGTTGGTTGATTCTGAAAATAGAGAAATCCATCCTCTTTGTTCCCTTTCAACCAGACTCACTAGAGTTCCAGAAAGAACTAAAGTTTCACCGGTAGATAGTGATTGTCGAGAAATCGCTTCATTTGTAATTTGAATAAAACGACTTTGCAGCTGTGCTTGAACACCGTGTGCCTCAGCTGATTGGACAATTTCAGCAACATTTGGACCATACATACCAAGTACGAAAACAGCCCCTACAGTAATTGCCAGAAATTTTTTATCTATCATGATTATCAGTCCCACTTTGACCATGCGGCCATCCATCTATACGTCCACGTATTGAGCTTACAACCCAATGCTGCAAATGTACATGCTAGTACCGATCCAGCTCCCGCTCCAAGAGCTACTGGGCTGTTATAGAACTTACCTACCTGCGGTTCTATCGGCGTCATGTATGGTGGTAATGTTGGTCGTGGATACTTGAATGCAGTTTCTAGTGGATCTGCTATCAACATCAACTGTACCATGTTGAACAGTGGCATTGACATTCCGACTAAAACTCCGCCAAAGAATATCAGTGAGTGTTTGTTTTTCTTTGTCGCCCAATATGCCAAGTCCAATAACATACACGATGGAATCCACATTGGATGAACAATGAAGTCTGCTGGGTAACCAAGTGCAAACCATGCAACTTTTGCAACCCAAGTATAGACTTGCATAATCAAACCGTAATACGATGCAGTACCTGGTACACCAGTAAATGTAAGATAGTACACAGCACCAACAACTGTCATCAAAGTATTAGCTATAGAAAATACTACAAATGAAGTCCAGGCCCAATCAGTATAGAAGATATAATCACCAGAGTTAATTGTCAATAAAGTTGAGTTTACCGCAACTACGACAATAAACAGATAATGAGTACATCGTCTAAGCCAGACCATTAAAGAAATAGCACTAGTGTGAGTATATAAAATTTTATGAAATTTCGTGGATCGAGATAGGTAAAAACCTAGAAAATTAAAAAAACAGTTTTTGAGGTATTACGCGATTTTTTCTAAGTCGATCGATACCATATCGCGAAGATTAAGAAAGCTTTTTAAACATTCTATATTGATAAATTGCATATGACTCTACCTAAAGGATTTGGCGGAGGCGGCGGCGGAGCCAGCCGTTCTGACGTCGAGGGTATGATTGGTAAGCGTATTGAAAACTATACCAGTC
>CACHDH010000014.1 GCA_902578515.1 uncultured marine group I thaumarchaeote | reverse complement strand
CTTTTGTGTCAAAGTCGCTGAGGAAGGAACAACCAAGAAAAGCAATGGTCAGATTGCAGCTGCTTTAGCAGGTACAACAGCAATTATGCTTTATGTATCCATGTACGTAGCATAGTCAAAAAATTAACAATTTTTATTATAATTTTTCTCTGTTACAAAGTTTGTATTTAAGCTATTTCCTCAAGATCAAATAATTCTCAACTCTTTGTGATGTTTTCTTGCCTTTGTCAGAGAAAACAATTTTGCGTTAGTATGACGTCTGGCACAACAACTTCAAAAATATGTACAGGAACCACGACCATTTGTAAAATGGGCTGGAGGAAAAAGACAGCTCCTAGATGAATTACAGAAGAATTTCCCAAAAAAATTTGATACTTATTTTGAACCATTTCTTGGTGGTGGCGCTGTTATGTTTAATCTACTAGGAAAACATCCAGATATGAAATGCCATGTATCTGACTTAAATTCTAATTTAATTTTAGCATATTTGGCAATAAGAGACAAAGTAACTGAAGTTATCGACTCGCTTGAAGAACATGCGAAAAAATATCAGAAAAACCCAGATTCCTACTATTATCATGTTAGGGAATCTGAACCAGTATCACAGATTGAGAAAGTATCAAAACTAATCTTTCTAAACAAGACTTGTTTTAACGGACTTTACCGCGTAAACAGTAAGGGCAAATTCAATGTTCCGTTAGGAAGATACACAAACCCAAACATTGTCAATAAATCTAATCTTCTAGCAGTAAGCCAGATCTTACAGTCATCAAATTTGGAATTTTTCTGTAGAGATTTTGAGAGCGTTTTGCATGATATCAAAAAAGGCGATTTCATCTATTTTGATCCTCCATACCAACCTGTCAGCAAAACAGCCAGTTTTACAAGCTATACAAACAAGATGTTCACGGATGACGATCTTGACAGATTAGCAAATCTTGCTGAGAAACTTGATTCTATGGGATGCAAGGTTTTGCTTTCAAATTCAAAATCAAAAAAAGTGGAAAAATTGTTTTCTGCATCAAAATGGACCATTAAGGAAATTCGAGTAAATAGGGCAATAAACTCCAATTCCAAAAAGCGAACAGGTCACTCTGAGATTCTAGTTAAGAATTACTAAAGCTCCGAGCGGGATCCGAACCCACGACCTTTACATTACCAATGTAACGCTCTACCAGGCTGAGCTATCGGAGCATGTCGAATCGTCAACAAAAATCCTTATAATTCTTGGTAAAATTTTTCAAATCCATAAACTGTTAAATTTCGCTGATAGTTAGCTAGGCTAGTGCAGGAGTAGTCAAGCCTGGCCAAAGAAAGCATGTATGCTTTTGGACACGCGGGACTTAAGATCATATAATGGGTGATCCCGTCTCTCAGGAGTTCGTGAGTTCGAATCTCACCTCCTGCACTGTTATCTTGTTTGTCTAATTCCTTTAGAATTTAGAATTTCATAGACGTCAGGAAGACCAAAGACATAGCCAATATGGACACAATCCTTCTCCTCACAGAGTTGGCAGTAAAGTTGCCCATTTTGAATTGCAACTTCGGCAATTCTATTTTTGATATTGTCTTTTAGAATGATTCTATCAGCATCAACTGACACCTTTTCTAGTTTAGGTGCATAACGTGCAAATGTTTTGTCTTTTTTCATCACATCTTCGAGGAGATATGTAACATATCCTGCAAAGCTGTTGACTCCCTTCATTGTCAACTCGTCTTTGTTCTTTTGATATGCCTGGTTGAACTTGTCGTATACTGCTTCAGATATGGTTATTGATTTGAATCCTGGTTTTGGCATGCTATGTACCTTACCGTACATTAAGGTACATAACTATATAACATTTTTTGTTAGTATTTTTTTGACCAACACGAATCAGCCTTTATACACGATAAATGCAGTTTACGATCATGGCTAGAGGATATCAAACTGAGGAAATAAAAGAAAAACTTGTTGACCTACTGACAACCTCCAGGACTGGGCTTTCTGGTCTTGAAATCTCTGAGCGTCTAGAGATTAATCGTATCACGACAACAAAGTACCTTAACATCTTTGCTGCTGAGGGTTTGATTAAACAGAAGAATATTGGTAATGTTAATCTCTGGTTTATCGAGGATGGTACTGAGAAGTTTAATTTTCCTGAGGATCTTTTCAAGGTAAAAACCAAATATGTTGAATACCTAACTGCACGAAAGGAGCAACAAGTGTATAATCTTGTAAGAAATTCTTTTCATTCTACAACACATCCAGTCAAAATAATAACGGAGATTATTGTTCCCGCAATAGAATCAATATATGGTATATTTGATCAGGGAAAGATTGGTAAATCTGAACTCAATCTTCTGGAAAAAATTATCTCCAATTCTATACAAATAATCAAACTTGAAAATTTTGATATTGACACAAAGAAGAAAGTAATTTTGATATCAGCTGACCATCAAAGTACTCTGCTTTTGGAAGCAGCATCAGCCACTTTTCATGCTGATGGATGGCAAGTCTATTCTTTGGGTGATATGTCTTCATCCATTGATGTCTTATTTGATCTTGACCTGCAGAAGCTTCTAACTAAAGTTTGGAAGGCTGGGTCTGGAATGATGGTAATTGTTGTATTTTCGTCAACACCAGAAAGTATGAAGTTCTTTGCTGAATCTGTTAATTCCATTAAGGCAAAATCTAGAAGAAATCTGCATCTTGCTGTTTGTGGTGACATGAAGAAAAATGCTGGAATTAAGGCTGATTTGATAGAGGAAAATGTTGAGGCAATATTACAATGGTCACAAGCGACATTTGAGAGCTCAATTTCATGATTAAAAGTATGGGCCCGATGAGATTCGAACTCATGACCTTTCGATTATCAGTCGAACGCTCCAGCCAAGCTGAGCTACGAGCCCTGAAAAATTTGCCTTACACTACGTGTTTTAAGTTTGCTGTTCCTTCCATTTGATTGAACAACCGATGGATGGGTCAAAATCCTTTTCTATCTTTTCTCCTGCCAGGAATTTCTTCAAGTTGTCCTGCATTGTATTTTCCGTTGCAGTAGCATCAGGATTCATGGCATTGTCAATTCTGCCATGAAAAATTAACTTTCTATCCTCATCAAAAAGGAATGGATCAGGCGTACAAACCGCACCATATCTCTTTGCGACATCTTGCTTTTCGTCTACGAGATAATCAAATTTCATACTTTTCTCATCAGCTACTTTTTGCATATTTTCAAAACTGTCATCTGGATACTCTGTCGAGTCGTTGCTGTTTATTCCGACTATAGCAATATTTTCATTGAATTTCTCATGAACCTCTTTTATTGCCTCAATCTTAGCTTTGACATATGGGCAGTGATTACACATGAAGATTATCAGCAATCCCTTACTTCCAGCATAGCTTTCAAGAGAATGCATTTTATCGTCAATTCCCTTTAATGAAAAATCTGGCGCATTATCTCCGGTTTTTAGTGTGATCTTCGATTCTAACAGAACCATCTAAGAAAAACTCTTGTAAATCAAATAAAATTCTTGTCAATTAAAAAGAGAACAATTAAAATCTATACGGCAATGATTGAAGAGGAGGGCTGATAGTTCAGACTGGTAGAATACTCGCCTTGCACGCGAGGGGTCAGGGGTTCAAATCCCCTTCAGTCCACCTTTAAAAATAAGCATAAGTAGATCGTTCACAACTTTGACTATTTTAGATGGACTTAAATAGCAAATATTGTTCGATAGTAAATATGGCAGGATTAGTTGACATGTGGCCAGTGTTTATTCCATTGATCGTGGGATTAGGTCCAGGATTAGTTTACTGGTTTGCAATTACTGCTAGAAGAACCGGTAAGTAAAACACCTTTTTTTAATTTCAGTATTTTGCTTTAATGAAAAACTATAATCTATCTTTAACCATACTTGTATGATGACACAATTTGATCTTGTTGCCATGGGTGGTACATTTGATCTGATTCATGCAGGTCATGTTGCATTGTTGACAAAATCATTCTCAATATCATACAAGGTGATAATAGGTCTTAGTAGTGATCAACTGGCAGAAAAACGTGGAAAAAATCTTACCAATGATTACTCAAAAAGGCTGTCATCGTTAAAAGATGTAATTGAACAGAGATTTCCAAATTCATCTTATGAGATAAGTAAACTTGAGAATGACTTTGGACCCGCTGTCATCGAAGGATCTGTTAAGGCATTAGTTGTAAGCGAAGAGACCAGCAGTAAGGGTGTAAAACTTAACGAACTGAGGGCGGAGAGAAACCACCCACCTGTGGAAATAGTTGTTGTGCCGATGGTATTGGCTAAGGATGGAAAAGCCATCTCAAGCACAAGAATCAAGAATTCTGAGATTGATAGTGATGGAAATTTGAATTGACAAGCAACTTGCCTATCTTTGAGTAAGTCGAATAAAACAAGAATTTTGGCATTAATAGCATGAGCGTTACTAACAAGATGCTGAATAAGATAGATGTAGATATCGAGAACCTAAGAGGAGGTCTTCAGCCAGAAAACTTGGAATATTGGTACAGAAAGATCACTGACGAGACGATAGAGATTCTCCCTCCGTGGCTTCAAGACAAGGTCAATATCACACAGGATCCAATACTTCCATTGAAATTTAACATAGACATTTCAAAGCGAGCGGTACGCTGTTTCATGCAAGTGATTGACTATAATTTGCAAAAAATGCCATACACAACACAACTGTACTTTATCAAAGTGCAGGAAGTTGTTAGCACAAACATGGACAAGTCACTAGTCTGAGTTCACTACAACTTATATTTTAGAATCAGAGGGCTGTATTAATTGGCTAGAAAAACACGAAAAATTAAGGACAAGTGGAAGGAAAAAAGATGGGTAAGGGTCTTAGCACCTGATTCATTTAACAATGTTCCTGTAGCATATGTTCCAATAACTGACGACAAAACTGCTGTGGGAAGAGTAGTTGAAGTTACATTATTTGATATTTTGAAAGGCGATCCATCACAACATCAATACAAACTATTTTTCCAAATTAACAAGGTATCTGAAGACAAGGCTACTACAATTTTTAAGAGATATGAATATTCGAAGGAATTCTTACGAAGTTTGATTAGACGTGGCTCTTCTAGGATTAATTTTGTTATAGATACAAAAACGAAAGATGGTTATTCCTTTAGAATTAAGGTGTTAACTCTTAGCCATAGAGAACTTAACACGTCTAGAAAACATGCGTTAAGGTTAGAGGCCAAAAAACAAATAGAAAAGATAGTACCACAGATGACAATTGATGAATTTGCTCAGGCAGCATGTTATGGAAGGATTAATGGTGATATTATGGCGGCTACAAAAAAGATAATCCGTGTAAGACACGTTGGTCTGGAAAAAGTGAAACTACTTAGAACTTCCGAAGAAGAAGTAGCACTTCTTGAAGCTTAGATTAAGGTAGAAAGTTTCTTTAAAAAATGGCAAAAAATACCGTAGTTAAAATAGATTTAATATTGCATGCCACGGAAGATTTTAAAAAACTTGTTGAACCTCTAAATGATTTGTTTGGAATAGAGGATGATGAAATAGAAAAACATGAGGTTCCCGGACATTTTGGAAATCCAATTTTCATGCTCCATGTGGATCTTAAGAAAAAAAAGGCAGAACAATTCATCAAAAAACTTGTTTCCCTTATTCCTAGGGATCTGATAATAGAACTTTTGGCAAACATTGAAGACCGAATTTTTGAATCGTCTCTCTATATGCGATTTTCAAAACAGGACTTTGTTAGAAAAGATCTAAAATTTGAAGAAGCTGACCCAGTCAGAATTGCAATTTATACACCAATATATGTAAAAAAGGAGATACCAGAAATTTATAGAAAATTATTAAATGAAAATAGTGTATAGGCTTGAAGTGTATTTTAATACAATTTTAAATAAAGTTACGGGAGCCTAAAACCATGAATAATGATTATGATGTTATTGTAGCTGGAGGAGGACTAACTGGAACTGTTGCAGCTCAGGCTATATCACATTATTCCAATCAAAATTTATCAATTCTTTCGATAGATAGAAATCCAGAAACATTACCTGGACGAAAATCAAATCCAGGCTGGACATGTGGAGATGCATGTTCAAAAGAAGCTGTCGATTTCATGACAGAAAGGATAAAAATTCCTTGGACTGCTCCAGAAATTGAACATGATGTAAAAGGTGTTATGGCATTCTCACCTGATAAGGAGACTGCAATTCCGTTTGATGGTGATGGATACATGCTAAATCGCCAAAAACTACCAGAGATTCAAAACGCAAGAACAAAAAAAATGGGAGTGAATTTTGATTTTGAAATTAACCTTACTGGCTTAATTTATGATGGTTCACAGGTTGTAGGCGTTCAGGGCATAAACAACAAAACAAATGAATCATACAAAAAAACTGCAAAGGTTGTAGTTGACGCAACTGGAGTTACATCAATGCTTAGAAATCAACTTGAAAACTCTACAAGGATTGAGAAAAAAATAGACAGGCGTGATTTAGAGTCAACAGGTAGACATATCATGTATTTTGACAAAGGTGAGGAAGATCTAACAGAGTTTGACCCAGATTATTGTATTATTCATCTAGATCAAGATATTGCACCTGGAGGATATGGATGGGTCTTTCCAAAAGCTGACAATAAAGTAAACATAGGACTAGGTGTTGAAAAATCAATTTTAGATCAAAGAAACAAAAGACTTGGCAAAAGTGATAACGTTGGATCATTGATGGAAGAATACCTACAAAGAAACAAAGCAATTAAGAATGCTAGACTGTCACAGGATCCAGAAGATATTCACAATAACACTGGAGTATTCCAGGTTTCTGTAAGAAGACAAAATGATTGTATGGTTTCTGGAGGCTACATGTTAGTAGGAGATTCTGCATGGATGCCAAAACCAATTGACGCAGGTGGAATAGGTCCTGCCTTGATTGCTGGTACCATTCTAGGAAAAAATGTTGTAGATGCAATTGAAGCAAATGATGTTACAGAAAAAGGATTGTGGCAATACAACCTTGACTTTATTGAGGAATACGGTTACAAGACTGCTGGTCTTGAGCTTTTCAGAAGACTAGTACAAACGTTAACTAATGAACAGATTAGCTATGGCATGAAACACTTTCTGGGAAATCTTGATGTTGAATCTATTAGCAAAGGTGAACATCCAGACTTTTCAGGACTTGGTAAGATTGGCATGATTATACGTGGTGCCATGAATAAGACAGTTGCTAACGGACTAAAATACACATCAGAAAAAAATCAGTGGTTAGTTGCGCATTACAGAAACTATCCCAAAGATCCTGCTGGATTTGAAGAATGGAACAAATCTCTTCTTAAAACTCTTAATGAATCATTTGTAAAAATAGCCTCATTTGCAAAGAATTAGTCTTAAATAAAGTACACAAACCAAGGATGTTACTTTGTCAGACCAAAGTGAACAATCCATAGGAGGAAATGAACAACCATCTTATCTTGATTGGAACAATTCAATTGATGTTTTAGATAAAGCATTTGAGAATGGATTATTTGTTTTAATCATTGGACCGAAAGGAACTGGTAAAACATCACTAGTAAGAGAGTATGCAATACAAAAGTCAAGAGAATTAGAATCAATTAATTTTAGTCTTAGAACAAGGGAGAGTCATTTGGTAGGAACCAAAAACTTAGTCGATGGTAATATTGGTTTTGATGAAGGAATTCTAGTAAAATCGATGAAGGAAGGAAATATCTTATACTTGGATGAAATTAATGCCGCAGAAGCTGATGTACTGTTAAGATTAGATGAAGCACTTGATGATCGTAGGCAGATTATTCTCAAAGAATCTGACGGTAGAGTTATCAAAGCAAAAGACTCGTGGTTTGTGATTGCAACAATTAATCCTCTCACACATGTTGGAACAAAGGAACTTCCTCCACAACTTCTAAGTAGATTTCCAGTTAGAATTAGATTAGATTATCCACCTGAGGATATTGAATATCAAATAATCAAAAAACACGTAAAAAATCCAAACGAATCTGAAGTTCTACAAGGAATTAAACTAGCAAACACATTACGTCAGGCATCCGCTGTTGAAGAGCTGTATTATTCTCCATCAATTAGGGAAACTATTGCATTTGCAAAGTTGTTAGAAAGTGGAGTTTCAGCAAAAGAATCAGCAAAGACAGTATTTGGAAACGTATACTCTCAATGGGGAAATGTAGAATTTCAAAAGGTAAATGACATTATTGCTTCTATGTTTGGTAGCTAATGCAATCACTTGAATTACAAAATGATGTTTTAATTGACATTGCGACTTTCCTTACAAGACGTTGGTCTGGAAAAGAAAATGTTACAGTCGAATTCTCAAAAATAAAACAAAGTGAAACAAGACTAAAGGAAAAAAGAATCCTATTGATGCCAAATGAAAATTATTACGGAGATGATTTTCAAAAATATAGACAGTTTAGAACTTCAATTTGGTATGAATCAATGCGATTAAAATATTGTGAAAAGATACTGAGCAATGATCATGCCTTTGGTTTTATTTTAAATGCGATAGAGACACGCAGGATTGAACTTCTAGGAATTAAAATTTGGAAGGGAATGGTTGAGGAATTGATATTCAACTATACAAACATGTGGTTGTCTAGGTCTAATCTAGGTTCAATCTTTGGAAAAGCAAGGATAGTGGAAGCATTCTATCAGTACTTCTTGTTTGATGATATCAAGGGTGAAATTCAGCCAAACCAGTTTAACAAGGTTTCAAAAGCTGTAGAATTAGCCAAACACATTCTAAATGAGGCAATAGAACGAAAACGTGACACAGCATGGATTGAATCAAGAATACCAGAAATTTTAAAGATTTTAGATTTAGACGCGTTGATTTCTATCCCACTTTCAGTTCCTCTAAAGGGTCCTGGATTAGCCATAACTCCTAATGATTTTGCTAAGGCAATGAAACAAGTTACAAAATCACGAAAGGATGATTTTAGTAAATTTGATTCAAAAAATGTTTTACAAGGAAAAACTATTCTTGATGAATTCAAAATAATAAAAACTGAAAACAAGAAAAATGAGAAAAAAGGTTTGAGCACAAAATCAATTGGTATACAAATACCGGATCAGTCCAATGTAGACGAAACCAAAATTTATGACCAGGATTTGATCAATAATTTGAAAGCCAAGTTTAAAGAATGGAAAACTGGATGGAAAGAATATCACTTTTTTGTAGGAGATGAATTTGATAATGAAAGTTATCTGGAGGGATATGACAGACCATTTGTTACAGACATAAAAAAATCAATTAATACACATGTCGTAATTCTACTTGATCATTCATCTAGCATTGCTGATCAACAAGTAGATTACAAAAAGGCTACACTAGCATTGTGTGAAGTCTTAGCTTTTCTCAAAATTAAATTTTCAGTATATGCATTCAATACTACTGAAAGACAAGTGATGTGCTGGCTTGTCAAACCAGATGACTTGAAATGGAATAATTCGTGTGCAAAAAGACTTGCACAAATTCCAGCCAACGGTGGAACGCCTTTAGCCGAAGTTTATGATAAGCTGTACCCCATACTAAATTCTAAAAAACCAGACATCTTTCTCACACTTTCTGATGGAGAACCATCTGATGCATTTGCAGCCCGCTCTATGGTAAAATCATTCAAATCTATTGGTATTAAGATGGTAGCAATTGGTGTTGGTCGAGATACACGTAATGCCACAATAATTGCAACCAATTTGAAATATCTGGGATTTGAACGGACGTTGGGAGTTTCTAGACTTAGAGATATTCCTAATAAAGTGTTAAACGTACTAAGCGATAGATAACTTGGAATTCATAAACATATCAGAGCCAGAAATTAGAAAACCACTAGTTATAGCTGCGATGCAAGATATGGGAAATGTTGGTAGTATAGTTGTTAATTTTATCAACAAAAATCTTGATACTGCACCATTCCGACATGTAAAATCTACTAGACCTCCATATGTTTACGACAGGGGTGGATTTATTGAGATACCAGAAGAAAAATGGGAATACAGATTTGGTAATGACATTATAATATTTGGTGGAGGCTCAGGACAACCCCAACAAAATGATGAATTGAATGAACTGTGTCAAGATGTAATTGATATAGCAAAAAAATATGATGCTAAATTCATCTATACAGTTGGTGGATTTCATACAAGCAGACAATTTGGAAAACACCCAACCACATATGTAACAACTACATCAAAAAATCTGTTAGATCAAGTACAGAAACTTGGTATAGAAACAACACCGCAGGAATCTGTTATTACAGGATTTAATGGTCTTATACTTGGATACGCAAAACTCAATGGAATTAATGGAATGGGATTGTATGGGGAGCTTTTGGAACCAAACATTCCACAATATAGAGCAGCAAAAACCATTATTCAAACCTTAGAAAAACTGACATACCAAAAATTAGGCGATTTGAATGAATTGGATGTTAAGGCTGATGCAGTTGACAATCAGCTAAAGGGTAGTATGAAAGATGATTATGATATCTAATTACAGTAAATTGATGATTGTGGGTATACAGTAAATTGGAAAAAAAATGTTCTGAATGTGGAAGCTCTTTTACATGTGAAGAAGATGCTGCCACGTGTTGGTGCGCTAGCCTACCAAAATTATCAAAAGATGAAATTGGTGACGGTGATTGTATGTGCAAAAATTGCCTGCAAAAAAAATATAGAAAAAGACTACTAAAAACAGATGAGATTACGAAAGAATTATTTGAAGAAGAATATAGGTACCAATGGAAAAATCGTCACTAGTCTAAGTACCGCCTCTTACTTTCGGCAAATTCCAGTTGTACTTCATTGCAACCATTCTTAAACCGGTAGTGACTACTATGCCCAAAATACTTGCAGCGTAAAGCTGGTCACTAAACATCAAAACAAAATAAAATACAATTGCACCAACAAAACTTGCACTGGCATAGAATTCCTTTATGAAGACTATTGGTGTTTGATTGACAAAAACATCCCGAAGTATACCACCGCCTATTGCGGTAAGCATACCAGCAAGTATTATGATAAGAATATTCATTCCAAATAGATTGTATGCAAATGTGGCTCCTATTACGGTAAAAACACCAAGACCGATTGCATCAAATTTTAGGAAAAGATTCCAATGTTTACGCAGTCGTGAATGTAGAAGAAATATGATAATGCCAGTAATGACAGTAATTATGACATATGATGGGTCAATTAATGAATTTGGTAATGACTTTCCTAACACAACGTCACGAATTGTACCGCCTGCAACACCTGTGATTGTAGCCAAAATAATTATGCCTACAATATCAGCCTTGTTTTCAATAGCCTTGAACGCACCAGTAACGGCAAATGCCATTGTACCAAAAAGATCTAGAACGTGGATGAATGCTTCTACTGGAGTTGAAAATTCAACCAATACAATTAGGATAGTAGTCTAGTAATTAACAATGAATGTCAGATTGGATCTAAAATTGATGATATAGAATTAACCAAATAAGGATGAAAGTCCTTCCATTGCTGCTTCTTCTTTCTTACCGTCTGCTGCTTTGTCTTTCTTCTCTTCTTTCTTGCCTTCACCACCTTCGGCTGCTGGGGCTGCTGCTGCCGCTGCTGGGGCTGCTGCAACTGGAGCAGCCTTTATTGCATCTTCGATGTTAACATCAGCTAAAGATGCTACAAGTGATTTCACTTTTGCTTCGTTTACTTCTGCGCCAGATGCCTTTACTATTGAAGTGACATTTTCCTCAGTAATCTCCTTCTTTAGCTTATGAAGCATCAATGCAGCGTAAACATATTCCATAGTACCGTTTTTTTCGAAGTCGATAATATAAAACTATGGAGAATTACAACTGATTTAATTTAGGATCTTCAGACTTCTGCAAACTGCATACAATGTCCTCTTTAATGGCTTGTCAAATAGTGTATCCCTTCTCTGTTTGAGAATACGCTTTGCTTCGTCTCTCTCATCTCCTGGTGGGAGTGACAATACAGCATTTGTCAACTCAGATATACCCTCACGAATCCATCCCTCCATAGTTGCATAAACTCGGTTTGGGATTTGTAAGACTTGTTCCTTATCAAGATCCACAACTTCGTTAAAGTCCTCATGCTCAATACGATAAATTAACAATTGAATACAATTATCAGGGTTAGGATTTTTTAAAATTTCAACAGATCGTGGACCTGCTTTACCCTGTTCAACTTTATTCTTTAGACCAACTGGATTAATTAAAATTCCATTAACACCAATTTTTTTACCGTCAACACCAGTAACCGCACCAAAAATTATGTTATTGTATTCTCCATCTGGTCGTCTAGCAAAAACAAAATCTCCCTCTTTAAGACCTTTTTTTCCAAGAAGTCCAAACATGAGCTAAATCTGGGTATATTCTATTTAATTTATTGTATCGGCAATTCTTAATATCGGTTAACCGAAAACAGTTCAAATGGATAAAAAAGACATACTCGCAAAATTTTCTGCTGATCCTGGACGATACTACAAGGTAAAGTTGTTTGATAATGAAGGATTCGAGCGTAAATCATGCTCTACATGCAAGAGATTCTATTGGACAGTAGATGAAAACCGCGTAAATTGTCCTGATCATTCTGATGATACGTATTCGTTTATTGGAAATCCTCCAACGAAAAAAAGATTTGATTATACACAAGCATGGAAAGAAGTTGAATCGTTCTTTGTAAAAAATGGGCATACATCTGTTAATAGATATCCGGTTGTCTGTAGATGGCGTGATGATCTATACTTTACAATTGCATCAATTGTTGACTTTCAGAGAGTGATGGGAAGTAAAGTTGTCTTTGAGTTTCCTGCTAATCCACTAGTTGTTCCACAAACTTGTTTGAGATTCAAAGATTTAGAAAACGTTGGTGTTACTGGACGACATTTTTCAAGCTTTTGTATGATTGGACAACATAGTATTCCAAATTCAGATGGATATTGGAAAGACCAATGTGTTGATTTGGATTATAGATTGATGACCGAACAATTTGGAGTTGATAAAAAGGAAGTTGTCTTTGTAGAAGATGTTTGGGAAGGTGGTGGTTCATTTGGCTCTTCTTTAGAATTTTTTGTAAAAGGATTAGAACTTGGTAATGCTGTCTTCACTGAATTTCAAGGAGATTTAACCAACTACAAAACACTGGATCAACAAATCATCGATATGGGTGCAGGTCTAGAAAGATTTGCCTGGATTACAATGGGTACACCAACTGCATATGATTGCTGTTTTGGACCTATTACTGACAATCTATTACAACAAGTTGGAATTGATACGAAAAACAAGCTTTTGGTAACATACTTTACTAAAATTGCAAAACATTTAGAACAATTCAATGATTTATCTGATGTTAGGAAGAATGCAATAAAATCATCTAATCTTACAGATGACCAAATAAACAAAATCATAACACCGCTCGAAGGAATTTATCTGATTATTGATCATATTAGAACACTAATTTTTGCAATATCAGATGGTGCTCTTCCAAGTAATGTTGGTGGAGGATACAACCTTAGAATAATGCTTCGCAGAATTATCTCTACAATGGATCGACTATCTTTAAAATTTGACATAAACGAAATGATTGATACACAAATTGATTATCTTAAAAACACATATCCTGAACTGGAAAGAACACGTGAGGATATCAAGACAATAATTGGAATTGAATCAGGCAGATATGATAACTCAAAACTGAGAATGGAAAAAATTGTAAGTAAATTAGAACAAAAACCTAGTGTTGACGACCTGGTTAGGCTTTACGAATCTGATGGCATAACACCAGATTATCTAAAGGAAATGAAGGTAATTTCTGATATTCCGTCTACATTTTACAGTAAACTATCTGAATTACATCAATCAAAGAAAGAAAAAGAACAAGACAGCATGTCTTTAGATGGATTACCAGATACTGAACTTTTGTATTATTCAGATGATCCAAAAGAATTCGATGCAAGTGTACTAAAGTCATTTGACAACTACGTGATATTAGATAAAACTTCATTTTATGCAAGAGGTGGTGGTCAGGAACCAGACCATGGAAGAATTGGTGAATTTGAGGTTGTTGATGTGAACAAACATGGAAATATTGTTATACATGAACTAAAAAATGGAACGCCAAAGGAGGGTACTACAGTTTCTTGTTTAGTTGATTCAAAAAGAAGAGATGGAATTACAAAAAATCATACGAGCACTCACATTCTCAATTCATCCACAAGAAACGTCTTAGGATCATGGGTTTGGCAACATTCTGCATTTAAAGAAGATGACCATGCAAGACTAGACATCACACACCATTCTGCCTTGACTGATGATGAAATTTTAAAGATTGAGAAATTAGCTAACTCTGTAGTTGAGAAAAATATGTCCGTGACTATTGATAACTTTGATAGAGGAACTGCTGAACAAAAATATGGATTTAAAATATATCAGGGTGGAATAGTTCCAGTAAAATCAGTTAGAATTGTGTCAATCGAAGATTTCGATGTAGAAGCATGTGGTGGAACACATGTAAAGAAGACGGGTGAGATTGAATTGATAAAAATTACAAAAACAAAAAGGATTCAAGATGGTGTAGTTAGAATTGAATTTGTTTCTGGTCTAACTGCTGTTGATTATATCAAACAACATGATGCTAGCATGCTAAAAAAATCAGCTGAATTAAAAGAAAAAATGGAGATGAAAGAGAAAAGGCGTGAACAAAAACAAGAATTAAGAGAAAGGTTCCCACTTCTAGTAGACAATATAATACAAAGTGAAGTTGGCACAAATACAGTTGATGGAATAACTGTTGATGTGACAGAGTCTGGGAAACCAAACTTTTGTTCTACAATGAATGAACAATATGATGAATTTTTTCATATCAGTTTAGGAGAAAAACTAATCGAAAAGGATCCATGGATGGTTTATTGTGGTGTTTTTGAAGATGGAGAGAAAGTTAGAGCAATAATTTATTCAGGTGAACAAGTTGAACAGAATAAAAAAGCGGGAGATATAGCAAGAGCTGTATCTGAAATACTCGGTGGAGCTGGGGGTGGAACCCAAAGATTTGCACAGGGAGGAGGAAAAGACAAATCTAAAAAAAATAACGCTATAGAAAAAGCAAAAGCAATGGTTTTGGAGATATGAAAAATGGATTGGAATATTATTGATAAAAAGTGGCAAAAAAAATGGTCAGAGACCAATGATCATGAAACTGATTACAATGATAAAGAAAAAAAATTCATAACTGTAGCATATCCTTACCCAAACTCACCACAGCACATAGGTCACGGTAGAACATACACGATTACTGATGTACATTCTAGGTATTTGAGAATGAAAGGTTTCAATGTGTTATTCCCAATGGGATTCCATTACACTGGCACACCAATTCTTGGTATGGCAAAAAGGGTAGAAGCCAATGATACTGAGTTGATTGAAGGATTCAAAACGTTATACAAGGTGCCTGAAGATAGGATTAAAGAATTTACAGAACCTGTAAAGATTGCAGATTATTTTCATGAAGAGATTAAATCTGGTATGATTGAAATGGGTTATTCCATTGATTGGAGAAGAGAATTTACTACAATTGATCCTGCTTATCAAAAATTCATAGAATGGCAATTTAGAAATCTAAAAGAAAAAAATCTCATTGTACAAGGTTCACATCCTGTTGGTTGGTGTCCAAAAGATCAAAACCCAGTTTCACAGCATGATACACTTGGAGATGTGGAACCTGATTTTACCGAATACATCATCATTAAATTTGATTTGAACGGAGTAAAAATTCCAGTTGCAACTCTAAGACCAGAAACTCTATTTGGTGTAACAAACATTTGGATAAACCCACAAGTTACATATCAAAAAATCAAAGTAAATGATGAGATTTGGATTGCTAGTGCGGAATGTGCACGAAAACTAGAATTCCTTGAAAAAAAAATTGAGGTGATAGAAGATGTTAGTGGAAGTGATTTTGTTGGTCAAAGTACAAAGGCTCCACACAATGATGATTCAATTGTAATTCTACCTGCTAGTTTTGTAAAAAGTGACAATGGGACGGGAATTGTAATGTCAGTTCCTGCGCATGCTCCGTTTGACTATCAAGCACTACTAGATTGCAAGTCGGGAAAAAATAAATCAATAACCAATGATCTCTTGAAAAATATTCAAAATATTGAACCAATTACTATGATTAAAACAAATGGTTTGGGCGATATTCCTGCGAAGGATATCGTAGAAAGAATGAAAATATCAGACCAGGATGACCCAAAACTAGAAGACGCCACAAAGGAGATCTATTCAAAAGAATTCTATGAGGGAATTCTTGCTGATAATACAAAACAATTTGCAGGGAAAAAAATTTCTGAAGCCAAAGATGAGATAAAAGAATGGATTACAGAAATTGAGAGTGCAGATATTCTATTAGAATTAACAAACACGCCAGTAAAATGTCGTTGTGGTGCAGAATGTGTCGTAAAATTATTGAGTAATCAATGGT
>CACHDH010000013.1 GCA_902578515.1 uncultured marine group I thaumarchaeote | reverse complement strand
ATCCGTAAAAGTATTGAAAAAAATCTTAACTAAAACCAGATGATGATGATATTATGGTAGGACCACAGGATGGCGGATTCGGATTTGACCAATCCAAAAAATATACAACCGTTGATAATCTGGAAAAAATCTGTGTTCAATGCCAAGCTGGTCAGCACAAAAATTGTCTTGCAAAGGCAAACAAGATACCAAGCTGCGATTGCGAGCACTGTCTAATTTATGGTTAAAATGACAAAACGGCCTCTTTTTTCTGCAATGACTACAGACTTTGATGGAGACATAAAAAACTTCAAGGAGATATTAAACGAGTTAGAGCTCAGGACTCATATAAAGAACGGTTACAAGTTTAGCCCTGATGCCAAGATGGCTGCTGGTTGGTGGTTTTTTGAAATTTACATGGAACAGGAATTTGCAAGAAAAATAATTGAAAGTGATCTGATCAACAAAAAAAGAGGGCGAGATAGAATACTCAAGTATATTGAAGAACAGTTAAAGAAAAGAAAGTCGAAGGCTCGACTCAGATTTTTTGATGATTATCCGTTTATGCGTAGGTATTGGAGCTGGCTTATGAAATGAGACCTAAAAGCAGAAAATAGAGCTCAAAAAGCCAAAAATAGAGCTCAAAAAGTCCAAAATAGGGGATAAAAACTAGTCAAAGAACATGAAGATTAAAACCATCACAATAATGCATGCTAAGGACAGAAAATAGAATGGTGGTAAGCTCTTTGGTTTGTCCGTGGAAAAAAATGATTTTTTCCCACTATCTGGTTTCATAACATTATAACATGTGTTGAACATTTATTATTTTTAGTATAATGGAAGAAGAACCAAAGGATGTCATTGTGCTTGGTGCAATTAGGGGTGGTGCCAAAAAATTTGATAAGATTGCAAGTGTTACAAAGATCAAACCGGACGAGCTTAACAAAATTTTGGAAAAGCTTGAGGAAAGAGGATTGATTTCTGTGAATGAAAAAAAAGGTTTTTTCGGACCCAAGATTGAGATAATGACAACAGAAAAAGGCTCTAGAGAAATTGATGAAAGAATTCACGAACTACAAGTTGAATGGGGTCAGATGGTTACGTTATACAAATCCGGAGATAAGAAAAAACTCAAAGAATACATGGATGAAAAACGCTCATTTTTCCCAACAATGATGTATTTCGGAATAATCGACATGATGATGTTTAGTATGATGTTTAGTATGATGGGTATTGGGATGTCTGACTTTTTTGCTGGTGATCCTCAAGGAATGGAATATGCAAATGATGGTGGTATGGATGGTGCTGGTGATTCAGATCTTGGCGATGGCGGATTTGACATCGATATTGGGTTTTAATCATGCCATATGGTTATGATAAAACTAGATCAGAAAGAAGATGCAAGGACTGCGATAAACTGCTTTACGTTTTTGAGACTGGAGAATACTGCATAGAATGCTCAAGGAAACAAGCAAAAACCTGATCAACATATTTACAAACAAGATTATCAGAGAAAAATTATGACCGAACCAGAAGTACCACAAAAACGACCATATCCAATGCAAGTCGAAGCGGAAAAAGAATATCATGTTTGCATGTGTGGAAAATCTCAGAACCAACCACTGTGTGATGGCTCTCATGCGGGATCAGGTATTGGACCAAAAGTTTTCAAGGCTACCGAGGCAGGATTCGTTGCGTTTTGTGGATGTAAACACAGCAAGGATGAAACAGGAAAGTGTGACGGAAGTCACAGCTTGCTGTAATCAGGTAATTGTAAAAAGAAATTATTTTTTCTTTAGCCAATCCCATTCGGGACGCTCATCATCATCTATCATAATTGGCTTCAAACAAATTCTGGTTTTTATTTTAGATAATAAATTTCACTATTCTAGTACACTAGTTATTTAGACAATATTTTTCTGATTTCTTCTAACTTTTGTTCAAGTATTGCATCCTCAGGTCTATCCTGAAATCTTATTATCTCAACAATATCGTCGAGTATTCGTAAAATGTCTTCTCTTCTTTTCCTGTAATCTGCGATTTTTTCTTGCTCAGTTTCTGTCATGCCTGTCTGATCAATTCAGAAAGTTGCTTGGTTTTTCCTTCTGGAAGTTCCGTTATTCCGCCAATCAAGCTGTCGGTCATAACACCCTTTGTTGCAAGCACTTTGGCAGCCATCAGCGATGTTTTTCCAGCCATACAAACCAGCAATGGTTTGCTGTCTCCTTCTAGGTCTTTGCTGAGTGATTCTGGGATTTGTTGTGTTTGCAGCAATTCCTGTGCGGTTCTTGCGTCTGGAACACAAATCTTGCTCTTGTCTACGCCTAGAGATTTTGCAATTAGCTCTATTCCAGGTTCCTGTGGAGTATACTGGGCATGAATCCAAATTACCTTATCATAACCGCTTGCGTTTGCCTCTTGTAGAGAGACCTGCATAGGACCTTCCTGTCCAATAGTTGCGAGGTTCTTTTTGTATTTTTCAATTCCGTCACAAATCATTGCGACAAACTTTCCACCTCCTTCAGCACTTGCCTTCTGCAAAATGGCATAAAGTTCTAGTGCGCTGCTTTCGCCCATGTCGTGACCTTTTTCTACAAAGAATTTTAGTAGTAATTTTGCCTTCTCCCAATCCATTTCCTGCTGTTCTGCGTATACCTCAGGATTGTATAACGTCAAACCATCTGCATTTGCTTTTGTTCTAATACCTGCAACGTCTTGATTTGCGGGTGGAAATATTACGTATACTGACTTTTTTCCATATTTTTCAGAGATGTATTTGCTTAAGCCGCCAGATGTTCCGCCTGTACCAAATGTACAGAATATGTTGAAGTTTTCTAGCGAATATCCATTTTCATGAAGTTGCTGATCAATCTCAGCTGCTGTTATTGTTCTATGTGCTTCTATGTTTAGTTGGTTGTCATACTGTGATGGACAGAAGAAACCGTATATCTTGGCAAGAAACTTTGCCAAGTTTATGATGTCTTGTTTAGCTAAAAGTGATTCTATTTCAGAAATTTCTTTGTCGAAAATTTCAGTATCAAATCCAAGATTAGATAATTGTGAACGGACATTGGCTGCTGTTGCTTTAGCAACCATGAGATTTTGTTTCCCTTCCATTCCTGGTGCAGGACAAATATCCATATCAAGATCCATAGTTCGTATGTTTCCGTTTCTTAATTCTTCGAACACTCCTTCCTGTAACTTTCTTGAAACAAGAGCAATCACAGTTAATCCAAGTTTGGATAACAATCCTAGCGCTATTCCAAAGTTGCCTGATGTCGCTTCAATTACTGTCTGACCGCTCTTGATCTTTCCTGAAATAATGGCATCATGTATGATGTTGGCTGCGGGTCTAACCTTGATTGATCCAGTTAACAGTGTACAATCCATTTTGCCGAAAACCTTCAGGTCTGCATTATCAAGATCCAGTTTAAAGATAGTTTTTGCACATTCTTTGAAATCTGCAGTCATATCAACAAGTGGTGTTGCGTTGACAACCTTTGTCTGGCTCCCTTCTTCTAGATGTGGAACTTTACTCCATACCTCCTGCTCAAAGCGCTCAATCAGGGCATTATCTGGTCCTTCAGACATGTGATCAAAGAGATCAGAGGATCAATTTAGACCTTACACGATTTTTATTGGTATTTTGTATGCAAAATTCATGGATTTCATGCTCGAGGAGGAATTGATTGATCTCTATACATTCTGCCTACAAAATCCAGATTCCCCAGAAGTGGAACAAAAAAAGTCACGTATTACCGAAATTGGCAAGGAGCTTTTTGATGACGGCGGTGTTGATGCATTGGAAAATTTCTTTTTTGCAATATCAAATAGGATTCAAGGCGAAATAGAGAAGGACATAGCGCCATTCCGTCCATTATGGAACGGTTTTTCTGACGAATGGAAATACTAGCCAAATTAAAAACAAGCCAGTTTGTAGAATATAGATGCTGAAAGAACTTTTGGCTGACATAATCAATGTAGATGATGTTTTATTGGTAGTCAAATCAAACGGAGCCACCAGTGAGATGAGGAGTAATTCTCTAAGTATAAGACAAAAAGATCAATGGATAACAATAGGAGATAACGATGGGCCATGCCATATGCATGTTAATCCTTACATGATAAAACATGCAGAGTTCGTGATAGAAGAAAAACCAGAGCGCACAAGCTTCAGTGTCAGGTTTTTCGATAACAATGATGAAAGAGTTCTTGGATGTTTCTTTACAAAAATGTATGATGAAAATAAAAATCTCAAATTAGAACGGAAAAAACTTTACGATGACTTGTTGGAAAAATACGGTCAGAAGATAGAGATCAAAAAGCTAATGAATTCTTAAGTGTGAATGGATAGTTATGGAACCGCAAAGAATTGTAACTTTTCTACCAAGCGCAACTGAGCTGATTTACAGCTTGGGTGCAGATGACAAACTTTTTGGTGTAACACATGAATGTAACTACCCAAGCGATGCGAAAACTAAGTCACGAGTAATCAGTTCTGTGTTTGATCCAGCTTCAATGTCAAGTAAGCAGATTGATGATAAAATATGTCAGTTAATGACTGATGGGAAGCAAATTTACAATCTAAACAAAGAAAATCTCCTAAACGCAAAACCTGACCTGATTATCTCTCAGGACATCTGTGAGGTCTGTTCTGCTCATACGGAACACGTCAAAATAGCCATGGATATGTTAGAAAAAAAGCCTGAGGTTTACACGATGGATCCTCACGATGTTGATGAGATTTTGGTGTGCATTATGGATATCTCAAAGATGATTGGTAAGGAAACAGAAGGTAATGAATTGGTTGACTCACTAGTAAAGAGACTAGAGTTCGTCAAGAGTAAAACATTTGAAGATAAACCAAAGATCGTTGCAATCGAATGGGTGGATCCATTTTTCACTTCAGGTCACTGGATTCCAGAGATGATTGAGAGTGCGGGTGGAGAAAATCTCATAAGTACAAAAAAAATGCCATCAAGAAAAATGGAATTAGAAGAGATCAAAGAAGCAAACCCTGACATTATTGTAATGATGCCATGTGGTTTTGATGTCAAGCGAACTGTATCTGAATACAATAATGTGTTGACAAATAATCCAGATTGGCATGAATTAAAAGCTGTTAAGGAGAAAAATGTTTACGCAGTTGACGCAAACTCATATTTTAGCAAACCAAGTCTTCGAACCATAACTGGAATTGAAATACTAGCTAAAATTATTCATCCAGATGTTTTTGGTGACTTGCAGTTACCAAAAAATTCATTTGTAAAAATCTAGTTTGTTATCATGTTCAAAGAACTCAATCAGAGGACTATCTGGTCCTTCAGACATGTGATCAAAAATATTATAGGATTAATTTAGAACTTTACACGATTTTTATTGGTATTTTGTATGCAAAATTCATGCCTACTGCACATCTACGCAAGGACCATGACCTTATTGAGAAGGTCATATCTGCAATGCAAACAACCACATCTTTGCTTAAGGATGGTAAACAAATTCCAGAATCAATACTCCTTCCTACAATTGATTTTGCAAAGAACTTTACCAATGTTTGCCACCATGGAAAGGAGGAGGATGCACTTTTTCCAGCACTAGGAAAAGTTGGTGTGCCAACCAACATGGGACCAATCCGCAAGATGATCATGGAGCATGAGACTACTAAGCAGATTGCGGAAAAAATTGAGGAGTTTGCCAAAACATATCTTGACACGGGAGACTCGGCAAATCTTATCGAAGGTATGGAAGTATACGTTGAGCATGTGAGTGCACATCTGTGGAAAGAAAATAACAGATTGTTCAATATGGCTGATGCAAAACTACAGGTCTATGAAAAACAGGTGGAGGAAGCACTACAAGAAACTGAAAACTCAAAGTTGGCAGAGCTTGGAAAAACTAGAGATGATTATGAAAAACTTGTAAAGGATCTAGATGACGACTTGGCGGCAATGAAAAATTCTTAGTTAGTTTCACTGTCCCTTTTCAAATACACGATATTCACCAATTATTGAATTACATTTACCACAAGTGTATTGTCCTCTCTCTTTCAGAATTAATCCGTCTGCAACAGCCTCATTGGGACTTTCTTCAATCTGAATTTTAGGCGAACCGTCAAACTCAGACTCGCATGTCTTGCAAAAATATTTCTGCATCTTTTGCTCCTCAAGTTTACCAATTGGAGCAAGGAAACACTTGCCAACGCCAAGGTCTGCCTTTTTTGCCTGTTCATCTGTAACGTCTGCAAGAATATGACCACCAGATCCATGAAGTTCTAAGACTACCAATTCAAATTATATGCAAAAACTAACTAATATCAACATTTACCGAACAGTAAATTGAAAAAAAGTATCATATTGCTTCTGTTAGCCTCGTGTATGTTTTTTCACATAGATGATTCACTTGCTCACCAGTTGATCTTTTCAGATGGTAGTAACACTACTATGGAAAATGCTCTCTACATACCAGATCCTCAGATTTCATGGGCTATGTATGGAGAGCTTGAAAACAATGTTTTGTTTTACAAATTTGAGGCTGATCAAAGGGAACCACTCTATGCCAGCCTTGTGATACCTGCATTGGATGGTTTAGAAAATTTTAGTCCATCTCTTGCAATAATAGCACACCAACAAAACATTACAATGATCAGCTCGCATACCGGCGAAAAAAATAATTATGTGCCTTTTCCACTTCCAGATGGATATCAAGCAATTGTTTTTGATTATGACGGCAAACCCACAGACAATGTGTTTTATGAGCCGTTCACGCAAGTAAACTATTGGGAGCGCCAAGAAATTAGAAGTGAAAGTATGAATCCAGGTACGTACTATCTAGCAGTTTTTGATACAACTGAAAACGGCAAGTTTACATTGGCAGTAGGAGAGGTTGAAGACTTTTCAGATGCTAACTTTTTTGACTCGTTCGTCAGAGCATGGTTTGAGACAAAAATTTTCTTTAATGATTATCTTACGGCAGTAGTTTCTATCATTATTGTTATCATTATATTTGCGGGAATAGGATACGGAGTATTCAGAATTATACGAAGAATTATTATCAAAAGTAAAAGGTAGATTCCATGCCAAAGTTTAGCTTTACAAAAATAGTTGATGTTGATAGAGATAAGATATTCAGCGTCATAACGGATTTTGAAAATCTGGCTAAAATATTCCCAAAGTATTTCAAATCACTGAAAATAATATCAAAATCTGGTAACACTACTAAACTTGAAGAGGAGTTGGAATTCCTTGGCAAAAAACTGAGTGTTACTGTAGACCACATTGTCCAGAAACCAGACAAGCATACAGTAATAATGCTTGACGGACCAGGTAAAAACACAAAATTTGAAGAAACTTTTGAAAAAATATCCGAAGGAACGAAAATTACGATCGATGTGGATCTTGTGTTGAATGGAAAGTTTAAGGTAATGGGATTCCTCGCCAAAAAGAAGATTAAAAACAAAATGAGCCAGGCATTGGATGAATTTGCACAAGTTGCAAAAAACTCCTAAAATGAAAAATATAATAATGAAATTTTAATCGTAATTCAATATGGAAGGCGACCCAACTGGCGGCATGTGGATTTACCTGATATTTCTAATCATTCCATTGGCACGAATAATTCCAAGGCTACTACGCAAGTATAGGGGCGGTAGTATGGGAACTGGACCAAATGAACCATATCCTAGGGAGGAATTTTTCACAAAGCAGAAAACGCCGGAACCACCAAGATTTCGAGAACCGGAACCACAACCAAAACCTGACAAGAAAGATGGTTGGGTTGGGAAAGATGATTTTAAGTAATAAAAACTTGGTGTGACCTCCTCATGCAAAACATCTTTTGGAGACTACCTCCAGTTCTCCCCTAAGAGATTCTTAACTTTCTGTTTTGCGAGGCCACACCTTTTAGTCATAAGCTTTGTCAGCTTTTGGCATCATATACAATACAGTTTCATAATATTTAACATTAAAAATTTGAAGAAGCTAGTGGTAACATGTATGTTTCACACCTCTTTTAGGATCAAAACTTCACCATCCAATACATTGTAGTTTACCAATGCACGATCAGGATCAAAATCCACATGTGGTGATTCTTCTCTGCATAATACAAGCTTGACTTCTTTTGATAATCGAAAGTGCATTCTTGAACCAAGTATAACATCCTTTATTCTGGTTGATTTCTGAAATGTAGTTTCCCAATCTCCTTTTGATGTCTTGACATGGACAAGAACTTGATTCACCATCAAAAAAAAATACTCCCAAGAAATAAAATAGTGTTTAGTAAGCAGAGTTTGTAATTCATGACTTTTACACATGTACCAAAAAGAGAACTGCCTGAAATCAAACAGATAAAGATCGATGATGTAAGACATTATGAAACACCAGATGGGACTTTCATCAGTATCACATCACTTTTGAAGAATTACACGCCTGATGGTATATTATCATGGAGAGAATCTGTTGGGGATGATGTTGCAGATCATGTGATGAAAACTGCCACAACTAGAGGAAATAAAGTGCATAAACTCATTGAAAATTGTCTATCAAACAAGCCTGAAACCGACCTTGTTGGCAATCATGGTGTACTCGCAGCTGGTCTTTTCCAGTTAATGATACCTGCGCTGGATAAGATTGACCAAATCAGAGTTTTGGAAAAGCCAATTTACAGTAAACGTTTACGTCTAGCTGGAACAGTTGACTGCATAGCAGAGTATGACGGCAAATTGTCCATCATTGACTTTAAGACTGCGTCAAGAAAACGTGATGAGATAAATGAGAATTATCTTATCCAGGCTACCTTCTATTCTATTGCCTGGGAAGAGCGAACTGGTGAAAAGATTGATCAGATTGTAATTCTTACTGTTACAGAAGATGGAACACTTGATGTACACAAAGATGATCAGTCACTATATGTGGAAAGACTAGAAGAGATGGTTGAAGAATACAAGCGGTAAAAAAGGAGTAAATGGAAGCTCTAACATGGAAAAATATGTAGGAACAGCAAAAAGAAGTGTGATAATTAAGGCTAGTGTAGAAACTGTCTGGAAAAAATTAAGTAAGATTACAAAATTGGATTGGTTAGAAGAACAAAAATCGTCTAAATTTTTGTCACAAAAAAAATATGGTGTTGGTGCGATTAGATTAATTTCGTTTGAAGATGGATCTGATGTTGAAGAACATATTGTAGAATGGTCTACAAAAAAAGGCTTTTCTTATATTGCAATCACAGGGCTTCCATTACTTGCATATTTAGCAAACATCTCAATGAAAAAAATGAGCGGTGGTAGAATCAAAGTTACATGGCAATCTTACTTTGTCAGTGATAAAAGGAAAAAAGAGTTTTTAGAGTTTTCTAAATTCTTGAACCAGTTTTATACAAAATCATTACATAATCTAAAATTAGATATTCAAAAAGATTAAACTTCTAGCTTTTATGGCAAGAACATCTACAGTTAACATGCCATTTCTTGAATGGGTTTTTTGTTAACGGAAAATTTTTACCATACTTTTCTGCCTTCAAGTTCAAGTTTTCATGCCAATCCTTACATTTCTCACAAGAAACTATTTCAGTCAAGTTATTTTACCCATTAATCTTCCACAAATATATCGTCTGATTCAACCGTGACTTTGTATGATGCTAGATCCTTTAGCTGTACTCCAAATTTAATCATCTTGCCTGTCTTGCAATCCCAAGTTGCACCATGCCATGGACATGTAATGATAGAATCGTCCAACGAACCTTCAGCAAGACTCGCGCCAGCATGTGCACATGTATCATCCATTGCATAATAATTTCCATCAACATTGGTTACCAGAATATCTTTTCCATCTGCTTCTAGCTTGATCATTTTTCCAGATGGTATGTCAGAAGCCTTACCAGCTAATATTTTGCCCATTTTATCACTTTACCTTAATTGTAGATCTCTATCTCTTTTTCTGTTTAGCTCTTCTACGATCAGCTTTTTGGTCAGCCCATCTCTTGTGTTTTCCTTTTTTACGTAATGGCATGATGGGCAAATGTGTACTCCCTTTAAGAATATTAGCAAGCTTACAAAAAGTGAAGATGTGAACTGTTATCTTTGTAAAAAATCCATAACTGAAGCTAATGGTTATCAAGTTGGAACGGTTTGGTCTTGTGAGAAGTGTCTGGATACCATAAAACAACTAGTAGACGAAGGTAGAATAAAAAATGAAGAATGAATTACCTAGAAAACTCCCGCCATCTTTGATGATGTAGTTGGCGTAGTTGGTGAATCTTCTATTTTTGCCCGCTGCTCTCTTTTCTGAGCGCGTTTGAGTGCTCTATCTGCTGTATTCGCGCCATATTTGTCACGCAAATATCTCATAAACACAGTTGACACACGACCCGAATTTTCTGTCTTGTGGCAATTCAATTCTATCTCGCAATCCCAATCGTCGGGATTTTCTTCATGTACACTATTGTCTCTTACCTTACCATCGGAAAGGTGGTCAGGATCGTACCAATTGCTCATGGTTTCTCTGTAAAAAATTGTTAAAGGGCAAAAAAGTCGACAAAGATAGACAAAGCAGTATGTTTTGACTTTGTCTTTTGCATCAGGGAACAATGTCTCCTAATGTCTCCTAATTTCTGTTGCTGAAAATTCAAATCTGAAGAAAAAAGATTCCTAATAATATCACTTTAAGAGATTTTAGGAGACATCAAACGTAATTTCACTTATTCAAAACAGTTTCCTGACCGCTAGTATCAGGATATGTTGAAACATTAAGTTCGTCCTCAACGGTTTCCTCCACTTTTTTGAATGTGTGTGTTACAGTCGAATAAGATTTGAGTTTCTCTAAAAGGTACAAAACTTTCTTCTTAGAAACTGAATATTTTATGAATTCCATTGTTTCGTCTGGTTGTTCTTCAACTATCATTTCCCCAACAAATGTAATTACACCGTCTATTTGCATAACCACTTCAGGCTCTAAAACATCCTGAGCGCCGACTAGTGTGCTTCTAACTACGTCAAGTAACCGTCCAAGCTTCTCTTCCTCAAACTTTACTCTTTCATTTAATGTACGAATTTTCCAAGTTCGATCCTTTTCTTCAGTTGTAAGTGGATGATAACTAGACTTTACTGCATCATTGTAAAATTCTGCCGTCTTCTTGATTCTACCTAAATTGAACAGCATTGCAGTCACTTGGGATTTAAGATGAAATACAGCAAAGTCTTTTCTTTTTAGTCTATGCTCCTCGTTTGAACTGATGATCTTGTCTATTCTAACTTGATTTTTGTGTGCAAGATGATGGAAGAAAAGTGCTAAAACACCACCAACAATTAGATCACCATAAACTAGATGCCCAATTCCTCCAAGATCGCAGTGTTCACTGATTTCTAAAACATGGCAGCTTGCATCTCTTTCTCCAGTAGCACCAAATGACATGTGGATGAAGAATGTAGATGAAACAAATATGAAAAAAACCAATAATGTTTTTGTAAGTAAACTTTTGTGTACTTGTTTTTTCTTTGATAAACTAGACAATTAGAACAACGTCCTAATCTAATTGGACAAGTGTTAGTATTATGGATGGAATGGTTGGTTCACCGTCTGGTTGCATTGCTTCTATGCCAATACCTTCACCTTCAGTTTCAGCAGCCATCATTATGTTCAATGTGTCACCACGATTTAATGGACATACAGCATTGATTGGTATAACATCTTTTTCTTGCGAATCTGTCAATACACGTCTAACGTTAGAGTTAGGTAGGTCTACGTTGTTTACTCTTAGCCAAAAATCAATCCAACGATTTCTTGCTCCTCTTAACTTTGCAATCTGTGGTCCAGCAATTACAAGATATATTCCTGATTTTTTGATTATAATATCTCCCTTGTCAAAGTCAACTGATTGTGTTGCCTCAAGAACATCTTCCTGTGCATCAAATTCAATCTCTACAGGTTTCAATGTATTACATACTTGCGTCTTACTAGATGAGAACTGTCCAAACGCCTTTCTTATGTCACGAACTTGTTGAGTCAGATCGATCCAGTGAATGTTGGACTATTTAATTATTAGTTCAAGTTTGATTGTTGTACTAATGATATTACGTGACTGGGGGCATAGCTTAAATTCCCTACCAAATCAAAATCAAAAATGGCAAAGACCATCAGTGCTGATGAATTAAAAAAAAATCGTGAAAATTATGTTTTGATAGATGTGCGAGAGCAAGAAGAGTTGCTTGGTGGTCATATTGATGATTCTGTTCATTTACCATTAGGTCAACTGATCAGAAAAATAAGAAAGACAGAAAAAGATGAGTTTGGTCCTGAGGAAAGACACCGTCTGTTTTTGGTTCTTACAAAACAAGTTGACGTGGAAAAATCTATAGATAAAAAAATTTGTACATACTGTTCTTTTGGATATAGGGGAAATTTAGCTGCTGAAGAGCTAGCAAAGTCTGAAATTAAAGTTGATATAGTAAACCTTGAGGGTGGATTTGCTACTTGGGAAAGTAAGAATGGAAACGGTGGCGGCACTAAAACCTATTAATTTTTTAAATCACAATCAAGTCTTTCGTAAACTTGTGCATCACAGCTGCTCTATCCTTCACTATTAGCGAATCCTCAATACGAACGCCGAATTTTTTTGGTATATAGATTCCAGGTTCTACTGTAATTGCCATATCCTTCTTCAGCTTTTCTTTACTTTTAGCGGAAATGTTAGGACTTTCATGAACATCCAACCCTATTCCATGACCGGTCGAATGGATGAAATGTAGTCCGTAGTTGTACTCCTCTATGATTTTTCTACATGCATCGTCTACCGATGCACAGGTTTTCCCAGATCTGACAGCTTTCAGTCCTGCTCTTTGTGATTCCTTTACAATTTCATAAACCGTAATTGCCTCTTTAGAAATAGAACCTAGTCCAAATGTTCTCGTAGCATCTGAAACATATCCTTTGTATCTTAATGTCAAATCTATTGTAATCATATCACCATCTGCAAATTTTCTTTTGGTAACCTGTGCGTGTGGGAGCGAAGAATTTGGACCACTGGCAATTATCAGTGGATTTAATGTTGAACGATATCCAGTATCAAAGAGATCATTTGCGTTTGCAAACGCCATCAAAAATGCCTGCAGTTCAGATTCTCTCCTGCCTTTCTTGATGGCTTGTGTGCAAAGATCAAACATTTCATCTATAATTGAGGATGTCTTTTTCAAGATGCGAATTTCCTCAGAATCCTTGATTATACGCGCATTGTAAAAGGGCTCAGAAGATTGTTTTATCTTAGGAATTGATTTTTTTAATGACTGCATTATGGAATAGTTTTGGCAGTCTGTGCAGATTTTTTTCTTCTTTATAGTAGAAGCTAATGAGGACACAAGGCCACCTCTTTGTGAAGTTACAACACTACAATTGGTTGAATCCTCCTTGGCTCGTTGTGCCTCTAGTTCTGGAGCAATGATCGTGGTTTTCCCGCCTTTTTCCAAGATGCCAATCGCCTCACCCCAAAAACCAGTCAAATAGAAGAGGTTTTCAGGCTCAAAAGTAACAAGAGTGTCACAATTAAGGGCATTACAATATTTTTCCAGTCTCCTTCTACGAGCTTTCATTGTTCAAAAAGATGTTTTTGTGAATTTATGTATGTTGGAAAGTTTGTATATTGATATTATTCTGTAATTGTAATGGCAGAAAAGGAAGAGAAAAAGAAAGTTGTTGCGCTGCTTTCTGGAGGATTAGATAGTACACTTGCCGTAAAAGCAATACAAAAACAAGGTTTTGAAGTTTCGGCGGTTGCGATCAAAACGCCATTTTGTGACTTTGATTGTGGTAGAGGTTGTGGTTTTGAGATTAGAGAGAGAGCAGAAAAGTTAGGAGTTGATCTGAAAACAGTTTATCTCGGAGACGAATACATTGAGATGTTAAAGAATCCAAAGTATGGTTATGGTTCTGGGATGAATCCATGTATTGATTGTAGAGCAATGATGTTTGAGGCTGGTAAAAAACACATGGAAGAGATTGGTGCAGAGTTCATCATTTCTGGTGAAGTACTTGGACAAAGACCAATGAGTCAGTTTGCACCTGCACTGAAAAAAATTGAAAAGCTATCTGGCTTAGAAGGAAAAATTGTTAGACCATTATCAGCTGCATTACTACCTGCTACTGATCCAGAAAAGAGCGGTCTGATAAAAAGAAAAGATCTTGGCATGATAAGAGGACGTTCTAGAAAGGAGCAACTTCGAATGGCAAGAGAGTTTGGTCTTGAAGATCCACCAAATGCTGGTGGCGGTTGTCTATTGACAGATCCTGCATTCTCATTAAGAGCTAAAGATTTGTTCGAGCATACTCAGACACCAACAACAAACGATATTGATCTACTAAAAATTGGAAGGCATTTTAGATTGGATCAGGACACTAAGCTAATTGTTGGAAGAAACAAAGATGAAAATGAGATGATCAAATCACTTGCATTACCAAATGACATTTTGCTTGAGGCAAAGGAGCATGTTGGTCCAACTGTCTTGTTAAGAGGAGGTAATGCAGACAAACATGTCGAATTTTCAGCTAGTATTACACTACGCTACTCTGATGCACCAAAAAACAAAACTGAGATTGTCACTATTCATAAAAATGATGTTGTCGAAGTATCAACAAAATCTGCAGAAGAAGCATCATATGTAAAACTCAGAATTTAGACAACAGGCCACAATTTACTCGTAAAAGATAAGAAAGACTTTTTGAAGGAGCTGATCGCAAGATAGCTAATGCAAAAACAGGCAAATCCAACGTATCTGAAAGCGATAACAATTAGGGATCCTAGTGATATCCACACGATCAAGGAGGATATCAAAAAGGGTATGATCCTAATTCTCCGAGTTACTCCTCTAGCCCAAAAGGATGTTGAGAAGTTGAGAAAGATTGTTGAGGAATTGTATGTGATTGCAAGAGATTCAGGTGCAGATATTGCACGTCTTGGTGAGGAAAGAATTGTTGTAACTCCTCCAAGAATAAAGATTTGGAAGCCTGATTATGATCTAAAATAATTTGATCGCTTCTTGAATTTGCGGATAGTGTGACGACACTTTGTACATTCTACGAATTGACATTGAGAGATTCTCTGATTTTTTCCTCTCTCCATGATTAACAAGTACGCGTCTTAATTTTGGTCGTAATCTATGGACAAATGACATGAGTTGGTTGTAATCACTGTGTCCACTAAATCCATCAAGTCTTTCCGTACTGCAATTTATTGATACCACTTCAATCTTTCCTTCTTTTCCCAATATTGAAACCTGTCTTGAACCATCCATGACTCGTCTACCAAGTGTGCCATTGACCTGATAAGATACAAACAGGATCTTATTCTTTGGTTCTGGTGCAATGTTCTTAAAATATTCAAGAACTGGTCCACCCTCAAGCATTCCAGATGTTGCAATAATGATACATGGTGAATTTTCTCGTAATGCTTCGTCCCTTCCATCCTGATGTTCAACGTTTGTAAAGTACTCAGAATCAAATGGGTTATCATCAGTTTCTAAAATTTTCTTTTTGAGATCCCTTACTAGATATTCCGGAAAGGCTTCATGGATTGCAGTAGCTTCCTGTATCATTCCTTCCATGAATACTGGAGCTTCAACAAGCTCCCCAGACTTCATGTATTGATCAATAACTAACATAAGCTCCTGTGCACGCCCAACAGCAGGAATTGGTATGAGAACCTTCCCACCATCTTTTAGAATAGAGTTTACTGAAGTAACAAATGCAGATTCAACTTCTTCTCTGTCTGGTTGAATGTCTTCTTTTAGACCATATGTGCTTTCGATAAGCAAAGTTTCTACCCGTGGATAATTGGTGTTAGCACTTTCAAGAAGCATGCTTTTACCATACTTGATGTCGCCAGTATATACAAAATTATGTTCTCCATTACCTATATGGAAATGACATGTTGCTGAACCTAAAATATGCCCAGCATTTGACAGTACAAGCTTTATGTCAGGTGAAATGTCAGTTACTGCTCCGTAAGGAATGGTAACAGCTTGCCTCATTACTTGATAGACATCTCTGTCTGCATAAAGCGGAGTTTTACCTTGAGCTGTTGCCACCTTAATTGCATCAAGCTGAATTAGATTCATCATGGGGAGTGTTGGTTCTGTGCAGTAAATTGGTCCCTTGTAGCCATACTTGAGCAAAACTGGTAGAAATCCAGTATGATCAAGATGTGCATGACCTATTACTACTGCGTCCAAATCATCAAGTGTTATGTTCGCCCAATCAAGGCGTGGAAATGCCTCTCTGGGACTTCGTGCTCCCGGATTGACACCACAATCAATCAATACCTTACTATCCGGTGTAGTTAACAACATACATGATCTTCCTACTTGACCGAATCCACCAAGTGTTAGTAAGGACACTTCAGATTTTTGTGCAAGTCGTGGTCTGAAAATTTGCTCTCCAGTTTGTTTAAGATGCTTCGCCCTCTCAGATGATGAAAGTTTGAGTTGGTAGTTTATAGCTTGTATTGTGTTTGATGGTTTGTTTGTAGATTTTCTTACACGTAGCTTCCAACCAGTTTCTTCGGATATTTCAGCATGACTGAACTCTTCAGCGTTTCTCTGGCAAAGCCATGGGCGCTTGACTTCTATGGAAACTTCGCCTGTAGTAGTGTCAAAATATATTCCTTGTAGATTTGCGTCTT
>CACHDH010000012.1 GCA_902578515.1 uncultured marine group I thaumarchaeote | reverse complement strand
TCCTGGCTTTGTCTAAACGCTCAAAAATAACAGGATTAACATGCTCCCTTGCAAGTTTTTCGTCATCGTAGATGTAGAATGTACCAGTGATTTTTGGTTGACCAGTATAATTTTGTAATTTAATTGGAATTACAATCTTTCCATCCAATTTGAATTCTTTAGTAATCATATCTATAGCTTCAAGTTTTTTTAGTTTTCCACCCAATCCCTTAAAATCACAAGTGATCTCTCGTCTAGATAAAAACGAATTTTTTTCATCACTTAATGTTTCAATCATTGACATGTTTAAAGCCCTTTGAGTATTTCATATAAACCTTCAAACCAACATCAACAAATTTATGAAATCATTATAAGAAAAAAGTATGGACAGATTTATGTTACATTTGAAAAATTCCAAATATTCACCCAAAGATGCAACAACTGTACTCAATAATTCACGAGATCTAATTTATGGAATGGCTGCTGTTATCCGTGATTGTAGAGTATCGAGTAAGTTTATCGAACTAGATGTTTCTGTACATAAAAACAATCTTGAGCTATTACTAGAAAAATTATCTTCAATTGGGGAAAATGATGATTCTAGGCTCATAATTGAAGAAGAAATTGAAAAAGAGCAATTAGTTAAAGATGGAATCTCTTATTTTAATAACGAACGGTTTTGGGAATGTCATGAAGCACTGGAGGGTGCATGGAAACAATCCAAAGGAGAAGAAAAGGAGTTAATTCAAGGGTTGATACTAGTTGCTGCAGCGTTAGTACATTATCAAAAGGCAGAAGACGACATATGTCTCTCAGTGCTTGGTCGCGCACTAGAAAAACTTGATGATAAATCAGGACAATATTGTCAAATTAATGTTGATCATGTCAAACAAAAAGTGATTGAGATATTAGATAAAAAAGAAATTTTTACATTTATGTTTTAAACAGACTTATTCCAGTCTTTACCACATCTGCCCCATCAAGTAATCCGATTGTACCATTTTTTCCTTCTTTTTCAGTGAAACGTTGAGAGTTATCATTTTCTATCATATTACCAGAGATTAACAGAGGGACAGGATCATCACTATGTCCTTTGTTAATGCATGGTGTAGAGTGATCCGCTGAAATCATTACAGCAGTCTTTGAGACATCTATATTATCTAGAAGTGTACCAAAAAACCTCTTATCAATCTCCTCAATGTTTTTCATTTTACCTATAGCATCGCCATCATGCCCAAATTCATCAGGTCCCTTCAGATGTACGTATATTGCATTTTCAGTATTCATTGCCTGTGCTGCAACCTTCGCTTTCTCTTCGTAATCGGTAAGACCACCAGCATTGAATGTCTTCATTTTAAGAATATTGGAAATACCTACTTCCACTGGCATATCAACTATACATGAAAAGTTCATCGTATACATTTCGTTAATTGGTTTCACATTTGGATACTTGTTACCTGCATCACGTAGCAATATACTATTTAGTAATTTTTTATTTTTTTGTGCTCTTTGTTTGTTCACATCACTATTTTTCATAATTTCTAATGATTGTTCGGTGAACTCATTTACTAATTTGGCTGCATTAGACGCATCCCCTGTTTGTTCCATCGGAATGCATTTTTCTATTCTCATAAAGTCGCTTACTGCTTTTGCTATTCCCATTCCATCTACTCGGGTATAAGCCGGGTCAGTGTTTGTAATCTCTGAGGAAAGTTGTTTACTATCTCTCAATCTTACAATTATTCTATGTCCAATTGTTGGTGCTACAACTACAGATGCTTCTGGATTTGAAAATTTAACACCGTTTTCAATTTCTTTTGAGATTTTTTCTGCGTCATCTCTCTCAATTTTTCTTCCTGCACGTCGATCAATAATTTGACCTTCATTATCTAACGTAGCAAAATTACCACGTAATGCTAAATCTCCATCCTTAAAATCGATCCCAATCCCAATTGCTTCTATAACACCCCTTCCAGCATAATCAGAGTGTTGAAACCTGTATCCTAGCATATTAAAGACTGCTATATCTGATTCAGGCGCTATGCCTTTTCCTACTGATATAACCTGTCCCATCACGCCATTTTTTGCTAATGTATCCATGTTTGGTGTTGCTGCAGCTTCAAGCGGTGTCTTACCATCTAAATCTGGATGTGGTAGATCACCAACTCCATCTAATAGTACATAGACGATCTTAATGTGATTATTATCATCCATTTCTTAATCCCTGCTTTCATGAAATAGTTGGACGATTAAAAGCTTGTAATCAAAGTAGCGATCATTATGATAATTATTATCTTGAAATTGTTTTGGAAAGATTTTAACTCTCAGAAACTACATCATTCTTCATGGGGGATATGAGAAAAGATTACGTTCTTGAGCGTGATGTTATAGTCCACCCAACTACAAAAAAAAGTACCGATTCCAAAAAATGTCCTTATTGCCCTGGAAATGAGTCCATGACAAATCCATCATTACTATCATTGGTTGCAAAAGATGGAATGTTACAACGATTACAAGATGACGAAAATGATTTTGTTAAAGATTGGTCAGTTCGTGTATTTGAAAGCAAGGAACCTGCTGTTTCAACATCAACCCCAAACACCTATAGTGATAGACCATTGTATAGCGAGCCAGCCTATGGATACCACTACGTAGTGGTAGCATCACCGGATCACAAAGATTCTCTTGCCACTATAAGCGTTGAACAGTGGTCAAATGTCTTGGTTGTGGTTCAGGACAGACTTCGATGGCTGTATACACAAAAGGGAGTAACTTACGTTTCTATCTTTGTTAACCATGGCAAAGAAGCTGGAGCGGATGTTCAACATTCACATATCAATATGGTTAGTTTTTCAACTCTACCTCCAAGAATTGAAGAGGAGGCAGAATCTTCACACAAAATACTCAACGAAAAGGGCGTATGTCCTATGTGTCAGGCAGTAACTACTGAAACTACTGGTCCACGGCAAATCTTACAAACTGAGGGATTCATCGCATTTTGTCCTTGGGCACCTTCTTATCCTTTTGAATTTTGGATATGTCCAAAAAAGCACGCAACAAGCTTCTCAAAGATAACTCAAAAGGAGATCAATGATGTTTCATTAATTTTAAGGGCCACACTTGGCGGTTTATCGAAAGAAGTCAAAGATGTGTCATTTAACTTGGCTTTTCATCTATCACCTGAAAAGAAAAATAGTCGCCAGATTCATTGGCACATTGAAGTATATCCAATTACTGGTAGTTGGTCTGGACTTGAACGAGGATATAATGTGTTCCTTAACACAACTTCGCCTGAGAATTCAGCTAAATTACTAGGGGCTGCATGTAGAAAAGAACTAGCTGGTCTTGTTGGAATAGATTAATAAAAATAGTTTATTTAGACATAAGAAAATTCCATTCCTATGGCACTACAATATGGCGCTTACATTGCAATGGCTGGTATTGGTTTGTATGCAATGTTCGTAGGGGAAATAATTTCAATTTTTAATTACATGAGTAATCCAGAAATCGCTATTGAACCTGCATCAAAAGTATTACAATTCATATCAATCGGAGTAGCGCCTGGTGTAGTCATGTCTGGCACAGCTTATATGATTGCCAGGAAGTTTGGCTCAAAGCAAATTGGATGGTTAGTAATTGCTGGTGGAATAGTATTATTGGTTGGCATGTTGTATGCATATACAATGTTAGATGATATACCCAAAGACTATCAAGTATTTACTGTAATGATCACACCTCCACTATTCGTACTTGTTTCTATACCAATTATGGTAGTAGGAGCACTGTTGTTTAGACTTAAAAAAAGACCAAAAAAATATTTTTAGATATGATCATATCTCATGCCATTTGATTCATGTTTGAATCCAATTCTTTCATAGAATTGTTTTATATCATCCTTGCAATCTAAAATTGTTTTATAGCAATTTTTTCTTTTTGCATGTTCTAACATAGATGTGACAAGTTCGATTCCTATTCCTTTTCCTTCATAATCTTTTCTTACTACTACGTCCTCAATGTGTCCTACAAGTCCACCATCATGTATGAATTTTTGTTCAATTAATAATGTAATACAACCAACAATTTTCTTACCATCCATCGCTACATGAATTGTTTGATTTGGATTTTGTTTTATTTTTTCTAAAATTTCCCTTGCCTTATTTTTATCAAGATCACTTGCCTTTCTCAAAAAATCTAACGTTTCTAGAAATCCATTTTCAAGATCATTCTCCTTAATTTCACGTATTTCAATCTCTGTCATATTAAATCAAATCCTACCGCGTTTTCTGTATTCTAGTCTCAATTTTTCATATGTTTCCCTGTCACCAATATCTGTGAATCCACTTTTTACTACTATACTGCCAATAGTTTTACGTTTAGACATTGCTTTTTTTATTGCATAATTCATTCCATATTTTTTCCCTTTAGGAATAAGGTTAAGGATGTTAGGCTCCATAACATAGCAACCCATATTGATTTTTGATTTAATTTCAGGTTTTTCATTCCAAGACAATACCTTACCGTTATTTTTAGTATCAATAACACCATACTTGATTGATGTCTTATGTTCACAAAGACTCATTGTAACAAATGATTTCTTTTTTTTATGTTGAGTTATCATTTTTCTAAGATTAAAATCAAATAGAGAATCACCATAAACACAAACAAATGTATCATCGATGAATTTTTGGGCAGTTTTTAGTTGTCCTGCATCACCGAGTGGTCTACCTGATATAGCATACTCAATGTTGACGCCAAATTTACTGCCATCTTCAAAATATTTTTCAATTGTTTGATGAAGGTAACTAACACATAGAACAATGTCTTTTACACCATTTTTTTTAATCCACTTGATCAGATGTTCTAATAGTGGTTTCTTACCTAGCGGTAGCATTGGTTTTGGTTTTTTGTTAGTAAGTGGGCGAAGTCTTGTACCCAAACCACCAGCAAGAATCACAGCTTTCATGAATTTGTATTCTCATTCTGGCACTATTTATGTTAAGTTACACAATTTTTAGTGGGCTAATCTCAATTTTGAAACTTTTTGCATTATCTCACTAGGCTTATTACCAAAGATTAGTATCATTGGTTCTTTTCCAATATCACCCTTATGATAAATTATGTCAGGCGGTTTTGAGTTTAGACAGTTAGATATTCCCCAGGAAATGGAAGAATTTTCTTTTTGTTTTAATTTTTTTGGTTCTTTACTTCTGTCATAGTTTAGAACAGTAAAGTTTGATTTTTTTGCGTTAGAAATAATTTTTGGATCATATTTTATGTTAAGACTGGAACGAATTTCTGGAAATTTTTTAGAGACTTGAATTACAGCTGTTCCAACATGCTGTGATCCACCATATACAATTTCACCAGCTGTGAGAACTTCCTTGCCAGATTTTACCAAACGTCCAGAAATTCCTAACACATCCATTACACTTTTTGGATTTTTCTTAGCAAAGACAAAGTTTGTTTGACATTCCGGAATTACTTTGTAGATATTTTTTATTTGCTTAAAATAATTGATTGAATCTGATAATTCTTTTACCTCACTTGAAATATTTTTATGTGTTATATTCACCCCTTTTCCAATCTTTTTTGAATGCTTTATGGATTGGTAAACATAGTTTTTAGCTATTTTTACCGCATTTTGGATTGTTTTTCCCTTTGCAAGTGATACAGCAATTGATGCTGAATAATTACATCCGCTACCATGGTTTTTAATAGGAATTTTTTTGCCAGAAATTACATATTCCTTTTTCTCTTCTAGAACAAAATCAGAAATCTTACCATTTGATGAAGTTGCGCCGGTAATGATCACACACTTTGCACCAATTGATTGGATTTTCTTTGCAGATTTACTCGCATTTGATAATCCTGATAAAACTTTTGCTTCATATCTATTTGGTGTTATAATATCAGCTAAGGGAATTATCATTTTTTTATAGTCACGTTGTGCATTTTTTTTAAGAAGTATTGCACCGGTTGTAGATTTAATTATTGGGTCAACAATGATGGGAACCTTAACTCTTTGTAGCTTTGAATTAATCACTTTTATTATTTGAGAATTATAGACCATTCCAATTTTGATTGCATCAACTTGAAAATCTGAGAGAATTGAATCCAGTTGTGTTTTCAAGCTTTTAGTGGAAACTGGCTCAATTGATGTGACATTTTTTGTATTCTGACTAGTAATTGCAGTTACAACTGTAAATCCATAGACATTATGATTTGAAAATGTCTTGATGTCGCTTTGTATTCCAGCACCTGCTGATGGATCTGATCCACCAATGGAAAGAATATTCATGTCTGTATTGAGTTATTTATCATGTTTTAAAATTTGATCGCTTGTTTGATTACTGTTTAAATCCATCAGAAAGTTAGTAGACATATGGCTACTCAAATGAGCTATGCAAGAAGAGGTGTTGCAACAGATGAGATGAAGCAAGTTGCAAAGGACGAAGATGTAACATTAGATTGGCTTTTGCCAAAGATTGCAACCGGCTCAGTTATCATTCCAAGTAATAACGTAAGGCCACAAAAGATTCACAATGTGGGAATTGGGAAGGGTATGAAAACCAAGGTTAATGTCAATATTGGAACATCAACGTTAAACGTCAATGTCGAGGAAGAGATTGAAAAAGCCAAAGTAGCTGTGAAATATCACGCCGACACAATCATGGATCTTAGTGATGGTGGAGACGTTGGTAGTATTAGAAGGACGTTATTGGATACAGCACCTATAACATTTGGAACTGTGCCAATTTATGAAGCATATAATTTTGGTGTTGAAAAACACAAAAATCCTCTTGATATTACGGAAGATGATTACCTAAATGCATTTGAAAATAATATTAAGGATGGAGTTGATTATACGACAATACATTCTGGTATTACAAAGGAAATTGCAAAACGAATTTTCAAAGTGCAACGATACGCTGGAGTTGTAAGTAAGGGTGGAACAATAACTGCAGCATGGATGCTAAAGTATGATAAAGAAAATCCTTACATCACTCATTATGATTACATGATTGAATTAGCACAAAAATACGATGTAACTTTTAGTCTAGGTGACGCCTTACGCCCTGGCTCCATATTGGATTCTCATGATGAATTACAAGTGCAGGAAATGATCAATGTCAGCAGATTAGCAAAGCAAGCCATTGAGAAGGACGTTCAGGTGATGGTTGAGGGTCCAGGTCATGTTCCATTAGACGAGGTTGCAACAAATGTGAAATTGGCAAAGTCAATGATAGGGGATGTACCATATTATGTTCTAGGACCTTTAGTTACGGATGTTGCATCAGGGCACGATCATATAGCAAGTGCAATAGGTGCTGCAGTTTCAGCCAGTGAGGGTGTTGATCTTTTATGTTATCTAACTCCATCTGAACACTTGGCGTTACCCACTCCAGACGAAGTCAAAGAAGGTTTGATAGCATATCGAATTGCAGCTCATGCTGGTGACTTGGTGAAGCTTAGAGAAAAATCGATTAAATGGGATATGGATATGACTGAAGCAAGAAGGACACTTGATTGGGAAAAACAACTTGCTTTATCAATAGATCCAGAAAAGGCTGCATTAATTCATGGACGTACAGGTCAACATCCTGGAAATAATGTACCATGTACTATGTGTGGTGGGGCATGTGTCTATATCATGCTACCAAAACAGCGTACTTATGAAAAGGAAGAAAAAAAGTTACAACAAACTGAATAGTATTTTATCTAATTCTGGTACAGTCTTATAATTTTTAATCTGATTTGGTTTTATCCAATCATAGTCTGAATTTTCCCAGTTTAGTTTTATTTTTGGATTATTTGTTTTGAATAAAAATGGAAAAATATTCCATACATGATTCCTATATTGTGCAGATTCGATTTTTATTTGTTCAACGGATTTTAATAATTCTATTTCATTTTCATTAATTCCAGTCTCTTCAAAAATTTCAGTTTTTGCCCTATCCAGCGGTGTTGTATCATGTTTTTCAATTATTCCACTAACACCAGCCCATAAACATTTCATAGATTTTACTTTACTACTTCGTTTTAAGATGAGTATTTTATCATCATCTTTAATGAATGACGTAACAATGTTTGTAGAAGACAATATTATTTTTCAATTGTTTTGATCATCGCTGATAGTTTTTTGTATGATTTATCTAAATCAATATTTTTTGAAATTCTTTTTTGTGACGATTTGATATAATCAATTATCTCTTCACTCTTTCCTTCCTGTGAATCAGTAAGTAGTTTTCCTATGTCCTTCCAGAATTCCTCACCATATTTTCTCATTTCTGGGTTAGATACTATAGTCTCAATTAGCTCTGGTGACTCTGTAAGTATGCTTTCTGTAACAATTTTTTGTATCTTAAATGTACTACCAGACATTTTTTCAGTCAATGATATTTTTTCATCTTTTGCAAGTATGTTTGCAAATGCGATATTAATTAAATGAGTCAATCCAAGTATAACTGCAATTTTTTTATCATGTTCAGAAGCATCAATGGTAACAAAATTTGCTTTTGGGAAAAGAAGTTTTGCTGCATCAAGTTCCTTTTTGACATCCTTGATTGGAATTATAATCATATTTTTACTATCGATTTTTTTTGTACCTGGTCCAAACATTGGATGAATACAAATAGGATTGACTTTGGTTGGTGTTTTCATCAGTGTTTGAGCAGTCTTTGATTTTTGTGAAGAGATCTCTATTAGATATGATCCATGTTTCATCTCTTTTGCAATTAATCTAATAATTTCAGGAGTATTTTTTGTAGGTGTGCATAGAAGTACATAATCTGTTTTTAATATAGCTCCAATCAGCGAATTTGCTTTTATGATAAATTTTTCTTTGATGTCATCATTTGTGTCGAATCCTATCACTTCAAATCCCATCTTGTTAAAATAATTTGCAAACCATTTGCCCATTTTACCATTAACGCCAATAATTGAGATTTTTTTATTCATAGGATTCCTTCAACACAGTATCTAATATTTTCATACCTTCTATTAACCTAGTTTCATCTATGGCTGTTATTCTAAAAAATTCCTTATAATCTCCAAATCCCTCGCCTGGGGCTATTGCCACACCATGTTCTAACAGCTTTTCTGAAAATTTTGTAGCATCAAAATCCTTGTATTTTGTTTTGGCAAACAGGTACATGGCTCCATCAGGCTCGATGAATTCTAGACCTATATCTTTTGCATTTTTAACTAGAACTTCTAATCTTGATTTTATTTTTCTTTCATTTTCAAATGGGTCTACATCCCAAACTTTTAACGCAACATATTGAATTGGTTCTGAGACATTTGTTAGACTAAGTGTCTGTAACTTTGACATTTTATCTATAATGGATGGTTCTGCTACTACCCACCCAATCCTATAGCCAGTCATCGCATAAGATTTTGAAAATGATTTTGTGATTATGGATTTTTTATAATCCTCCATCTTCATATCTATTAAACCCATGAATGTATAATCCTGGTATATCTCGTCGCTCAACACATAGAGATCATGTTCCTTTGCTGTTTGCATAATATTATCTAGAAGATTTTCCGAGATCATCTTTCCTGTTGGATTGTTTGGATAGTTTAACACAATCATCTTCGTGTTTTCATTTATCACATTGTTAATTTGTTCAACAGATGGTTCCCATTTTGTTTCTAATGTTGTCTTGATTGTTCTTACTTTGATGCCAGCATTTAATGCACAATCCTTGTATGCTGGCCATGCTGGCTCTATCACAATTATTTCATCACCAGGATTTAGTAGTGTAGTTATTGCCAAGTAAACTCCAAATCTTGCACCTGGACAAACCATTATGTTTTCCTCACTACAGTTTTCCTTTACTGCTAAAGCCTTCCGTAATTCTGGAATTCCCTTTGCATGACCATACTTTCCATATCCTTTGTCGTATACTTCGGCAAGTGCATTTTTCACTTCTTCTGGTGGTTTGAAATCTGGTTCTCCAACTTCAAGATGGATTATTTTTTTACCCTCTTCCTCAAGCGCTTTTGCTTTCAAAAACATTGAAAGATGCGTTTGCTTGTTGTCAGACTGTACCTTTACAGACTCGTTAAGCAGTAAATTGAGAAATTTTGATGCCGTGGATTGATCCAAATCAATTTCCTTGCATAACTTTGCAACTTGCGTTCGTAACGCATCCTCTCTTTCCTCGTCTGTTACTGTCATACCAAGACTTGCTTTGGCATCGCCTATCTGCTTGGCAATGTCCGTTCTTGTCTTTAACAACTTGATCATCTCAAGCGTTATCTCTTCAATTTTCTTACGATGTTCCTCTATATCTGACATTTTAGATAACTGGTTTTATGAAGCCGCCTTGCAATGCTTGATCCGCAATTACTAGCGACACTATAGAATCAACAACAGGAGGCGCTCGTGGCACAACGCATGGATCGTGTCTTCCCTCTACTCTTAATTTTGTATTTTTCTTGGTTTTGAGATCAACCGTTTCCTGAATCTTGCCGATTGATGAAGCTGGCTTGAAGGCAACTCGCATTACTATTGGCATACCATTTGATATGCCGCCCAAAATTCCACCAGCATTGTTTGTCTTGGTAATCACTTTTCCATTACGGAATGTGTATGAATCATTATTCTGTGAACCATGCTTCTCAGATCCTGAAAAACCAGAACCAAATTCCACCCCCTTGACAGCAGGTATTGAATAAATTCCTCTGCTTAGCTCTGATTCCAGTGAGCTAAAGATTGGTTCTCCCAAACCAATAGGAAGGTTGCTTGTTATGGATTCAACAACGCCGCCTAATGAATCACCCTTCTTTCTTGCGTCAAGTATTGATTTTTTCATTTTTGCCGCAATAGATTTTTCAGGGCATCTCACTTCGTTTGTGTATATTGATTTGAGTGATTGTTTAGAAGCCTGATTTTTCATTCCTATTTTTCCAATTTTACATGTGTAGGCATTTGTCTCAACATTCAACGTATCCTTGAGTAATTTTCTTGCAATTGCCCCACCCATGACAAGTGTAGCAGTCAATCTTCCAGAAAATCTTCCTCCACCACGATGGTCATTGAATTTTTTGTATTTTACGAACGCTGGGTAATCAGAGTGACCTGGTCTCATTGCCGTTCTCAGTTTAGCATAACTTCTCGAGTCATGATCTTTGTTCCAAATAATGGTTGTAATTGGAGCACCAGTTGTATATCCCCTAAACACACCAGAAAGAATCTCTACGATATCTCCTTCCTTTCTTTGAGTTGAAACTAGTGATTGTCCAGGCCTTCTTAGATTAAGCATCTTTTGTATGTCTTTTTCATCTAATTGTAGTCCTGCAGGGCAGCCATCAAGTACGGCACCGACACATTTTCCATGACTTTCACCAAAACTTGTTAATACTAAATTATGTCCAATTGAATTTCCTGCCAACAATATAATATTATTTAAGATAAATATAACTCTACGATTTTTTCGGAAGATGATTTCCTATCAATCTAGGAAAATTTTGCAACCAAGTCTTTTCATTTCAGAAATAAAATTGGGATATGAAACTTCCACAGATTCTGGATCAGATATAGTACAATTGCCAACATACATACCAGCTATGCAAAAAGCCATGAACAACCTATGATCATTTTCAGAATTCAGGTCAGCGCTGTTCAAATTATCTGAATTATCAAGTATCAAACCATCTTTCTTTTCTTCAATTTTAATTCCTAGTTTCGAAAGCTCGCGTGCAATTATGGATAGTCTGTCTGTTTCTTTTAGTCTTACATGTTCCGCGTTGAAAATCTCAATTGGACTTGATGCTTTTAGTGCAAGTATTGCAACGGCGGGGACTAGATCAGGAGAGTCACTTAGATCAAATTTTCCTCCATCAAGTTTTTTTGGTGATTTTATTTTTATGATGTTTTTGTTTAATGTAATTACTACCCCCATCGTTTCTAAAATATCAATGATTGCTTCATCCGCTTGTGGCATAGAACCCGTGGATGCTTTTATTGTAACGTCATCACCAAGTAATACAGTTGCTGCCAACAATAGTGCAAGGCTAGAAAAATCAGATGGTATTATCAAAGTTGTAGATTTGTAATTTTGTTCAGGTATAATGTATTTTTTATATGGCGCCTTGATCTCAACATCCACTCCAAATTTTTTCATTGTTTCTATTGTTGCATCAATGTAGGGTTTTGATACTAGTTTTCCATCTATATCTATAACCAACCCATCTTCTAATTTTGGTGCCGTAATCATTAAAGCTGAAATAAATTGGCTTGATATGTTACCGGGGATTTTTACTTTTCCACCCTTTATTCTTCCTTTGATTGATATAGGTGGATTACCACTAGCTGAACTACACTTTGCCCCTAAAGATTCTAGGGCATCAAGCAATGGTTGCATTGGTCGTTTTTTGAGACTTGAATCACCAGTTAAAGTAATTTCATCATTTGCCAATGATGCAATGGCTGTAGCAATTCTAATAGTTGTTCCAGAATTAGCAGCATCTATAGTGTCGTTTTTAATCTTTAATTCACTTGCACTTGTTACCGCCACATCATTGCCTATATCATCTATTTGTACTCCAAAGTTTTTACAAGCATCAATTGTTGCGATAGTATCTTCTGATCTCAAAACATTTTTGATTATACTTTTTTCAATAGCTAATGACGCAATGAAAATTGCTCTATGAGTATAGCTCTTGTTGGGTGGACATTCTATCTCACCAGTAATCTCAGATTTTTCAACTCTACACTTCATGTACTTCAGCCTTTTTGTTATTTATCTCAGATACAGTTGTACTACCATCAAGTGAGGAAAACACCCTTTTTATTTTTGATACAGAATCATTTCGAACAACAGCAGCTATTGATGGACCATTACCAGAAACTGATGCTCCTAACGCGCCGCTTTCGATTAGTTTAGGAATAATTTTTGGCTCTGAACTTAGTATTGGTGATGTGGCTAAGCCGTTAAGGATCATGGCATTCCAATAATCAGATTTTTTTGCAAGATTCCAAGCCTGGTCAAAAGAACTGCTTGACATTCTCAGTTTTCTAATATTTCCTCTTTTTCTTGATTTAGGTATGAAGATGACAGCAGACACACGATTAAGGCATTTTTCAGAATGGACTATCTTTTTCTTATAATTGTCTGTAACAACAAATCCACCATAATAACACGCACATGCATCATCATATGCTCCAGTCAAACTAACTTTAGTTTCAATAGAAGCATCTACACCCACACTTAATATTTCAAAATCATTCATCTTGGGCTTGAATAATTTTGCAGATGCCATTGCCACTGCTGTAGAAATTGCACTTGAGCTTTTTAATCCATACCCTGTTGGAATTTCCGAATCCACAGAAATTCTTAATTTAGTTTTTGATAGTTCATTTTTTGGAATGATTTTTTGAACAACTCTGGTGACTAAACGTGATTTCATAGGTTTCTTTTGTATTTCAATTAGTATGCCATTACCTTCTGTTGCCTCCATCTCAACATTGACTTTCTTTGAAATGCCAAGTGTTGCGCCCTTACCTGTTGCGATTGCATTTACTATAGAAATTGCACCATGAATAGTTGCATTTACTATTGCCATCAAACTCCCCCAAGTAATGCTTTTTTCATAACATCATATGGAGCTTCCGTCTTATGCCAGATTTCAAATGAGCATGCAGCCTGACTCAAAAGCATTTCATAACCATAAATTACAGTAGCGCCCTTTTCTTTTGATTTTTTAATCAAATCCGTATTCATTGGCTGATAAACAATGTCATAAACTATTGAGTTTTCATTTATACTATCAGTTGAGATAGTACTTTGTTCATCCTTCATGCCAATTGAAGTTGAATTTATAATAAATTTATGTTCTGAAATTATTTCATTAGCTTCTTGTAATGAAACTACGTCAACATTTCCTCCAATTTTTTTTGCAAACTCGGCTAATTTGTTTGCGTTTTCCAGAGTTCTGTTCACGATTGTAATTTTGCGTGCCTTTTCTTTAACCATGGCAGTTATGATTGCTCTTGCAGCTCCACCTGCACCCAAAAGCATCACTTGAGAATCTTTTATCGTCAGGTTTCTTTTTTTTATTGGATCCAGAAATCCTATCATGTCTGTGTTATAGCCCTTAAGCTTTCCATCTTCATTTAGTACTGTGTTTACAGCACCGATTACTTTGCAAGTTGTATCCATCTCATCCAAAAACTTCATCATTTCAATTTTATGAGGAATTGTTACATTAAATCCAGAAATTTTTATTTTTTTTAACGCTCCGATTCCAGCAGAAAGTTCGCCAGCTGGTATTCTGTATGCAATGTAGGTATGGTCTAATCCTAATTGGCGGAATGCAGCATTGTGTATATTTGGAGATAATGAGTGATCTATTGGATCACCTATTACAGCATATGTGTTAGACATCTATTTTCTTCCTGTAAAGATTGATTTAACCTCATCCAAGCTAAATTGCCCTGGTGCTATTGGTTTACCCAATGATACGTACGTATACGGACTGCCTAAAAGTAGACAGAGTAATCGTGACATCTTTCCAAAATTTCCCATTGAAAATGCAATTAGTTTTACATTCTTACTGTTATTGTACAGTGATAGTATTCGTGATCCGTCATTAACCGATCTTGCCATTGTAACTATTTTGATATTGTTTGAAAATTTTTTCATTTCTAATAATTTCTTTTTTAATACTGTAACAGTGGGAGTTTGTTTGAAATTATGCCAAGAGACAAGCAAGGATGTGTCAGTATTTTTCAAATAACGTTGTAAATTTCTATTTTTCCTTAGCGTATTGTATTCTATATCAAGCAAAAATGGGTCATATTCTGCAATTAATTTTATGATAGAAATCCTGTTTTTTTCATTACCAGAAAATTTTCCCCCCTCACGTATTGGTCTTAATGTACTAACACATCTGCCTAAATCCTTTCTTATTAGATGTAATGCCTCTGGAACAGCATTTGGATTCAAAAAATCAAATCTTATTTCAGCGTAATCTGATTTTTTTAGTGCCTTTGCAAGAGTTTGTTTGAGTTTTTTTGGAGTCTTTTCAGCAATACTAACACATGTCTTGTATGCCATTTTTTATTTCTCTAAAATATATTCATCAGACACTTCCATTCCAAAATGTCTACCAGTTGCAGGCTTTGAGTGCACTAGAACTGAATCACCCTTTTTTAGATGGGTAACAGATACCAATTGTCCATTAGATTTTACAAAACGAATTGTTTCTGCATCTTGAGCTATGATACCACCTATTTCATCCCCAACTTTAGCCTTGATCATTAGCATTGGTCTTTTTTCTATCTTGCATCTTCCTATTGCTGCACGTCTTGCTTGTCCTTTAGAATTAAGTACTAATATTTCCACACCAGTTTCTAATTCAGATAGATACTTTGTAGTACCATCTGGTGCTAGTGTGTAGCAGTGGACTGCACCAGCATTAACTCTAAATGGTCTAGGAGAGGTGAATGACGAGCCAACAGATTCGTTATGCACTAAAAACAAGAAGTTAGCTCTACTACCAATCAGCATGCCCTCACCTCTATTCAACATAGATGCTGTGTCAACACACACTCTCTCACCGTCACCAACCTCTTGAATTTCTAATATCTTTGCAGTACTGAGTTCAAAGTTTTTTGTGCCTAAATAGACTAATGCCTGTTTAACTTCATTCATTGAACCTGTATTGAAAATTACACCATCCACACCAACATCCAAAATGGAAAACATCTTTCTTGCCTCTTTTGCATTTCTTGCTATAGAAAAAATCTTAGTATGCATTTTGTGAAGTTTTGCAATAATATTTTCTATTGGGATTATCTTCCAATCCTTTACTTCTATTATAACAAAGTCTAATCCTTTTTTTGCAGAATCAAGAATATTTTCAATGTCATTATTTGATAAAACCTTGAATTTTCTTCCAACCTTCTTTCCTTTGGGTTTTTTAGCAGTTGGCTTGTCCAAAATTACATAATCAGCGTTTTGTGACGGAAAAATTGTTTGTACTTTTGTCTTTCCTAAACTTTTTGGATCCGCAAAAACCATTCTAATACCTTCATCTTCCAAATTTTTAATAAATTTTGCAAGATGGTTTCTAGCAACTTTCGGTTGTATGATTATCTGTTTATTAATTGCCAATTATACTAGCCACTTCCTTTGCTGTTTGATTTTTGAATATTATACCTGCAAGAGCTTCTACAATTTTTTCAGGTGACTTGTGTGCGAATATGTTTCTTCCATAAGTTACACCCTTTGCACCAGCTGCCATAGCATCTTCTGTCATTTGTAAAACATCCATGTCAGTTTTAGCTTTTGGACCACCAGCAATAACAACTGGTACAGGAACACTTTCAACCACTTTTGAAAACGAATCAATGTCCCCAGTGTATAATGTTTTAACAATATCGGCGCCGCATTCAGCTCCAATTCTCGCAGTATGTGCTACAACTTCAGGATCATGTGGATTCTTAATATTTTCACCTCTAGGATACATCATTGCCAGTAACGGCATATTCCACTCATGGCATTGTTCAGAAATAGTTCCCAAATCAGCAAGCATTTCTGGTTCTTCCTTCCCACCTATGTTGATATGTAATGATACACCATCAGCACCAAGTCGTAATGCTTCCTTAACTGAACCAGTAAGAATTTTTCTGTTTGGTGCAGTGGAGAGCGATGTACTTGCAGAAAAATGAACTAAGAGACCTACTTTGGGTGGTCTTGGCATTGTTTTGATAATACCCTTGTTAACTATAACACAAGTAATTCCATGGCTTTCACATTTGTAGATCATTGAATGTGGCTTTTCAAGTCCTTCCATAGGACCATTTGATATACCATGATCCATTGGAATGCAAAGCATTCTTCCTTTTCTTAAAATTCTATTTAGTCGAATATCAGTTCCGTTTGCCATAGATGGTATAATTTTCGTATGCTACTTAAAAATTATAGCCAGACCTTCCGCTCTTCAAGAATTAAATAGCCATAAAAAAATATCATAATTGAATTGAGTCAAATTACTAATCAAATTAACGATATTGAAATTAAGGATATACTTGAAAACTCTCTTCAGGGAATAAGACCGGAATATGATGATTACATAAGATTACTTGAATCAGATAATGTATCTATGATGGGTTTAGTAGCTGGAACTTTAACACGTAATAAATTTGGCAAGAAAGCATCTTTTGTAAATAATATAATTCTTAACTATACTAACGTATGTATAACTGACTGTAAGTTTTGTGCATTTTACAGACCGCCTAACCATGACGAATCTTACACATTAACTTTAGATGAAATTGAATCGCGTGTAAAAACTGCATATGATCTGTTTAAGATAAGACAGGTTCTGATTCAAGGCGGACACAACCCGAACCTTGGAATTGAATATTATGAAGATTCGTTCAGAATGATCAGAAAAAAATTTCCGCAAGTTGGTGTACATGGATTATCAACATCTGAAATCGATACAATTGCTAAAGTTGAAAAATCATCAACAAAGGAGATTTTGTCCAGATTAAAGGATGCAGGATTACAATCTTTACCTGGAGCTGGAGCTGAAATTTTAACCGATAATGTGAAAGAGATCATCAGCCCAAAAAAAATTATGAGTGATGAATGGTTACGTATTATAGAAGAGGCACATGATATTGGAATTCCAGCATCTGCTACTATGATGTATGGGCATGTTGAGTCAAATCGTGACATTGCTGAACACTTTAGAAAAATTGTAGAATTACAAAAAAAGACTGGTGTTTTTATGGCATTTATTCCTTGGAGTTTTGAACCAAATAATACCGAGATGCAAAAAGAGGGAGTGATTAATTTCAGTGCTGGTGGAGTCAAACTTCTAAAGATGATTGCGATATCTAGGCTTGTATTCGATGGATTAATTCCACACATTCAATCATCATGGCTAACAAATGGTATTGGAATGGCTCAATTGGCATTACAATATGGTGCTGATGACTTTGGTGGAACGCTGATTGGTGAGGAAGTTGTATCATGTACTGGCTCCCGTTCCACAGAACTTACTGATAAGAATATTATTGATTCTATTCATCAGATTGGGTATAATGCAGAGGAAAGAGATAATTTCTATCAAACTGTCTGTGTACATCAAAGTCCATAGCTTGACCACTTCGAGTCAACCATCTTCTTTGTATCATCATCAACCTTAACTTCTTCTTGAATAACTCGTTCAAAACCTTCTTCCTTAGTTTTTTGTGTTGCATCTATTCCTAATTTTGAACCCAGATTAACAATAGGTGATGCAGGATCCAAAGTATCTGTTGGTGCATTATCTATGATGGTTATATCACGTGCAGCATCCGTTTTAGTTGTGATTGCCCAGATTACATCATTAATGTCATGTACATTCACTTCGTGATCAACTACTATGATCATCTTAGTTAGTGCCAATTGGCCCATACCCCATAATCCCATCATGACTTTTTTTGCCTGACCTGGATATCGTTTTTTTATAGAAACTATTGCCATTCCTTGGAACCAACCAGCAGGAGGCATGCTAAAGTCAACTACTTCTGGATGTAGCATTCTTATCAGCGGTAAAAATGAACGTTCAATTACTTTTCCAATATATGCATCCTCTAAGATTGGTTTGCCTACTACAGTTGTTAGATAGATAGGATTTTTTCTTTGCATTATTCCTGTAAGTGTAAATGTTGGGAATGGTTCTTGTGGTGTGTAAAAACCTGTATGATCACCAAATGGTCCCTCATTCCTAATGTCAGTAGAATCAACATATCCTTCTAATATCATCTCAGCATTAGCAGGAACCTCAAGATCTACTGTTTTACATTTTACAGTCTTGATTCCTTTTTTTCTGGTAATACCAGCAAAAAGATACTTGTCAAGTCCTTCTGGTACAGGTGCTACTGCAGAGAAAACAGTTGCAGGTTCACCACCTATAATTATAGCAGCATCAATTTTGTTTTCTTTTTCTTTTTTAATGTCATAATGTGCAGCTCCGCGCTTGTGTTTTTGCCAATGCATCAATGCATGTGCACTATCAACTATTTGTATTCTGTAAACACCTAAATTTCTTACACCAGTCTCAGGATGTTTTGTAGCAACAAGTCCAAATGTAATGAATTTTCCTGCGTCCTTTGGCCATGATTTTAAAATTGGAATTTTATCAAACGACGGTGATTCATTTATAATTTCAGTAACAGGTCCAC